>JAFVCN010000006.1 GCA_017479205.1 Candidatus Saccharimonadota bacterium
AAACGGCAAGGATGTCCCGACTATGGTGGTTGGGGATGCGCCGAAGAGTTCTAAAGTCTCGCTTGTGATTGCAATTCTTTTGACTATTATACTTGGTGCGGCTGTTGGAGCTATTGCCTATCTTGCGCTCTTCCAGTAATGTCTAAAGGAGTTTCTAATGCAGAATAACGGAAGTAGTAATAAAATTCTCCGTGATTATGTAATGAAAGACGATAAAAAGTCAGAGATTTTTCATTCTTCAGGATATGCAGAAGCACAGAGTGGTGAAAAAATTGGAACTGCTTCGTCTGGTTTAAGTATGGCGGAGCGTAAGGCGCTTGAAGAAAAACGTCAATTTGTGCAAAAATACAACAATTCGGGAATATTAGGCGAGAGTTTTTCAAATCGTAAAATGACAAAACGTTTTAATCCAGAAGTAAACAAGACTGGCAGTAATTCGTTTAATAACTCTGTCGGTATTAGAAATGATGTATCTGGGGATGCGGCAGGGAACACTAGAACAAGTTTTGGACGTTCGGATGGTAATTCTCCTGAAGTTAAAAAACTTGGCGGTACGGATGGATATACGCCGTTTAAAACTGGCAGTACCGGTTCTGTGCCATCACGCTCGGCTGGAATGATGGGGCCGAGTTTTAAGCCGAAGTTTTAAAAACTGAAAAATATGTTATAATATATAAAATGAAGATTAATTCTGAAACAGAAATGATTTCTTTTGGCGAAGCGATTGGGTCAAGTCTTTCTGTTCCGTGTGTAATTGAGCTAGTTGGTGATGTTGGTGCTGGTAAGACGACTATTACGAGAGGAATTGCAAGAGGACTAGGCATTAGCGATGAAATAACTAGTCCAAGTTTTACGCTTTCGAAAAGATATGAGTCGAAAGATGTCGCTCTAGTCCATTACGATTTTTATCGTTTGTCGGATCCTGGCATTATGAGTGAAGAATTGGTTGAAAATATTAATGATTTGCATACGGTAGTGATTGTAGAATGGGCAGATTCAGTTGTAGATTTATTGCCGGAAAATCATTTGAAGTGCACTATTAAATTAAATGATGATGGTTCGCGAGAAGTTTTAATGGATGGTTTTAACGGAAAAATTGAAGGTATCTTTGATGGTGCTTTTGGTAATACTTCTGATAACACTTTTGATAACGCTTTTGATGACGCTTTTGAGGAGGGAAAATGAGATTATATTTAGATACTTCGACTCCAGAAACAGTTTTAAAACTGGATGATAGGGAATATAAAAAAGAGCTCGGTCGAGATTTGGCTGAGAATTTGCATGCTTTTATTTATGAAAAATTAGTAGAAAATGGCGCTGATTGGGATGATATTTCGGAGATTACATTTATGGCTGGCCCAGGATCGTTTACGGGGCTTAGAATCGGAGCTAGCGTTGTGAATGTTTTAGCGCACGAGTTAAATGTCCCACTTTATGACCATAATGGCAATAAGGTTCCGCTGATTTTACCGATTTATGATCGTCCAGCCAATATCTCGAAACCAAGAAAATAGATTTTTTGTTTTTTATGTGTAAGGAGACAAGAGTAATTGACGAGGCTTCTTTAGTTTGGCGTCTGGTATTTTGGATAACCTAATCATACCTCTACATACACCGGAACGGAGACTGCGGCAGACGTAAACCAGTCCAATGCCTTTGCGGTTACGCTTAGGGCTTCTTATAATGGTAAAGTTTATGGATATTCTTATAAAAATTCAATTCAAAGTTTTACTACTGAAGC
>JAFVCN010000007.1 GCA_017479205.1 Candidatus Saccharimonadota bacterium
GCAAAAAGCGGTAAAAAAGTTCTCTTTGTTGGAACTAAAAAACAGGTTAAGAGTATCGTTAAAGAAGCTGCAGAAGCAGTCGAGATGCCTTATGTAACAGTTCGTTGGGTTGGCGGAACGCTTACTAACGTTGAAACTGTTAATAAACAGATTAAAAAGGTTAAAGATCTTGAGCGCCGTATGAAAAATGGTGAACTCGAAGCTCGTTATTCTAAACTCGAGGTTCAGAGATTCCAGGAAGAAATCGACGTCTTAAATGAACGCTATGGTGGAATTAAGAATATGAGCGAACAGCCTTCGGCAATTATCGTAGTTGACGTTCCAGAAGATAAGAACGCAATTAAAGAGGCTAAAACTCTCGGAATTCCAGTAGTTGCGCTTTGTGATACGAATGTTGATCCAAGTGATATTGACTACGTTATTCCTTGTAATGACGATTCGATTAAGGCGACTAAACTCGTACTTGATTACTTTGTTGAAGCTATCAAATCCGCTAAAAAATAATTAGGAGGCATATTATGGCAGGAAAAATTGATATTGAAACTATTAAAAAACTTAAAGAGCTTTCTGGTGTTGGGCTAACTGATGCTAAAAATGCTCTCGTTGAAGCTGACGGCGATTTTGATAAAGCTCTTGAGGCGATGAGAAAGAAAGGCTTAACTAAAGCAGAGAAGCGTGGCGACCGTGAAACTCGCGAGGGAATGATTGACTCTTACGTTCATGATGGTCGTATCGGCGCAATTGTCGAGGTTAACTGTGAAACTAGCTTTGTCGCTAAAACTGATGAGTTTAAAGATCTTGCGCATAAAATCGCGATGGAAGTCGCTTCGATGGCTCCGCTCTATGTTTCTGAAGAAGATATTCCAGAGGAAGACAGAAAGGCTAAACTAAAAGAGCTCGAAGAGAACTTTAAGGGTCCGGAAAAAATGAAAGACCAGATTCTTGAAGGTCAGATGAAGAAAGCGTTTGCTGATAAGGTTCTCTTATCTCAGCCATACATTCTTGATGATTCGAAGACTGTTGCTGATTTTATCAAAGATAATATCGCAAAAACTGGCGAAAATATTACAGTTAAACAGTTCAAACGTATTGAACTCGGTGTAACTGAATAAGGAGTTGACGAAAAATGTAAGTTCACTTACGTTTTTCGGAAACGACGCAATTCGGAAAGCTCGCGAAGCGAGATTACCGAATAAGTCGTTTGAGATAAGAAATCTATAGAAGAAGTGAGTCTTTGGCTTGCTTCTTTTTATGTCCTGGCGGCTTTCTGGTAAAGTAAAGCTCCATTTCATTTCCCAAAAATTAAAAAATTGACTTTTTGGGAAATGAAAAATATAATAAGTTAAGAAGGAGTTATGATGAAGATAATCGAGCGAGAGCAACTAGAAACCCTTAAAAAAGTTATGGGGACACCAGACATAAAGGTTATAACTGGAGTTAGGCGTAGCGGAAAATCGATGCTGTTGAAACTTTTTGAGGAATATGTTGCGAAAGAAATAAAAGACGCGAATATTATACGAATTGATTTTAATGATATAAGTTTCGAGTTTCTGAACGAATATCATGCATTAAATGACTATATTGAGGATAGATATATAGAAGGACGAAAAAACTTTGTTTTTATCGATGAAGTACAAATGTGTAATGGGTTTGAGCGTGTCGTTAATAGCTTACATAATTCAATGAAATATGATATTTATATAACTGGCTCAAATGCTTTTTTACTGTCAAGTGATCTTGCTACGCTTTTTACAGGAAGGACATTTACGATAGAACTATTTCCGTTTTCCTTTAAAGAATACTTAAGATATATGGATGTAGAAAAATCTAGATACGGTCTTTATGATGCCTTCGATCGGTATTTATTAGAGGGTGGTTTTTCTGGTTCTTATGTTTTTGATGATTTATCGGAGAAGTATAACTATATCTCGGAAGTTTATGATACTCTAATTATTAGAGATGTGGCTCAAAAAAACAGAATCCAAAACGACTTAGTGCTGAAGAAAGTTAGCGATTTCTTGATAAATAACATCTCAAAAATGACTACTGGCAGGAATGTTACGAACGTTCTAAATAATGAACAATTAGACACGAATCATAAAACTGTTGGATCGTATCTAAATTATTTATGTAATGCGTTTGCATTCTATAAAGTCAAACGATACGATATAAATGGAAAAGACTATCTTCGCTCCCAAGATAAGTATTATTTGTGCGATCATTCAATAAAGTATGCAAAACAGGGTTTGAAAAATATAGACTATGGTCAAACGTATGAAAACATAGTAGCAATGGAATTACTCAGACGTGGTTACGAAATATATGTTGGTAATGTTGGCGGTAAGGAGGTAGATTTTGTGGCTAGCCGCAGAGATGAGAAAATCTATATCCAAGTGTCATACAATATGAAATCGGAGGAAACTTTTAAACGGGAAGTTGAGCCATTATTGAGCATAAAAGACGCCTATCCTAAAATAATTATTTCAAATACAATGCAACCAGAGCAGAATTATGAAGGAATAAAGATTATAGATATTGCGGATTGGCTGGTAACCGAATAATAAAAAACGAGCCTTTCGGCTCGTTTTTTGATGTAATTTAAGTCTTAGATAAAACCGCCTAGATTAGCGTTGAACGATAAGATGTACTACCGACGTAGGAGTCCGAGAAAAAACGAATCCAGAAGGATTCGTTTTTAGAGGCGACGCCCGTCGGAAGGAATTTTTGTAAAAAATTCCTACATTTTGATTTCGGCGTCGACGCCAGACGGGAGGGAGAGATTCTGGAGAGAATCAATCGTCTTCGGAGTAGCGTTAGAAATGTCGATTAAGCGTTTGTGAACTTTCATCTCGAACGCTTCGCCACCGGTCTTATAAACGTGCGGCGATTTAACAACTGTGAAAGTTGAACGTTTTGTAGGAAGAGGAACTGGTCCACTTACAGTCGCACCAGTACGAATAGCGGTGTCGACGATTTGTTTCGCGCTCTGATCGATAACGCGATGATCATAAGCCTTGAGGCGGATACGAATTTTAAGGCCGCCGTCTTTCTTAGCTTCTGCCATAATAGCTTTACCTTTCTTGTCTGATAACCTCGAAAGAATGGAGTTGTTCAGACCGATATTTATTTAATAATAGAGTTATTATAACATTTATTTTTAATGATTTCAAGATGAAGATTTAAAAAGTGGACATATTGTAAAGTTTTTCAGATAAAAAGTAGACACATTGTCAACTTTTTTAAATCCGAAAAAGTGGATACATTATCAACTTTTTCAGATGAAAAAAAAGAGGCGAAACGTAGAGTTCCGCCTCGGGTGGATAGTTACCAAGCTCGAACCTCGCCGGTTCCGCCGCAAGTTTGACACATGATTTGGGAATTACCCCATTCATAGCCACGCCCCTGACAGTCGGGACACTTTTTTGTTTGTCCGCCAGAAGCGCAGGAGCAGGCATTTGCAGCGGCCTCGTTAGGGAAGCCGGTTTTTCCGCAACGCGGACACGACCAATTTCCTCCGAATTGAATCCATTGAGCCAATCATACCACCAACCTTTCATAAAATGTGCAAACAATAGTTATAAGTAGCATTTTTCAGCGGGGTCCTGTCACCGCCATATTCCCCGACCGTGCTCAGACGCAAATTGACCGAGCCTATTGCGCTAAACGCGCACACGGCTCGGATTTGCTTTCCTCCGCGCGGCGGGGTCCCCAAGTCGGTGCCACCCCTCGCTAAAGAAAAACTCTACTTTTCTATATTATAGCATATTTACGAAGACTTGACAAGTTCTACGAAGTCGCGGATGTCGGAGATGCGCTTCGTAGAATCTGGTTGGAGGGCGAGTGGGGAAGACTGGTCGATAAAGTCGAGGCTCTTTATGTGCTGATAAACCGCCGAAAGGAGCGTCTTAAAGTCTTCTTCCTCCTCAGAATTAAACTCATATTCTTTATCATGAACCAGCTCGGTTTCGCCGCCGATTTCGGAGACGGCTAAGTCCTGCGCTTTCGGCGAAACGAAAAGAATATGCGCCTTAGTAATCTTATATTTATTATAAGTCGGGCTTAAGTTTAGAAGTAGTTTATAAAACATTAGCTGAAGCGTATATTTATAAAGAGTTGGATGGGAACTCCATTTTTCGGAGTGGAAGCCGCCGGTCTTAAAATCATAAATCTCAATCGTCTTATTCTCTTCATCAATATTAATATGGTCGATTTTTCCAGTTAGGGGGATATTATTATAGACAAGATGTTCTGGGCCGAGATTAACTTCGGCGCGAGCCTTTAGATTCTTTGGAACTAAAATCTCTCGGAAGGACTTTAAGGACTCAACGAGCGAGATTTTTCCGCGTGCTAAAATATTCTCTCGTTCCTCTTCGGATAAATCGAGCTTTAAGACTTCTTCCTCAAAGAACTGGAGCGCCTGCTCGTCCGAAATTTTTTCGTTTGTAACTTTTTCAAAAGTAGCGTGGATGAGGTTTCCAAAAATCATATCAAAACTTGCCGGCTCGCCAGGAGCGCGAAGAATATAATTTTTATAAAACTCAAGCGGTCCGCTATAAACAATGTCGATAAAGGAAGTTAATTTACTAGCGGTCATCGGGAAGTTCTCGACGGTTTTTTCGAGAATCGGTCGAAGCTCTGGCGTTAAGTTTAAGTAATTAGAAATCCAATGATTTTCGACGTTCTGGACACGCTCGGCTTCAGGTAGAGTTTCGTAATGCTCGACTACGTCGGTATTTTTAAGTAGAGGGCTAACAATCGAGCCTTCGGCGCCTTCATATTCTTCAAGATAGGCGAGCCTTTTCGGAGTTTTACCTGAAAAATCTTGAATCGAATTAGTCATGGTTAAGGTTTTTTCGGCGCGAGTAATCGCGACGAAAAGAAGCCTTAACTTTTCGTCATCCGTAATTCCGGTATGGCGAATCGAACGTAGATTATAAGGCAGGCTGAGGCGATTATTGTTCCCCTTACTTTTACCCCAGGATAAATCGTCGGTCGAGATAAGAAAAACGTGTTTAAACTCTAGACCTTTAGACTTATGGGCGGTTAAAATCTGGACGGAGTTCTCGGAATCTTGGTAAGGGGAAGTATTTAAGATAGCCTCGCCCGCCGTTTCGTAGTCGTCTAAAAAGTCGATAAAATCAGACAATCTCGGTTTTTCGGTTTTAATATGCGCTTTAATATGTTCTCTTAAAACTGAAAGATTTTCATAGAGGTTATAGGTCTTAAAATCAGGAGTTTTTGAGGTGTAAAAATCTAGAAATGGCGAGCGAACGCCCGGTTTTATCTCGACATTACCAGTTAGGTAGTCAATAAAGAGTTCGAGCGGAGTATTAAAACTCTTCATAACGAGTTCAGAAAGTAGAGTCGCGACAGGTTTGAGAGATTCTTTTTCCGATAGATAATCGAACGCGGTTTTTTCGTCACCATAATTAGTTTTTAGAGCGGAAATCGCATCAAGCGGCGAAACGCCAAGAAACGGGAAACTTAAAATCTCAAGTAGTCTAAAGCTCGGGTCGGTTCCGCGACTAACTTCGTAAATGAAGCGCGCGAGAGTTGTCAGTTCGTGAATATAAGAATCTTCGAGGACGTTTTCGCGTTTTTCGTAGGCGATATTAATTTCAGGATAAGACTTTAAGAAGGGAAGTAGCGGCGCGATATATTTATGTTTTGGCGCTAAAACCGCAATATCCTTCTGTTTTTCGCCAGATTCGATTAACTCGTGAATCTTTTTTGCGACAAAAGCATATTCATTATCGGCCGAGATAAACTCGTGTCTAGAAACTAGCGGCAGAGTTTCGCCTTTTAGAATCTCGTCGTTTCGCGCCGAGGTTAAGACTTTATTATAATTATAGGTTTTAGCGAAGCTATTTTCAATTTTATCGGCGATTTTTCGTCCAAGTTCGATAATTTCGGTTGTAGAGCGATAATTCTCGGAAAGGTTAATTACTTCCGCCTGATATTTTTCACAAAAATCGAAAAGGTTGTTCGCGGTTGCACCCTGAAACTCGTAAATTGCCTGGTCGTCATCTCCGACCGCCATAAGATAGGTCATTTCCGGATCGGAGATTAACTCGACTAACTCGAACTGTGAAGGGTTTGTGTCCTGGAACTCGTCGA
>JAFVCN010000030.1 GCA_017479205.1 Candidatus Saccharimonadota bacterium
GAGTACGAAGTCGATAACTGTGCGCATTTCTGCCATTGTGACATTGGTTTTAATATTATTCCCAAGGTCGTCAATCATTGTAATTACTTTGGTCGGGTTAGCGAGAATACCGATCGAGAGAGATTTATCCTTAATTGCGTTCATAATTCTCTGCTGGTTAATTTCACGGTCGAAGTTAGAATTTGAAAGACCATAACCACCTTTAGCATTACGAGCGCGAGCAAGCCTTAAGACGGTATCACCATCAAGGTTATAATTCATTCCCTTGTCGAGTTTTAAGTTCTGCATACAAATATCGTAAATACCACGATCATCCGTCGCCCAAACGTCAACATCAATACCGCCAAGAGTATTAACAACATCGCGGAGAACGCTAAAATCAACCGCAACATAATATTGAATATTTAAGCCAGTTATTTCAGCAATTTTCTTCGAGAAGTATTGCGCGCCTTTTTCTTTATTATTATCAAAGTTTTTCTTCGCACAGAAGTAAGTTGCATTAATTTTGCCCTTATAACCAACTGAACAATAGATAGATTCTTCTCCTGGAACAGTGTAGTTTACCCATAAATCACGCGGAACCGAAAGAACTGAACCAATCTTCTTTTCCTGATCGATTGAAGCAACTAGAATTGAGTCGGTTAACTCTGCACCACCATGCCCCTCATCATCTTCAGCCGTACCGAAGACTAGAACATTTGTTCTACCATATTCATCTTTTGCAAGAGGCGCACCGATTAAGATATCCATCGGATTACCTTCAAAGACATTTGAAGTCTTAGTTAGGATTGTATATAGATATATGCCGGCTGCAACAATTGCGATAATTAAGAAGATTAAAAATCCAATAAAAATCTTTACGCCAAGCGGAACCCTACGTTTAGCTTTTTTCTCAGCTTTTCTACGAGCTTTCTCGGCTTTTTTACTTTCTTTCGAACTGACAGTTTTATTACGACGATCCCTAGCTTCGAGTCTAGTTTCCGTGTCACGATTCTTAACAGTCCTATTTTTAGTGGTTTTTCCCTGACCAGAGAGTTCATCTTCATCCATCTCTATAATATCGTTCTTATCGTATAAGTCATCAATATCATAGAGGTCGTCATCGCCTAGAAAGACATCCTCTTCCTCCTCGTCAGGCTCAAAATCGACTCCGTTATCAATCGCGGATTCTGCTAAAACGTCCTCGTCTTTTTTCGCGACGTCACGCGGAATCATCATTGGATCGATGACTTTTCTTTTTACTGTTACCTTCTTCGTTGTTTTTCTTGAGGCCACAGTTTTAGAGCTTGCGCTCTTCCTCGAAGCACTTTTTTTATTGGTCATTATTACTCCACTTTAATATAACCATTTTATCATAGAAATTTTTTAATTTCAAACCTTGATTTTTTCTCTTTAGCACTCTATAATGGACTTTAATGAAAAGCGAGGAGAATAAAAGCTCGAGAGAGCTGATTGAACTTGATGGCATTTGTCGCAGTTATGGATACGGCGACGCTGAATCTTTTGCGCTAAAAAATTTTTCAATGACCGTTAAACGCGGCGAGTTTATTATGATTATGGGCCCGTCTGGTTGTGGGAAGACTACACTCTTAAATATTCTCGGCCTACTCGATAAACCAACTGCCGGGACTTACCATTTAAGCGGACAAAAAGTTAGTAGCTTCTCAGGAAGAAAAAAATCTCGCTTGAGGGCTAAAAATATCGGTTTCATTTTTCAAGATTTTAATCTAATCCCTAATTTAACTGTCATCGAAAATGTGGCACTACCGCTGGTTTATTCTGGCGCAACTAAAACACACCGTCTGATTCAGGCTTCTGACACACTTTCAAGGTTCCATCTTCAGGAACGAGAGTACTTCTTCCCTTCTCAGCTCTCGGGAGGGCAAAAACAAAGAGTAGCGATTGCGCGCTCGCTAGTTTCAAAGCCAGAGATTATTCTTGCGGATGAGCCGACTGGAAACCTTGATTCCCGCAGCTCCCATATTGTGATGGAGGAGCTCCGTCGTATTCATTCTGAAGGCAATACTATTATTATGGTAACTCATAATCCAAATTTAACTACCTATGCAACGCGCGTAATTCATATGCTTGATGGCGGAATTGATGAGGATATTAAAACTGTTTCTGATGAAGATTTACCAATTCCGATTCATGATCGTTTTGAACGCGATGAGGAAGACGAAAATGAGCCAGAACAGTTTATCTTTAGAGGCACAAAGCTTGAAGCCGATACTGAAAAATTTGAAGAAAGAAAAAATCTAATTCAAAACCGCGATAAAAATCCAGAAGAGTTAGGACAGGTGCTCGATAAGGACGGCAAGGTCGAGAAAAAAGAAGAGAAAGTCGAAGAAGAGCCTAAAGTTCCGGTTGAGGATGTTCCGGAAATGCGTCCGGTTGAAACCTTAA
>JAFVCN010000031.1 GCA_017479205.1 Candidatus Saccharimonadota bacterium
ACCCGTTGCCTTACCACTTGGCGACAGCCCAAACTATTAAAAATCTAGTATTATTCTATCATTTTTTCGATTATTTTTCAATTATCTAGCTAGCTTTTTTCGATGAGTTAAGAAATAAACTAGGGTTCCAAAACTCGCACCAAGCGTATCGACAAGAATATCGCGAAACTCCCCGCTTCTACCGCTAATAAAAATCTGATGAAACTCATCGGTCATAGAATAAAGCATTGAAAGCCAAATTGAATGGAAGATATTTTTACCTGAAAGGTTAAGTGCGCGAGCGTTCAGAAAGCCAAGTACCGCATATTCAAAGAAGTGAGCTGACTTTCGGACGATTACGACAAGCGGACTAATGTTAGATAGTTCCGGAAAAATCGAAGTCAATGTGTTTATGATAAAACCACTTTGTTCATCGGATTTAGAGGCCGGAAAACTTGAAAAGATAAAAATTATAATCATTATAATAAGCGACGGATACCAGGTCTTTAAAAATTTTCCAAGCGTTTTTAATTGCATATTTTTATTTTATCATAAAAATAGCCTAAAAAAGGCCGCCCTAAAGCGACCTTTTTCTCACCAACTCGTTGTTCTTCGATCAAATTCAGGATGTTCCCGATGGAATTGAATCTTCTTTTCCATCATACGGTTTTCAGCAGCTTCTATGAGCCATTGTAGGGACAAGTGCCCTTCAACTCTGTCATAGTAGCTCCAACCAGCAGAGATATAGTAATCTCTTTTTCTAAAATCTGCCGATATGCTTTCTACTTTAGTACTGATCTCCATATCTTCTGGGTCAGGAATGAAAACAATAAATTCGTCTCCGCCGATTCGATATGCAAACTCGTCGCCAAAATATTCTTTAATTTTTTGTGCGACATAGACTAGCATTTCGTCGCCTCGACTATGACCGTAGTCGTCGTTTAATCGTTTTAATCCGTTTACGTCTATATAGACGCAGCCTAAAGTGTCTTGCATAATTCTCGGAATCTCATAGAGTTCTAGTTCGTATGCATTGCGGTTTTTCATTCCGGTTAATTTATCTTCCTTGCCGACTTTTTCCAGTTCTTCTAAGAGGTGCTCTTTTTCCTTAAGTAACTCCTCTTTTTCGTGAAGAAGTTCTGTATTTTTCGCAAGATTTAGGAACCCTCGCACCGCCCGGAGATTTGTAAAAGTCCCAACCGAAACGCCGAGAGTGCTAAAAACAAGCACGTCCAGAAGATCGTTCTCGAGAATTCCACCAGTTTTGTTTTGAAAACAAAAACCAATGAAAATGAAGACAAAGACAAGCGTAATTAGTATAACGCGAATTGGCCGATCGATAAAGATTATTGGAAGAAGTACCAACAAAACCATAAAGGTAACGGTTTTTTCTGTCGGATCTAAGATAGCTCCAATTAAAATTCCGTAAGTATAATAAACGGAATAAGCCATCGAAACTAAAATAGGAGTCAGTTTTTGATTCTTCTTAATGAAGAATAACGCGGCCAGAAACATCAAAGGCGATATGATCGCTCCCGCCGCATAGACAATCTTGTTCATGCCCACTCCGCTGACACTCATTGAAGATATGAGCATAAATAAAATCAAGACTGTCGCAAAGCCCGACAGGGCAAGAACCGTTTTTCGGTTCGACTCGTCAATCATCGGACGAACCTTTAGGTAATCCTCCTTTCCAATCCCTCCATAGAGGAACAAACATTCTATTTTTTCTTGCATAGACCACCCTCCCTATCTAGAAAAAATAACAACAGTTACGTGCGTTAGTGTGCTAAATCTTTAGACGCCCTATTTAAGGCATTAACTCTAAAGACATATATTTCATTATAGCATATTTTAGGCAAAAAATCAAGGAAGACACACGAAAAAAGGCCGCTTCCTGCGACCTCTCTTCTGGTAGGCAGTTATCTTGTAATTCTAATTAAAAACATAAAAGTAGAAACCGCAACCCAAGAATCGATTCTGTCGCCATAGCCACCGTGTCCCGCCATAATCATTTCGAGCGGTCTTAAGCTAAAAAGATTTTGTTCTAAGACTACCTCGTTCGAGTCCTTTATTTTAAGGATCCGTTTTGTAAATGACTCAAACCAGTCTCCGAAAATTGCAAAAGCCGGCGCAAGTAAGAGGAAATAAAGATTAAAGACTCCGAGCAGTTTCATTGTGAAGAAAGTTACCGTAATTGAGCCGAGATAGCCTCCGATAACCCCTTCCCACGATTTTTTCGGACTAGTTCTTGGAAAAGGCCTAGTCTTAAAAAACTTGTCGTGAAATAAGTTTCCTGCGAAATAGGCGAGAACATCGTTAGAAATTGCAGAAACGAGAATTAAGATTATCTCGTTCCTCGAAAAGGTAAAAAAGACGGCGCCGACTCCGATTAGAATTATAACTAATTCTAACAAAACTGAGCGATCATCTCTTAAATCTCCGGACAAAACTCGTTCTCGCGCGGTCAAGAGAAACTCGGCGGTCGCGATTACCCCCGCAAACACGAAGATAAAGCGAAAGCCCCTTGCTTCTACGGTTGTTAAAGAAAGAATGATTAGGACTGCTAAAAAGATAGATGTAGCTAGCCGTTCGCGAAAGTTTGCGCTTTCTAATAACTTCTTCATATAACCACCTCCAAAAATGAAATGTACTACCCACCGATTATTATAATAACATAAAAACCGGCTAAAGTCAAAGATACTAAAAAAGGAGTCTAGATTTTTATTCATAAATGTGCTATTATAGTTTAAGTACCAGAACACTGGGGATTCGCCAAGTGGTAAGGCAACGGGTTCTGGTCCCGTCATTCGGGGGTTCGAATCCCTCATCCCCAGCCAAATAAAATAGACGCAGTAGCGTCTTATTTTGTTTTCTATGATATAATTACCTATATGGAAGAATCGGAAAAGCGTCTTAAAAGTCTATCGACCGAGCTTTCTGATGCTTGGGAAAAATTAAAACTTGATGAAAAATTACAAAAGCTAGCAGAACTAGAAACTGCAGTTTCAGACCCTGAAATCTGGAAAAATCCAGAAGATGCCAAACAGAAGAATATTGAATTAACTCGGCTCGATACAGAAACTCATGCTTGGAAAGTTTTAAAAACCCAGAGCGAAGATTTAAAAGATATTATTGCGCTAAATGAAAAAGATTTAGATGATGAGATTAAAGGACAGCTTTCTGCGATGGAAACGGCACTACAGGAGCTAAAAAAGGCGCTACGTTATACTGGCGAATTTGACAAGAATGATGCAATTCTGCGAATTACGGCTGGTGTCGGCGGGACAGAAGCGATGGACTGGGCAGGAATGCTTGAGCGAATGTATTTGAGATTCTTTGAGAAAAACGATTTTAGTGCAAAATTAATTGAGCGCCAAGTTGGAGAAGAAGCTGGAATTAAAACTGCTGTTTATGAAATATCCGGAGTTAACGCTTACGGAAATCTAAAGTCTGAAAATGGAGTTCATCGTTTAGTACGATTAAGTCCGTTTAACGCCGATAATTTAAGACAGACCAGCTTTTCTTTAGTCGAGATTTTGCCAGTTCTAACTGAAGAAAATGACGTCGAGATTGATGAAAAAGATTTAAGAATAGACGTTTATCACGCCTCTGGACATGGCGGACAGGGAGTCAACACAACTGATTCGGCGGTCCGAATTACGCATCTTCCAACTGGAATCGTAGTAGCAATTCAAAATGAACGCTCACAACACGCGAATAAAGATACTGCAATGGAAATTTTAAAAGCAAAGTTAATCCAGATGAAGTTAGAACAGAAAGCGGAAACGCTGGGCGAGCTTCGAGCTGGCGAGTCGGCAAAGTGGGGACAACAAATTCGAAACTACGTCCTCCAGCCTTATAAGCTCGTAAAAGACACACGGACAAAATATGAAGAAACTGACGCGGATGCAGTTTTAGACGGAAAAATTCAAGGCTTTATTGATGCTTATTTAGAAATGCAACTAGGAAACTAAAACTTATTCTTCTATACTATTATTCTTTAATTTGATTGCTTCGTAATAGATTTCTTCAAATCTTGATAAAGTACGTTTTAGATCGTGAATTTTTGAGACTTCAATTGACTCTTTGGCGTATTTTTTACGAAGTTCGTCGTCGCTCAAGATTTTAACAAGGGCTTTCGCTATTCCATCAATATCTCCCGGCTGACAAAGCTCACCGTTACGCTTATGCTGACAAAGCTCACGTACCGCGCCAGCATCTACTGCTACTAGCGGAAGGCCACAAGCTGCCGCTTCAATTAAGACAATTCCTTGAGTTTCGGTTTCTGAAGCGGTGGCAAAAAGCGAGCCAGAGCGATAGATTTCAATTAAATCTGGGGGCATAACTCGGCCGAGAAATTTTACTGAATCTCGAATCTGGAGTTCTTCGGCTTTTTGTTTAAGATTTACTAAATCAATACCATCTCCAACAATAACAAATTCCGCATCTGGTACTTTTTTAAGCGCTTTTGAAAAAGCTACTAAGACATTAGAAATACTTTTTTCCGGATCTACCCGTCCAACATATAAAACTCGCTTTGTTTTAGTACTAGATAAACCGTAGCGCTTTAAGACTTCTGTTTTAGGCTTTTCTGGGAAAAATTGAGATAAATCAACGCCATTAGATAGAGCTTCGACCGTTACTTTAAAATGTCGACGATTCTTCGGGACTAAATCGCCAATCGCCATTTCGGTCGGCATAGTAGCATATTCAGCGTGTTTTAAGAAGCTCGCCATATAAGTTCTAAGTACTGCGTCGGTCGGGCGTTTAATAATTTTAGGTTTTAAAAGTTTAAATTGTCCGGTTACGTTATCCGGATAAGCGTGTCCAGTCGAAACTAGCGGTACTTTTTTCTTTTTCACGTATCGCATAACCGCTAGAGCAATCGTTTCTGCCGTCTGTAAATGAATTACATCTGGCTGAAAATCATCTAAAATTTCTGAAACTTCGCTCCATGGATTAACGCTCCACCAAATACCATGCTTATAGGCTAAACGCGGCATCGGTAGGCCTAGAAAGGTTTTTTTATCAGGAACTTCATTAATCTGATCTGGATAAAGCGGGAATCTAGCCGAAGTTAGATGAACAGTTTTTACGCCACCTTCAACATCAATATGGTATTTTCCATTAAAAGAAGGCGCAATTACCAGTACTTCATGTCCAGCTTTCGCTAGACCCAATGCTAGGTTATGCGCAAAAACCGCTACTCCGTTCGTCATAGGATAATAGATATCTGAAGCAATCGCAATTTTCATAATGTCTGTGTTATAATTATAACATATATGGGAAAGAAAAAATCAAAGAAGCCAAGCGATAATATTGCGGTTAACCGCCGTGCTTCTTTTGATTATAAACTGGGCGAAGAAATACAAACCGGTATGGTTTTAGCTGGGCCGGAAGTACGCTTAATTCGCGACCATCACGTCCAGCTTAAAGGCTCGTTTGTAACTTTAAGGGATGGCGAGCTTTGGCTAAATAACCTGACACTTGGACCGGATACGGCGAGGAATATTAAGCTACTTGCAACAAAGCATCAGATTCGAACTTTAGAAAAAGCAAAACAGAACGGAATGACAATTGTTCCGACTAAACTTTTTGGCGGTAGTCGTTACATTAAACTTAATATTGCACTTGCTGAAGGTAAAAAGAAATATGATAAGCGTCTATCCATTAAAAAGAAAGATTTAGATCGCGAAAATAAAAGGAGAATGTTCTAATGCGACTTTTTTCTTGGAACGTCAACGGGATTCGCTCGGTACTAAAAAAAGGTGATTTTGAAAAATTTTTAGCCTATGAGAATCCTGATATTTTATGTCTTCAAGAAACAAAAGCTAAAAAAGAGCAGGTTGAATTTGATTCGCCAGAATATAAGGAGTACTGGAATTCAGCGGTTCGAGCCGGTTATGCTGGAACAGCAATTTTCGTTAAAAATGAAATTACGGTTTTAAATAGTTTTAACGATTTTGAAAAATTTCCAGAACTCACTATCGAAAAAGACCAGTTTGGAGATCCGCTAAATGAGGGGAGAATCTTAACTTTAGAGCTAAAAGACTGCTTTATTATTACGGTCTATGTCCCGAATTCAAAACGTAGCCTTGAGCGTCTAAAATTACGTGAACAGTCTTTTGATCCGACTTTTTTAAAATATCTTGAACTACTTCAAGAAGAAAAGCCAGTCGTAGTCTGTGGCGATTTTAATGCCGCCCATACAGAAATTGACCTTGCGCGCCCGAAGGATAATCAGAAAAATGCTGGCTTTACAGTTGAGGAAAGACAGGGGATTACAAATTACCTAAACTCTGGATTAGTCGATACTTTTCGTTCACTACATCCGACAGAAGAGCGCTATACTTGGTGGACTCAATGGGGAAACGCTCGCGCTAATAATGTTGGTTGGCGGATTGATTATTTCTTCATTTCAAAAGCCTTACAGCCTCGTCTAAAATCTGCCGAAATTTACGAAAGTATTTTCGGCTCGGATCATTGTCCAATTTCAATCGAACTGGAGGATAAATGAATTTAGATTATTTTAAAAAGGCTCAAACAAATATTTTTGAAGAAATACTTTGGAATGTCCCAGAACAAAAAACAGGCACACTGCAGATTATCGGCGGTAATGCGAATAGTTTTTCTGCCGAGATTAAACAAGCCGAGTTATTAAACACTTTCAATTTAAAGGAAGTTAGACTAATTCTTCCAGATACACTTCGTTCAAAAGTTCCGCCAGTTCCAGGAGTAAATTTTGCTCCTTCGACTGAATCTGGTTCATTTAAGAAATCGCCTGAACTTGATTTTGCGTTTAACGACGCCGATCTAAACTTTCTAGCTGGAGATTTTTCTAAAAATTCTGAAACAGCTATTGCTATTGTTGAAGCCATTAAAAAATCAACCAAGCCGATTGTTTTTTCTAAGGATTCGCTCGATTTAGTTGTTGATTCAGCAGAAGATTTTATTGAAAAAGACTTAATTTTTATAGCTTCCTTAACTCAAGTTCAAAAGCTCTTTAAGAGTCTGCTCTATCCGAAAATGGTCTTACTTTCTAGCCCGCTAATTCCGGTCGTAGAAGCATTGCATAAGTTTACTTTAAGTTATCCGGTAACCATTTTAACTATCCATGCCGACCATATTATTATAGCTAGCCGAGGAGAAGTAGTTGCAACGCCGATTGAAGATACTGACTATTCTCCGATTAGTTTACTAATGGGAAATCTCGCCGCGAAAGTTGCCGCCTTAAATCTTTGGAGTCCGACCGATAAGCGTCTTGAAGCTACCCACTCTGCGTTATTCTATAATAAATAAAGTTATTGCTTTTTCTTGGGGTGTGTTATAATAACCTTAAGGATTATGGATAAAGAAAAAAAGAAGTACAACCAAGATAACATCTTTCTCGGATTAGACATCGGGACGGAATTCGTTAAGGCTGTCATCGCTAATAAGAAAAAGGACGGCTCGCTCGAAATTATCGGTGTCGGGAAGGCTCATCAAGGCATGGGTAATATGTACGCCGGAGCGATTGCTGATATTCCAGGCGTAATTACCGTTTGTGAAAAGGCCTTGAGTAAGGCTGAAGAAATGGCGGGAGTAATGAGCAAGGTGGCTGTCGTCGGAATTGCTGGAGAACTAATTAAAGGTAATACTAGTACGGTTCGCTATCGCCGTAAAAATGGCAATAAGCCGATTTCTGAAACGGAAATGGAAGCGATTATTAAACGCGTTCAGGAAAGTGCCGGAGAAAGAGCTAGAAAAGACGTGGCGCTTGAAACAGATAATCCAGATGTACAGGTTCGTTTAATTAACTCTGCGATAGTTAGCCTTTCGATTGATGGTTATAAAGTTAGTAATCCGATTGGCTTTAAAGGTTCGGAGCTTGTAATTCAGTTTTATACGGCTTTTGCGCCGCTAGTACATATCTCTGCGATTGAAAAAGTTTGTACTGAGCTAAATCTTGATTTACTTGCAGTAGCAGTAGAGCCTTTTGCGGTCTGTAGAGCTTGTCTTGGCGACGATTTAGATTCTAATTTCTCTGCAATCGTAATGGATATTGGTGGCGGAACGACAGATATTGCGGTAGTTGATGATGGCGGAGTTGAAGGAACGAAGATGTTTGGTATTGGCGGTAGAAGCTATACTCACCAAATTTCCGAGCGACTAGGCGTTGATTTTGATTTAGCTGAAAAACTAAAATTAAACCTAGATCGAGATCTCTTATCTGATCCTGCAATTACGACGATTGCTGACGCGATGAGTGCGAACGACGTCGAAATGTATCTTGAAAACGAGAGTCGTCGTCAGAAAATTGAAGATGCAGTCGATAGTAATATTGAGGTCTGGTTGTCTGGAGTAGGGATTGCGCTTGATGACTTTTCTAATATTGAAATGTTGCCGAATAAAATTTTACTTTGCGGCGGCGGTGCTGGCTTAGTACGCTTACAGGAGGCGCTCGCAACCGAAGAATGGTGGAAAGACTTACCTTTTTCAAGGCGCCCAGTCGTACATCTACTTGACGATATAGATATTCCAGGAATTGAAAATACGACTGAGATTGATCTCGATTATTCTTATATTACTGCGTTTGGACTACTTAGAGTTGCGCTTGATACTATTTCTAGTTCAGAAGAAGAAACTGGCTTACGCGCTAAAATTGCAAAATTATTACAAAACTAGTACAATATACTTATGGCAAATCTCGTTTTTGATGGACAGCGTGAGGACGAAGAAGTAAAATTTGTTTTTCGTCGTCATATTTTTACCGCGAAAAAAGGTTTGTTTTTCTTGATTATCATGACTATTATCGGACTACTTTTAATGATTATTTGGCCTAAAAATCCAGAGATGTTTTGGGGCTTTCTAGGATGTGTAGGAGTCGGAGTAGTAGGTTTTATATACGCTTATGTGCTTTGGTATTTTTCGATTTATATCGTAACCGACCAGAGAATTAGACAGATTTCTCAAAAGGGATTTTTTAAGAAAACCGTAGTAGATCTTGGACTCGATAAAATCCAGAGTATTAGTTATGGAGTACCTGGCATACTCGCTGGTCTAATCGGCTATGGAACGATCTTAATTCAAACTGGAGTTGGCGATCTTGTAATTTCTCAAGTTAGTAAACCTGCAAAAATTTATGATAAACTACAAAATGTCACGAAAGGGAAATAATGGCATTATTTAAGAAAAGAAAAGAAGATGAGAAGAAGACGGAGCGCGAAAAAGTTGAGGAACGTCGCGAAGAAGTTTTAGCGCGTGGTCGTAAGTTTAAATATCCGCTTCAATACGCAAAGCATAAAGTTGTTAATATTACGATTTTAATCTCGATTTTAGCGCTTGTTGCCGCAGGTTCTCTAATTTATTTTATGCTCTATAAAGTTCAGAGTACCGACGATTTACTCTATCGTATTACACAAGTTCTACCGTTATCAGTCGCTAAAGTGGACGGAGAAAATGTCCGTTACTCTGATTATCTCTTGATTTATAAATCAACAATCACTCCGATTGAAAAACAGGGAATGGTTGAAAATGGACAAAATGCCGAAAGTATGACCGATTATTATAAGCGTCAGGCTCTAACTTCGGCGGAGGATTATACCTATACGCTAAAACTGTCGAAAGAATTAGGGATTTCAGTTAGCGATAAAGAAATTGATGAAGCAGTAGAAAAACATCGTAAGGCTGGCGGTGTTGAGCGTAGTCAAGAAACGTTTATTCGAGTACTTCAGGATAACTTCGGGCTTTCTTTAAGTGAATATAGACGCATTATTTATCTATCTTTAATTTCTGAAAAAGTTTCTGAAGAGATTGATAAAGTTGCCAGTTCAACTGTAGCTGAAGTCCAGAATTATATCTCCGAAGGAAAATCGCTTAAAGAAATCTCTGGTCTGCTCGGAGAAAAGGTTACATACGAGGAAACTGGCGGACTGGTAGATAGGATGAATATCGACGGCGGTCGTTCGACAATGGCGCTAACGCTCTCAAACGGCGAAACTTCGGGACGTTTCGTTTCGACTTCTGGAGATGGGATATATTTCATCACCTTAATTGAAAAAACTGAATCGACCGTGAATTATGTTTCGATTCATATTCCGTTTACAGAATTAAAAAACCGTTTAGAACAGATCCGAAAAGACAATAAAATTGAAGAGGGAATTACATTAGAAGAACCAAAAGATGAAGAAAAAACCAGTGAAGAAAACTAAAAATATTCTTCCAGAATACACTTTAGGAGAGGAGCTCGTAAACGCCATCTCACACGGAGTAGGAGCGGTACTCGCGATTTCTGGATTGGTTTTTTGCATCATTCACTCAACTAGTGCTTGGGCAGTAGTTAGTAGCTGTATTTACGGCACAATGATGATTCTACTCTATATTTTCTCCTGCCTTTATCATGCTCTCTCCCCAAACACATCCGCAAAAAAAGTTCTGCGCATTCTAGACCACGACAATGTGTTTTTAATGGAAGCTGGAACATATATGCCAATTTGTCTTTCCCTACTTAATACTTCCGGCCATGCGTTTGCGGGGTGGATGACTTTTGGTATAGTTTGGGTAGTGACAATTCTTGCAATAGTTTTTACCTCAATTAACGTCGATAAATATCAGTTGGTTGGGGTCTGGTGTAACCTTTTACTGGGATGGGGCAGTTTGATTCTACTACCAATCTTTATTAAGATTCTACCAGTATCTGGGATTTTTATGCTAATTCTCGGCGGCGCAACTTATTCTATCGGCGCACTCTGGTATGTGTTTGGAGCTAAGGTAAAATGGATGCACTCGGTTTTTCATTTCTATGTTCTACTAGCTTCAATTTTTCATTTTATTTTCATCTATAATTATTGTCTGTAACGTGATATAATAAGAGTAGTTGCGGGTATCGTATAACGGTTATTATGTATCCTTCCCAAGGATGAGATCGGCGTCCGACTCGCCGTACCCGCACCATCTATGTCGATTTTGCGAAGCAAATTGACTACTAAGCTAGGAGAAATTATGACTATATATGACTTTACAGTAAAAACTCGCTCTGGCGAGAATTTTAATATCAAAGATTTAAAAGGCAAGGTATTATTAATAGTTAATACCGCTACTGGCTGCGGTTTTACACCACAATACGAGGCGCTAGAAAATCTTTACGAAAAATATCACGAAAAAGGTCTTGAAATTCTGGATTTTCCATGCGATCAGTTCGGGCATCAGGCTCCTGGCGACAATGATGAAATTCGCGAATTCTGTACTGCGAAATATAAAACTCAATTTGATCAATTCGCAAAGATTGAAGTAAATGGCGATAAGGAAGATCCGTTTTTCACTTACATAAAGGAAAACGCGCCAAAAGAGAAAAAACCAGACGGAATAAAAAATTCACTGGCAATGAAAGCCATTTTAAAGATTAGTAAAACTTTCCTAAAAGATACCGATATCTCTTGGAATTTTACAAAATTTTTAGTTGATAAAAATGGTAAAATTGTTTATCGTTTTGATCCGACTTTCGATCCAGCGAAAATGGAACCAGAAATTATTAAACTTTTAGGATAAAGAAAAATGGAAGAAGCTACTAAAGATAATTTTGAAGAAAAAGTTTTAAAATCTAACGAGCCTGTATTAGTTGATTTTAATGCAGATTGGTGTGGTCCGTGCAAAATGTTAAGACCAATTCTCGAGAAGATTGCGGACGAGAATAAGATAAAAATCGTTTCAGTCAATATCGACGATCAAGATGAGCTGGCTGATAAATATGAGGTGTCTTCGATTCCGTGTTTAGTTGTTTTTAAAGACGGTAAAGAGATTAAGCGTGAGATTGGCTTAATGCCAGAGAAAAAGATTCTAAAAATGGCAGGAATAGAATAATGTATGATATTATCATCATCGGCGCCGGTCCAGCAGGCTTAACTGCGGCGATTTATGCGTGCCGTGCATCAAAAAAAGTACTTGTTCTTGAAGCAACAACTTATGGTGGACAGATTATAAATACTCTAGATATTGATAATTATCCAGTTGAGCCACACATTTCCGGTTTTGATTTTGCAACTAAGCTCTATAATCAGGCAACCGAGATGGGGGCTGAAGTTGTTTTTGAGAAAGCCGTAAAAATTAATGATAAGGGCGATTTTAAAGAAGTTATAACCGACGAGAAAACCTATTCTGGCAAAGCCGTTATTATCGCAACTGGCTCAATTAACCGAAAACTAGGGCTAGAAAATGAAGAAGAATTAGTCGGCAAAGGCGTTTCTTATTGTGCAACTTGTGATGGTGCTTTTTATAAAAATAAAACCGTAGCGGTTGTAGGCGGAGGTAATACAGCGCTAGAAGATGCACTCTATCTTGCCGATTTAGCGCAAAAAGTCTATCTTATCCATCGTCGAGACGAATTCCGTGGCGAGAGAGAAACCGTTAAGGCGCTTGAAGGTCGAGATAATGTTGAATTTGCCTTGAATAGTAATGTCACAAAAATTATCGCCGATAAAAAAGTTGATGCTATTGAAGTGACTAATAATAGCGGAGAAGCTAAAACAATTACTGTTGATGGATTATTTGTGGCAGTAGGGAGAATCCCTGAAAATAACGAATTTAAGGACTTAATTAAGCTCGATGAATCTGGATATGCCCTCTCTGGCGAAGATTGTACAACCGATACAGCGGGAATCTTCGTGGCTGGAGATGGCCGCGCAAAATCCGTCCGCCAGCTAGTTACTGCGACAAGCGATGGAGCGATTGCTGCTACTGCGGCAATTAAATACCTAAATGGTGGCTACTACGCAAATCATTAGTCTATAATCCGATTAAAAACAGAGAAAAGGTAGGGCTTGGCTCTGTCTTTTTTATGTGTTGTTAAAGTTGACTTTTAAGCATAAGTGTGATATAATAAAGTCATATAAGGTTATTGGGAGATTATATGAAAAATCTAAGTAAAAATTTTAGTTTTTCAGATATGATAAAATCCATTAAGAATTATTTTAGTTCTAACAGAGAGAATATTTGGGTTTTTGTTGCGATTATTGCAATCTCTTTCTTCTCAAGCCTAAATATCGCTTCTGGTCTTAATTTCTCAGTTTCCGATACTTCTACTGTTAATGACGCCGTCACTTTCCATGAAACCGAAGAAAAGGTCGCTAATGTTGAAAATAAAGTTTCAGCGAAACTCGCGACAGTTAAAACTACTAGTAGCATCACTAGAACCGTGCGTTCATCTAACTCATCTACTAAAACTACTACTAGCTCTTGTTTAGATTACGACAACGTTATTGGCATTTTATCGATTAATGGCAGGAATTTTAATGTTATTAATGGTTGTATGTATAAGGAAAAGACACTTGATGTTCCAACTCGTGCTGGATACGTAGCTAAATATGGTACATTATTCTATGCGCATAACTCAAATGGCGGATTTGGATTTTTATTAAAAAATAATATACAAAATATAACATACAAAAATAAAGTCTATAATCTAACAAATAGGCAGACATTAGAAAAAAGTAAAATCAATATGGGAAAATACGTAAACGGTTTTCCAAAATTCTATCTTATGACTTGTGCAGGCACTTCGTATGGCAACGGCGACGCATCACATCGTCTAATATTAGAATTTTCAAAATAATCACTAACATTTTCATTGTGCTTATGATATAATAAGTTTAATGAGAGTTGGAGGTGATAAGAGCTTTAGATTAAAGCGCCCGAAGTTTAGTTTGATTTTCGGGATTCTGTACTTTTTAGCCGCTGCGGGGCTAACCGCCTATTTCTTCGTTCCAAAACAGGCGGATGCGAGTTCCGATGAAAGACTTTTTATGCCAAGTATCGGTTTAATCGCTAGAGTAACAGATATTGAACGCGATGGAAACACTTTAAAAGCTCCAGATTATATTGCCGGCGCTTATCATGCAACAAATCATAAAACCGTGCTAATTGGACATTCAAGCACTATCTTTAACAATCTTCATAATGTTAAGATTAAGGATACTTTTACTTTCGATCAAAAAACCTATACCGTTGTTAAAACTGAAATTCTGGAAAAAGCGATGATTGATATGGGGGAGATTGTTGCTGAAACTGATGAGAATACAATTATCTTAATGACCTGTTATGGGGAGCCGCTCGGAGGACAAGATTTTTCACATCGCTTTATTGTGACAGCGAAGGAGGTCTAACGGGTGGGTTTTTGGAGTAATCTTTTCGGTCTAAGACCAAAGCTTGACCACGAACAGGAGCTACGTTCTCCAGATGGTCGGATTGTTTGTACCGTAAAATTAAAGCTCGGAGAACTAACTTATGCTATTAAAAAAGACGGCAAAAATATTTTGAGGACTTCCGGACTGGGGATTAACCTACAAGGAGAACAACCGCTAAAACAGGGGCTTTCAATTGTCCGAATTCAAGAGAAAAAGACTGACGAAACTTGGACTAGTATTGTTGGGGAACAGAGGGTGATTAGAAATAATTACACTGAAACGGCATTTTATCTTGCTGAAACTGTTGATAACGGACGGCTTTTTACGGTGCGTTTTCGAATTTTTGATGACGGCGTAGCTTTTCGATATGAGATTCCACCCCAGCCGCGTTTTCAACGTTTAATTATTTCTGACGAGCTAACAGAATTTAATGTTGATAGTAATTCGAATGCTTGGAGGATTCCAGCTTATCAGCCAGATCGTTATGAGTATAACTATGAAAAGCGTCCAGTTTATGCTTTAGCGAGCTCGGTCCATACTCCTCTAACTATTGAAACTCCGCTCGGTCATTTCTTGAGCATCCACGAAGCTGCGCTTTATAACTATGGCTCAATGACACTAAAATTAAACGCGAATAATTGTCTACAATCTGATATTACTCCGCTTTCAGATGGTATGCGTGCCTATGTAGATTTACCGTTTAATACTCCGTGGCGAGTTATCATGATTGCAGATTCACCGATTGAGCTGGTAGTGAACCGTGACGTCCTAAATCTAAACGAGCCACCAAAACAAGATTTTACTTGGGTAAAACCGCTGAAGTTTATTGGCATTTGGTGGGCAATGTTCGTTGGGGAGTGGACTTGGGCGCCAGGCGACCGTCATGGTGCGACAACCGAACACGCAAAAGAATATATTGATGCCGCTAAACGTTTAAATATTGATGGCGTTTTAATGGAAGGCTGGAATAATGGCTGGGAAGGGGATTGGCTTCAGAACGGAGCTAGTACTGATTTTCTGCATCCAGTTTCCGACTTAAATCTTGAGGAAGTAGCAAATTATGCAAGAGAACGCGAGATAAATCTAGTCGGACATCATGAAACTGTCGGTTTTATCGATAACTATGAAGCTCAAATGGAGGAAGCCTACAAATATTATAGTAATCTAGGTATTAATTACATAAAACCTGGTTATGCTGGTTCGATGATGACAATTCAAGGAAGAAAAGAATTTCATCATTCTCAAGCTGGAGTACGACATTATCAAAAAGCGTTAGAGTTAGCCGCTAAATATCACATCTGTCTTGATGTGCATGAGCCGATTAAAGGAACTGGTACGGAACGTACTTGGCCAAATCTTTTAACGCGCGAAGGCGCACGCGGTCAGGAATATGAAGGCGGAGCACTTAGTCCGTCACACGCTACGATTATTCCATTTACGAGGTTACTGGCAGGAGGAATGGATTATACAAGCGGAATTTTTGACGTAACAAATGCCGCTAAACGCTTAGCTTCTACATTAGCGCGACAACTGGCGTATTATGTAACTATCTATTCCGGGATGCAAATGGCGGCAGACCGCCCTCGCTTCTATGAAGAAGTTAACCCCTCCGCTTACGAATTTATTCGTAAAGTCCCTGTTAACTGGGAACGTACCGTTCCTCTACTCGGTAAAATCGGTGAATATTATGTCGTAGCTCGACAGGATAGAAACTCTGACGACTGGTATATCGGCGGAGTAACAAACGAAGAAGCTCATAGAGTTCGATTAAGCCTAGATTTTCTTGAAGAAGACCAGTCTTATACCGCTGAAATCTATCGCGATTCCGACACTGCACATTATCGAGATAATCAGTTGGGTATTACGATTGAGGCTCGAAAGATTTCTCGCCAAGATTATCTAGATATATGGATGGCTCCAGGCGGAGGTTTTGCTGTTAGAATTTATAAATCGTGATAAAATATTAAAAAGGAGTAAAAATGCAAGGAAGACGAGTTGAGGGGAATCGCGAACGACGTGAGCAAGTTTATCGAGAGGAGTTGCTTCGTCGCACAAATTCAAAACAGCCTAAAAAAGTTGGACATGGAAAGCTAATTTTAGTTCTTGTAATTTTAATTTTAATCGCGGGCGGAGTCCTCGCCTATATCCTATTAAACCGCCAAGACCTTTATAAGGCTCCTGCTGCAATAGTTTTTGACGATTCTGTCACAAGCGAAGAAAAAGCATTTATTACGAGCCGCTTTGAAAAACTAAAAGAAACAAGAAATTATAATATCTATAACGAATTAAAGATTTCTGCCGAAACGACTTATAAGATAGACACAAATACGGTTAATAAGTTAAATCAGAATAATATCTCTATCGTTTATGATCTTTTACTCCCGACCGTCGATTTTTATGATAGCGAGTTAAATATCTCATCAAGCGAAGCAGAAAAATCTACAGATATTAAATGGGTATCACTCCGAGAAATTACTCCAGAAAATCGCGTAGTTTCGATTGACGACAATTACTGGTTTGACTCTTACAATGAAGGCGCAAAATATCGAATACTTAAATTAGAAAGTAGCGATGCTAATGAAAATTCAACCGTAGCAACAGTCGTTTCGAAATTCACGAACGATACAACAACCGACGGAAAAGAAAATTTGGGGTCGTCTTTCCCATTTGATAAGCAGAGCTATCTTAGCTTCGCACAAACCGGAGTAACTGCACTTACTCGTGCGATGACAATTACATTAAATGGTCGCGCAAACGGAAATGGCGCTTATTTCGCAGAAAATATTAAGGATTTCTTGAGCGCTAAAGATATTACTCATATTTCAAACGAGGTTAGTTTTACTGATAACTGTAAGGGCTCAACAGGGACAATGAGTCTTTGTGCAGACTGGAGAAGTCTTGATTCGATTACCGCGATTGGGACTGATATTGTCGAGCTTTCTGGTAATCATAATAATAACTACGGAACAGAAGCAAATATTAAGACAATTGAAAAATATCACGAGCTCGGTATGAAAACCGTAGGAGGAGGTATTAACGAGGAAGAAGCAGCAAAACCACTTGAACTTGAAGAGAAAGGCGTAAAAATCAATTTTCTTGCTTATAACCACTCTACCTCTACTAAGGGAAATGGCGAACTCGCTAACGGTAATAAACCTGGCGCAAATGGTTTTACTGAAGAAAAAGCTAAGGCGGATATCGCGGCGGCGAAGGAGCGTGGCGGGATTATTCTAGTCGATATTCAATTTTCTGAATGTTATAGCTATCCAGCAGAAGGACAGGAAATGCCATCTTGCGATGCGCCGATTGCTGGGCAAAAAGCCTTCTTTCGTCAGTTTATCGACTGGGGCGCAGATATTGTCGTAGGTACTCAAGCTCATCAGCCTCAAACTTTTGAACTTTATGAAGGCAAGCCGATTTATTATGGGCTCGGAAACCTCTTCTTCGATCAGACTTACTGGCCTGGAACTCAACGTGGATATATCTTAACTCATTATTTCGATAATAAAACTGGTAAATTACTAAACACACGAATCAGCCCGACTTTTTACGACACAAAACATCAGGTTTACCTAACTGATGAAACGACTTCTGAAAAGTTTATTGCTCGCTTAATGAATTCTAGCCCGGAGGGTAAATAATGGAGAAAAAAGATAGGGTTTTTGATACACAAAAAATTATCGTAATCGTACTGGGAGTGACTTTAGCGGTTATTCTAGTTGCGCTCGGTATTGTCTTTATTCCAAAGTTATTTGAACAAAAAGACGAGCAGCCAGTCACAACATCAACTGCTACGCCGGCTCCGGTCGAAGAAACTCCAAAGACTCCGACAAAAATCGATTTACAATATACAGTTGATTCTTGGGTTGGCTCACAGCCTAATGCTAAAAATTCAGAAGTTTTAATCTATGACATTGATAATGATGCGATTGTGGCGAGACATAATGAAGATACAAAAATTCGCATTGAATCAATTTATAAAATGTTTGTTGTCTATGAAGGTTATTATCGAGTTGATCATAATATCTGGAATGGAACTGATAGTGTCGGGCTAGGAAATAACTATGACGGAAAACCTTTTGATTATTACACCTGCCTTGATTACGCTATTCGCTACTCTTACTCGCCATGCGCCGAAAATCTCTGGGTAAAAATCGGGCGTGACAACCTGCAAACTATCTATAATGAAAAAGGCTTTAAGAGTACTAGCATCTCCGGCATCATTTCCACTCCATCTGATCTCTTAAAACTTTATCAGATGTTCTGGAAACACTCCGATTTATCTGACGACTCGTGGGAGAGAATTAAAGATTCCATGTTAAATCAAACTGCGCCTAAGAATGCTTACGATATTATGCAACAGGACTGGCGCAAAGGTTTTCCGTCTGGTTTCGCTACAGCGAAAGTCTATGATAAAGTTGGTTGGCTCGGCGACGGTAGGGGAAATTGGACTTACTATTCTGACGCATCATTCTTAGTCTTTCCGGAAACAAAAAATAATGATGGTGAAACTATTCCAGAACGACATTATATTGCAATTGTTTTAACACAATCAACTAAACCGTCTGAACTAGTTAAACTTGGTCGCAGCATAGAAACTGCTATTAAGACTGCAGATAAGTATTAGCCTTTTGCCAAAAGCTATAAAATATGATATAATATAGTTATGGAAGCAACTGACTTTATTTTCTTAGACCATGCTTCGGCTACCCCTGTCGATGAGCGGGTTTTTGATGCAATGAAGCCATTTTTCTCTAAAGATTTCTTTAATCCTTCGGCGCCTTATCTTCCTTCAAAGCGTATGCGCGAAGCTTATGATAGCTTTAAAGATGAGCTTGCGCACACGATTGGCGCAAAAGGCAATGATTTAGTAATTACAGCTGGTGCAACTGAATCTATCAATTTAGCTTTTTCGCTGTTAAAGAAGTTCAAAGGAGCAAATTGTTTAATTCTTGAGACTGAACACGCTTCAGTGCGCGAATCCGCCAAAAATCTCTGCGCGGATGTAAGAGAGATTAAGGTTGATAAAACTGGCTATATCGATTTAACAGATTTAAAAGCTAAAATTGACGATAATACAGTTTTAATATCAGTTGCAATCGCAAATAATGAACTGGGGACAATTCAGCCGATTTCCGAAATTGCTGAAATCGTTAAAGCTGTTCGCCTAGAACGTCTATCTTCAAAAAATGAAACTCCAATTTATTTTCATTCTGACGCCTCGCAAGCTTCAAACCTGATCGATTTATATATATCAAGATTAGGAGTCGATCTTTTAACTTTAAATAGCGCTAAAGTTTATGGCCCGAAGGGGATTGGAGCGCTTTATGTTTCTCACGGAGTCGAGCTATCGCCAGTAACTTTTGGGGGTGGACAGGAGATGGGATTACGTTCAGGAACAGAGAATGTGCCACTACTAGCAGGGTTTGCGACAGCCGCAAAAATCGCAAAAGAACACGTAAATGGAAATCGTAAAAAATATGAAAAAATGTCGCGTATTTTTAGAGAAACTTTAACCAAAAAGACAAAAGAGCTGAATATAAAATCTGAACTAAAATTTCTCGGTAATAAAAAGCATCAGCTAGCGAACTTCATTCCTGTTTGTTTTGATGGAGTTGATGCGGAACGCCTAATTTATAAATTAGAGCAAGAAAAAATTTATCTCTCGACTGGTGCGGCCTGTGCCGCGAGTAAGGGTAAAAAATCACACGTTCTTAAAGCGATTGGACTTTCAAGCTCGGAAATTGCTGGCTCGCTTCGCATCTCGCTCGGAGCTTTAAACACCGAAGAACAAATGAAAATCGCTGCAACAAAAATTGCCGAAGCCGTTTCTGAATTAGAAAAAGAGGACGCAAAAGGCAGCGCAACGGTTTATGTCGGTATGTCCGGCGGAGTTGACTCGAGCGTATCGGCGCTACTATTAAAAAATCAGGGCTATAAAGTTGTTGGCGTTTATATGAAAAACTGGTCTAAGGATTTACCTGGTATGAAATGCCCATGGGCGGAAGACCTGGCCGACGCTAAACGCGTAGCGACTAAACTAGGAATTGAATTTAAGGTTTTTGATTTTGAAAAAGAATATAAACAGAAAGTTGTAGACTATATGCTGGATGAGTTTAAAAAGGGAAATACTCCAAATCCAGACATTATGTGTAATCAGGAAATTAAGTTTAAACTTTTCTACGAAATTGCGAGGGAACAGGGAGCAGATTTTATTGCGACCGGACACTACGCTAATATTAAAAATGGTACGGGGGCTGCGCCAAGCGCTCTTGCAAAAGCATTAGACGAAAATAAAGATCAGACCTATTTTCTCTATCGAATATCGGAAGAAGCAATAAACCACACAATCTTTCCGATTGGAGATATGCTAAAACCTGATGTAAAGAAACTCGCCGCTGAAAATGGACTAGATAATGCTTATAAAAAAGAAAGTATGGGAGTCTGTTTTGTTGGCGATGTAAGCATTAAAGATTTTCTAAAAGAATATTTGAAAAATACTAGCGACAGAGAGAAATATTTAAGGCCTGGTAAAATTATTGAACGCGAAACTGGTAAAATATTAGGTTTTCATGACGGGGCCATTTTCTTTACGATTGGACAACGCCATGGGCTAGATATCGGCGGTGGACTACCTTATTATGTAGTCGGAAAAGACATCAAGAAAAATGAAGTTTATGTTTCAAAAAATCTTAACAATGATGGGCTTTGGACTAAAGAACTAAAATTAAAAGATGTCGTCTTGCGATTAAAGAATAACGACGCGTCAGAGCCAATCTCCGTCGAAGTTCGTTTACGCCATCGCGCTAAGCTCGAGAAGGCTACTATAAAAGACTTATGTGGAGATTTTAGAGATGGTATTGCGACGGCAACTCTAGAATTTACAAATGAGATTAAGCGCCCAGCTAATGGTCAGTCGGCAGTTATTTATAGTAACGAAATCTGCCTGGGGGGCGGAATTATAACCGATTAAAAAGTTAAAACCACCGCGAAAAGCGGTGGTTTTTTGAAAAAATATGAAATTAATAGCTGCCTCTGAACATAGCCTTGAGGTCGCCCTCTGTGTAGGCCGTGCCATCTCCACCATTTTTGTAATAGCGGACTATCGCATTCCAGTTCTTATCGTAAGTTACCTGCTGCGTGAACTCGATGTCAACATAATCGTATTTCTTGGTATTATCTAACCTGAAATACACATATTGCTTGAAGTTCGAGTCGTCACTGTAGGTTTCTCTGGACGTATGAGTCCAGCCGTAGGTTTCCGAATAGCCGTTCAGAGCATTCAGAGAGCTAACGCCTGCACTCCTCAGAGTCTGAGCCCGATTAATCGGAGCTTTGCCATTGCTGCTGTTACCGTTATTGATGTAATTGCCATTGTTATCCCAATAGCCATTACCGCTCGAATACGGTACATTCGGATTGTTCGGGTTATACCGTCCTTCCGGCACAAATCTCCGCTCAATCGTCTGGATGAGTACTCCGTCAATAGTCGTCTCAGCTTTTATCGTATCCACGATATAATACTGCCCCGACTTGACTACAGAGTAGCCACCTGCCGCAAAGACGCTGACCGGCACCAATACTGCCGCCAGAGCTATTGCGGCTACTGTCAACAAAGTCCTCTTCAATTTCATGATATTTTCCTCCTTGTGATGTACGATTCCGGATTTTCTTCCGGTAAGACGAACCCCCAATGGTTCATTCCTAATTATACCACTTTTGCTTTAAAAAATCAATGTGTTACCCCTGTTTCATAATCGCATTTCAGCGGTCTCTTATTCGCCCTTATCTTATTTATATGGTATAATGTAAAAATGAATGCAAGTGAAATTAGACAGAAATTTTTAGAATATGAAGAAAAACTCGGGCATAAGGTAATTGCGCCGGCTCCGCTCGTCCTCGAAAATGACCCGACGACACTTTTTACTGGTTCTGGTATGCAGCCACTTTTACCGTATCTACTGGGAAAACCTCATCAGGATGGTAAACGCTTAACTGATTCTCAGCCATCGATGCGCTTACAGGATATTGAGGATGTTGGTGATCCAAGGCATACAACCGTTTTCGAGATGCTGGGGAACTGGTCGCTAGGAGATTATTTCAAAAAGGAACAAATTCCAGCTTTCTTTGAATTTTTGACTTCTGTCGTAGGGCTCGACCCAAATAAAATTTATGTCACTTGCTTTATTGGAAATGAAAAATATGGAATTCCGAAAGACACGGAAGCCGCAGAGATTTGGCAGGAAGTTTTTAAAAAGGCTGGTGTAGAGGCAAAAATTGCCGAAATCGGCTCCGCAAAAGACGGAGATAAACGCGGAATTAAGCCAGGAGAACACATTTTCTTCTATGATGACCATGAGAACTGGTGGAGCCGTGGCGGAGGAATTGAAACTACTCCGATTGGCGATCCTTGCGGACCGGATTCAGAGGTATTTTATGATTTCGGAGAAGATAAACAAGATATAGAAAAATATGGCCAATCTCATCCAGCTTCGGACGGTGCGCGTTTTATGGAAATCGGTAATCAAGTCTTTATGCAGTATCGCCGTAAAGAAGACGGTACCTTTGAAGAGTTAGAGAATAAAAATGTTGATTTTGGCGGCGGGCTTGAACGTATTGCAGCAGCCTCGATTGATAGTTTTGATGTCTTTAAGATTAGTTTACTTAAACCAATTATCGACAAACTCGAGGAAATCTCCGGCAAGAGTTACGATAACAATACTGATGAGATGCGAATTATCGCAGACCATCTACGGGGAGCTTATCTACTTTCAGCACAAGGATTAAAGCCATCTAACAAACAGCAGGGCTATGCACTGCGCCGTTTAATCCGTCGAGCGATTTTAAAGGCGTTAGACCTCGGCATTGCGCAGAACTTTATTTCTGAAATTATTCCAATTATCGCTGAAAACTACAAAGACTTACCAGATTCAATCTTAACTACTCGCGAAGACGCAATTAACACGCTAGAACGCGAAGAAAAAGCTTTCCGCCAGACTTTAAGTAAAGGCTTAAAAGAGCTTGATAAAATGGCAAAACATACAAGAGGTGGCTCCGCCAAGAACGATACCACACAAGCGGGTGGCGCCGCTGTGGGGACCCCCGCCGCGTGGAACGAGCGAAGCGGAGTGAACCCGGTGGGGGAAACTGCGGACGACAGGACCCGCGCTGTACAGCCACTAACTGGATACGATCTCTTTAAGCTCCAAGACACCTATGGTTTTCCATTCGAAATCTCCGTTGAAGAAATCTATAGAAAGAATATTCCTTTATCAGAAAACTATAAAAAAGAGTTTGACGATGCGTTAAATGAACAACGTGAACGCAGTAAAACTGCTAGTAAGGGAATGTTTAAGGGGGGACTCGAAGATCACGGCGAAACAACGACAAAATATCACACAGCTACACATTTAACTCTTGCTGCCTTACAGAAATTACTTGATAAGAATATTGGACAGCAAGGTTCTAATATTACTGCCGAGAGGATGCGTTTTGATTTTAATTTTGAACGTAAACTTACTCCAGAAGAAAAACAGGCAATAGAAGATCAGGTTAACGAGTGGATTTCAGAAGATTTACCGGTCACTTTTGATGAGTATGATAAAGACTATGCTAAAAACGTTCTAAAGGCTCATGGCCAATTCTGGGAAAAATATCCAGCTAAAGTTAAGGTCTATACGATCGGAGATCCAGAAAATCCAGTTTCTCGCGAAGTTTGTGGCGGCCCACATGTCGAACACACTGGAGTAATTGGAAAGTATAAAATCAAAAAAGAAGAATCTTCTTCAGCTGGTGTACGTCGCATTAAGGCGATAATTGAGTAATTAGCCTCAGCTCTAGCTTTTTCATATAAAAAATGCTATAATTAAAGGAGTTTTTGAGTTTTTTGTGTTTGACAAAAATAAAGAGAAAGGAGAAAGATGGATCAAGAGAAAGTTATTCAAATTGCAGGTTCGATTACGGTTGATGAGCTAGCAAAAGAGCTTGGTCTTTCTGTAACTTCTCTTATTGGAGAACTTTTTAAGCAGGGGATTGTTGCAACAATTAACCAGCGCCTTGATTTTGATACCGCTTCTTTGATTATTGATGAGCTCGGGATTTCTGGCGTACGATTAGAGAAGAAGAATACTTCGACTAAGACTTCTGAGATTTATCATGAATTATCCGATCATGCCGTCGAGCGTCCGCCGGTTGTTGCCGTAATGGGACATGTTGATCACGGAAAAACGACTTTACTTGATACTTTACTCAATAAAAAGACCGTTGAAGATGAGGCTGGAGGTATCACTCAGCATATTTCCGCTTATCAGCTTGAGCATGAAGGCAGAAAAATTACTTTTCTTGATACTCCTGGACACGAGGCGTTTGCCGCAATTCGCCAGCATGGGGCAATGCTAACTGATATCGTAGTGATTGTTGTGGCGGCTGATGATGGGGTTAAACCTCAGACGGTCGAGGCGATTAAATTCGCACAAGGCGCAAATGCAAAAATCATTGTCGCAATCAATAAAATCGACCGCGAAGGCGCCGACATTCCGCGCACGATGGCTGATCTTGCTCAAAATGGACTACAGCCAGAAGAGTGGGGCGGAGATATTACGATGGTGCCGATTTCCGCTAAAATGAATCAGAATCTCGATAAATTACTTGATATGATTCTTTTAACTTCTGACCTTGAAGAGTTAAAAGCTGATGTTGATATTCCGGCAGAAGGTTTAGTAATCGAAAGCCACATGGAAGTTGGCAAAGGCTCGGTAGTAAACCTACTTGTTACTGGAGGAGAGTTAAAGACTGGCGAGTTTATCGTTGCTGGTTCAGCTTACGGCAAAGTCCGTACGATGGTTGATTTTCGCGGTAAGCCAAAGGGTAAAGCTACGCCTTCTACTCCTGTAACTATTACTGGCTTTAAAGAGTTGCCGAATTTCGGTGACCGCTTTATTGAATGTCCGGATGAAAAGACCGCTAGAAAACAGGCATTATTAAATGCTCAAGGCGCGCAAGACGCGAACGCTAGCTCGAATGTTACATCAACAGATTTGTTGCGTATGATGAATGTTGCCGATAACTCTAAAACTTTCAATGTAATTATCAAAGGCGACGTTTTAGGTTCAGTCACATCGGTCGTGGATAGTCTAAAAATGATTGATACGCACGGCGAAGTAACCTTAAATATCGTTTCGACTGGAGTTGGCGATATTACAGAAAATGATGTCTATATGGCAGCTGGCGGCGACACGATTATCTATGGTTTTAACGTTTCCGTTCCAACTAATATTTCGAAGATGGCCGCTAGAGATGGAGTTGCTATTAAAAATTATCGTGTTATCTATGAACTTCTAGACGATGCAAAGAGTTCGATGGAGAATCTCCTAGATGCTGAAGTGGTTGAAGATGAAGTAGGAGAAATGAAGATTAAAGGCGTATTTAGGACTGAACGCTCATCAATTATTGCTGGTGGCGAAGTCTTAACTGGTAAGGTTGCCGCAACAATCCCATCTCCAACTGGAGCGGGAATCGATTTAACCGTCTTTGGCCGTGTTTATCGAAATAAAGAGTTAATCGGCGAGGTTCAGGTTGATTCGGTACAAAAAGAGAAGTTAGCAGTTTCAGAATTAGTAGCTGGAGAAACTGGCGGTATCGCGTTTAAGCTCGAAAAGAAGTTGACGATTGAGCTAAACGATCGTGTAAAGTTCTTTACCCGCGAAATGCGCCGAAAAACTCTTTAAACTGTGATACAATATTCTTATGAATATAGCTATTCTAGGCTCAGGTGTAGAAGGAAACGCCTTAAAACGTTATTTTCAGAGTG
>JAFVCN010000032.1 GCA_017479205.1 Candidatus Saccharimonadota bacterium
ACCGCCTTTATTCAGATTCGTATCTACAAATTCAAGTAGCATTCGGTGCCATTCGTATAAATGTACCCAAATATCACGAAGATTCTTATCTCGCCCCCAGTGGCGTTCTTTCTTCGATGAGTCGCCGGAGAAATCGAATTCGGTGTTCATTTCTTTCTCACTCATAGAATCAGCCATTTCGATTAGCTTAGTGTAATATTCTTCACCGGCTTTTAATAAGTCCTGTTTGTTGCGTGGTCTTGGCATAATAAGTCCTTGTTTACTACTTATATTATAACATTTTGGCGTTTTTACATTTACGCCAGAAGAAGCTGAAATAAACAATATGCCGCATGGCAGCCAGAATATGAAAAATAGTTGATAAACTTCAACATCAAATCAGACAAGCCGTATAAGTCAAGTGGACAAAAATGCATAAATATGGTATAATTAAAGCATAAGTAACACGTTGCACATTAATCTTATTTCAAAAATCTCAGGAGGGTGAGTAAATGAAAAAACTAAAAGACGAGTACTTTGAAGATTTTTTCCAGGAAGATGAATATGACATTTCCGCAGAAGAAGCGCGGAGAAAGCAGGAACGAGCGGATAAGCTTGACGAACTCAGGGGAAACCTCTACTTCTACTCATTTGTAGCTGCAGGAACAGCAATCGTGGTTGGAGGTATAGTTGTCCTCTCGAGATTAGTTATGTATCCGATTGTGAAAAAAATTGTTGAAAGCTGGGATGAATAATTTAATATGGTGTTACTTTAGGCTCAGGCAAGTCCTGGGCCTATTTTATCTTTTAAGATTAGCAGTATCTAATATCTCTCCTAACGTAAAGTTCACAATCCGAAAGATTATGTTTTTATTATTTCTTAAAGTTTAAGGTATAATATAAAAAAGGAGAAAAAATGAGTAAAGCTTTAGTAGTCTATTTCTCGCATACAGGAGAAAATTATAACGTTGGAACGATTGAAACTGGAAATACCGAGTTACTTGCAAAGGAAATTATAAGACAGACAGGAGCAGATGAGTTCAGGATTGTTCCGAAAAAAGCCTATCCAGAGGATTATCAGGAAGCAGTGGAAGTTGCAACTGAAGAGCGCTCTCAAGATGCACGTCCAGAGTATAATGGCGAAATTGACATTAAAGATTACGATACGATTTTCTTAGGCTATCCTATCTGGTGGGGCGATCTACCGATGGTCGTCTATAGCTTTTTAGATAATCATGATTTTTCAGGAAAAACCGTAATTCCGTTTAATACTCATGAAGGCTCTGGTAATGCTGGAACGTATGAGGATTTAAAAGCGGAACTCCCGAATGCAAATATTATCGGCGGCGGTTTTAATATGACGGGTATGAGAGCCCGTACAGAAGAGGGAATTGCTGAACTAGGCAAGTGGCTTGAAAATATCAAACTTTAATTCTATAGAGCAACCCATTTTTCTTCAATCTTACCATCTTCAGCAATGGCCGCATTTACGCTCCAAGAGTTTAGCTCATCAATCACGCGCTGTTTTTCGGAACCTTCGAGAACCTCCGTACTTGAGTTTTTCTGAAGCGCTGGAATCATATAATACTCCATCGTCCCCTTGGAAGATAACTTAATCTGAAAGAGTGCCGTATCGATAGTTTCAGGATTAAAAAGGAAATTACCTAGATTATAAATAATCGGTTTACCGTTGTAAAACTCTACCCCTTGAAGCACATGTGCATGATGCCCTACAATTACATCAGCTCCTGCATCAATATAGGCTTTAGCGCTTTCTACCTGAACCTTTTCGAGGTCGTGTGAATTTTCGCGTCCAAAATGAATAAGCGGAACAATAAAATCAATATCATCTCGCGCACGCAGTTCTTTAATTTTATTGATTACATTTGTTGGATCATAACACCAGAAGATTCCTGGTGTATTTTCAGTTGCTCCAGGTGTATAAACATTTTTCTCAGCCCGCGAAGCGGAAATAAAAGCAAAATTATAGCCATTAATTTTTGTAATATATGGCGTAGCCGCCTCCTCAAGATTCCGTCCAGCTCCAATATGAGGAATTTTATATTCAGTAAAAGCATCTAACATATCTAAAAATGCCTCTTTGCCATAATCATAAACATGGTTATTTGCGAGCGAAACTAAATCTACTCCCATTTCGTCATAGATTTTTAGACGTTCAGGCTTAGCTCGAAACGTATACATTTTGCCTTTCAGAGCAGAGCCGCGATTACTGACCGTAAATTCAGAATTTGCGACCATAAAATCACTCTCCTTCATTATCTTCAGAACTTTTTCTCCAAGTACTCCGGAAATTCCGCCTCGTTCATCGTATTTCGGCGCAATATACCAGTTATCCGCCAGGGAAACATCGCCCACGAAAGAAAGTGTAGAAAATTTCTCTGGCTCAGGTTCTTTTTCTGTTTCTTCTGAAACTTCAGTTTTTTCTTCGGACACGTTCTGGTCGTTTTTAGGTATAGCAAACAAGAAAATTAGTATAGTTATCCCGGCTATGAGTATAAATAAAACTATAAAAAGCGTAATTTTTAAAGGCTTACTTAATTTTTTTTGCTTCATTTTTATCATTATACCATTTTTAAGAAAGTCCAGCAGAAGCTTATGCTTTTAGAAAAAAGCAAGATATGTTAAAATATGGATATGTCTAAACGAAGTAAAAAAGTTGTTATCGCTAAATTAAATCGCAATAATAACCATAAGCATAGCGAGAAGCGAAAACACAACGATTAATAAAGTCCGCTCGAAAAGGGCGGATTTTTGTTATAATGAAAATATGGAAGATAGAATCAGAGCTTATGAAAAATTTATAAAGGAAAAAACAAACGGGCATATCGGTCCGATTGAGCGTGTAAAATTAGCTGAATACCATAAAGAAATGGTCTCAAATTTTCAGCACGAAAGGCTGATCCACCTCCTTGTAACATTTTTCTTCGGCTTTATCGCGTTTATCTTTTTGACTGCGCTCGGTTTTAGCTTCGGCTTCTACGGTCTAAAACTTGAGCTAATTCCGCTCTATATCCTAACCGCAATTTTAACAGTATTAGAATTTTTCTATGTCAAACATTATTACTTTCTCGAAAACCATATTCAAGGTCTTTATAAATACTCGAAAAAGTTAAGGCTCAGCAAAGACGATTTAACCGAACAAGATTAAAATTACTACCGGAAGAGTTACGGCGGACATTAAGGTTGAAATCACAACCAACTCGGAAGATTCAACTTGATTTCCGCCATATTTTTCAGCAAATAAGCCTAACGAAGTCGCGGTTGGAAGCGCTTGAATAAGCGTGCAAATTAAGACTACCTCAGCAGGGAAATGTAGCGCGGAAGTAATTAGCCAGGTAGTTGTCGGAGCAAGTACCAGCTGAAGTCCAGCGATAATAGCGAGACGCCAACGTTTTGTTAGGCCTCTAAAGTCAGCTTTAGAAAGCATATAGCCAATACAAATCAAGCTAAGTGGTGTAGTCGCCGCCGCAACATAAGAAACTGCATTAGATACTGGGCTCGGCAAGCTAACATGAGCGAGGAATAGAACCGCCCCAATAAAAACTGCTAAAATATTCGGGTTTAAAATCAAATCTTTTAGAAATTTAAGAGATATTTTACGCTCAAAAAGCCAGACGCCATAAGAAAAGAGCGCAAGATTAAACGCCACGATAAAACCGCAATACGGAATAATTCCAGTTTGTCCAAAAGCAGTTGAAATTAGTGGATAACCAAGAAAAGTCGCGTTATTAAAAATGAAAGCAAACTTAGCCTCAAAGCGCAATTCTCCCTTAAAAAAGTGTTTTGAAAAGACGACTTGAGAAACTAAAATCATCCCAATCATCGTTAGAAAACCGCCAATAAATCCTTGTGAAAAAAGCGAAATTGAATCTTCGGAATATGTCGCAGGAAATGCGTTTAAAAGCGCAGCTGGCATAAAAACAGAAAGTAAGAGATTTACAAGGTCTTTATTTGTAGCTTCGCTGATAAGTTTCTTCTTACCGAGAAAGAAACCGAGCACAATAATTAAAGCTATAGTAATAAGCGAAAAATAAAAAGTCTGTAAATCAATATTCATGTTTTTATTTTATCATAAAAGCTTATGTTATACTTATATAAAGGAGTTTTATTTGAGAGAGAATAAAAATCGCAAAAAAAGCGAGAAAGAGAAGAAGAATAAAAAACTTGAACTTCTAAAAAATAAGAAGCTTCTCTTAATTATACTTTTTGTGTTCGCTCTTATTACTGGTGTAACGACAGTTATTATTGTTAAAAATATTAAGCAGGCAGAAGCAGAAAGAATAGAATCTGAAAAACGCGCAGAAGAACAGCGTCTTGAAGAGGAAAGGCTTGCGGAAGAAGCTAGAAAAAAAGAAGAGGAAGAAAAAGCTCAAGTCGAAGCTGAAGCTGAGGCTGAGGCGCAGGCGGAAAAACAGACTAAAACCGAAACTCCGACTACCAAAACCGCTAGTGGCGGAAACTGTACAGTTAATTTTGGAACTTTAATGTTGATTAACCCGAATTTCACAGTCTCAACTTCATGGATTGCAAACCGAAAAACTCAACTAATCTCCGTTTCTAAAACCTACGGAATTTCAGAGGCAAAATCGAGCAATGGCGATAATCTAATGGACTCTGAAGCTGCAAAACATCTAAACGAAATGGTAAAAGCGTATGAATCATATAATTCTGGACATACCATGCAAACTCGCTCGTGCTTCAGACAGGTCGGAACGAACTGCGGACGGCTCTGTGCTAAAACCGGAACTTCCGATCATCACACCGGTCTAACTTGTGACTTAATCGATTCAACTTATGGGACAGAATTAAATACTGACCATTATTCAAATCATAAAGAGTGGCAATGGTTAAAGGCTAATTCATATAAATATGGTTTCATTGATCGTTTCCCGGAAGCTTGGGCGGGAAGCTCAATGAGCGAGCCGATTAATGTTGATGCAAATGGCTCGACGGGGCTATTTGAAACTTGGCATTATCGCTATGTTGGAGTAACAGCAGCAACTGAAATCGCTACAGGAAAATATAATGGCGGAAAATATGACAGCCTAGAACACTATCTAAAATCTATTAAAAAAGTGAGCGATCTAAAAAATGGAAAATGCTAAGACTTCTTTAAGAAGGACTTTTCGTCAGGCGGCGCCTCGCCATACTAAAAGAGATTTTTTACACAGTCCAAGTTCTTGCAGTGGTAAATCTCGAATCTTGAAAATTATTGCCGCGATTCTAATTTTATTTTTAGGATTTATTGCATTTCGTATGATAACTATGGAAGCAGATGTCCAGTTAATTACGATTTGGGATACACCAGACGGAGTTTCTCTAAATTCAGTCGGGAGCGCTCTCTCTAATAACCAATGGGCAGCGGCGGTAGACGGGAGGGTTGTTGCTTCAGGAGCAGACACTAAAGTCCAGCCTACAGCCTCGACCACAAAGATGATTCTCGCGCTTGCCGTAATGGAGAAAAAACCGTTTGAAAAAGGCTCAAACGGCGAGACTATCACTATTACTCAAGAGATGTATGATAAATACGCTTGGTATATTAAAAATAACGGCTCGAATACAAAAGTTGCAGTAGGGGAAGAGATTTCAGAAAAAGAAGCTCTTGTTTCTGTTATGCTTGCATCTTCAAATAATATGGCAGATAGTCTTGCGATTTGGGCTTTCGGTAGTATCCTAGAATACCAGAAATATGCAACGGAAATGTTATCCCGATTAGGAGTTTCTAACACAACGCTTGGAACTAAAGATGCTAGTGGCTATGATGAGAGTACAACTTCTACTCCTGAAGACTTAGCAAAAATTGCTTATTATGTTTTGAAAAATCCAGTTCTCGCGGAAATCGTAGGGTTTAAAACTGCGATAGTACCAGTAGCTGGAGAAATCCCTAATACAAATAAGTTGCTTGGGCAGTCGGGAATTATCGGGGTAAAAACTGGCTATATCGGAGAGCCTAGCGGATATTGTATCGTTTCCGGATATTTAGAAGGGAATCATATATAACTGTCTCGCTACTCGGTTCAACAACTCGCGAGCGTTCGTTTAGCGGAAATTTAGCTGTAGTTGAAGATATGCAAGAGGTTCTAAAGCCAGTTAAACTCGTTTCTAGTGGCGAAGAAGTTGGATATTATGAGAGTTGGTGGACTGGAAAAGTCCCAATCACTTCAACGAGCGATTTTTCAGAAATTAACTATCATAGTGCTTCAATTTCGGCAGAAATTTTAGTGAACGCTCTAGAAATTAAAATCGATAATAATACCTATAAAGTAGAATTAAACGTCCCCGATTTTTCACGAAAGCCAAACCTAATTCAGAGATTTTTGCACGTTTTTGGCTGGGAAGCTAAATAATTTTTTCCATTTTCATTTTGGTTGTGTTAAAATAGAATTAACAAAAGAGGTAATATTAATTTAATCAGAGTGTGGGCGAAAGGAGAGAGGTAGCCCTAATGGTTAATAATAAGAAAAATAAAAAATGTAAATATATTTTCGTAACAGGAGGCGTTTTATCCGGAGTCGGAAAGGGAATTACGGCCGCTTCAATGGGCGCAATTCTAAAAGCTAAAGGTTATCGAGTAACGATGCAGAAATGCGACCCTTATCTAAATGTTGATGCTGGACTTTTAAATCCAGTTGAACATGGCGAATGTTATGTAACCCACGACGGCGTTGAAACCGATCTAGACCTCGGACACTACGAAAGATTTCTCGATTTTGAAACCTCTAAATATTCTATTACTCTCTCTGGCTCTATCAATAAAGAGCTTATCGAAAAAGAACGTGCAGGCGGATTTCACGGAAAAACCGTCCAGCTAGTTCCTCATTTTACAAATTTAGTACAAGAAAAAATTGAAAAAGCTTCGGCTGATTCAGATATTCATATTGTCGAGATCGGTGGAACGGTTGGCGATTATGAGGGACTATCATTCCTCGAAGCAATCAGATTGTTTGCAAATAGAGTTGGAAGGCAAAATTGTCTATACATTGACGTTGTCTACGTCCCATGGATTAATACTTCAAAAGAGCTAAAAACAAAACCAGCCCAGAACGCTCTAAAAGATTTGCGCGGCTTCGGAATCATCCCAGACATTGTTTGCGTCCGTACGGAGAAACCAGCTGGGCGTGAAATCTGTGAAAAAATCGCAAGATTTGCTGGCATCGCGGATGACGCAGTGGTAAATCTCCCAGACATCGCGAGCGTTTATGACGTTCCGTTCAACGTTCTTAAATCTGGTGTATTAAATATTTTGAATAATTTTGTAAATGATGATAGCGAGCCAGATATGTCGCGCTGGGAAGATTTTTCAAAACGTAGAGCCAAAAATTATAAAAAGACCGTGAAAGTCGGACTGGTTGCGAAATACGTCGGCAATGAAGACACTTATATCTGCGTAACAGAAGCCTTGAAAGCCTCTGGAGCCTGGAATGAAGTTAATGTCGAGATAGAATGGATAAATGCTGAGAAGCTCGGCGATGGCGATAAAGACACTAAAAAACAGCTTGAAGCGGTCGATGGCATTGTTGTTCCTGGCGGGTTTGGCGCTCGTGGCGCAGAAGGAAAAATCGCGGCCGCAACTTACGCTCTCGAAAATGATAAACCTTATCTCGGACTATGTCTTGGGCTTCAGATGGCTTGTGTCGCGGCGGCGAGACGAGCAGGAATAACTTCCGCAAACTCAGAGGAGTTTGGCGCGAAAGATGGAGAAAATGTAGTCTATATCATGGAAGGTCAGAAGGGTAAGGAATCGACTGGCGGAACTATGCGACTTGGAGATTATCCAGCGGTCTTGAAGCCTAAATCTAAAACAGCGGAAATTTATCGAAATGCAATTGATAAGTTAAAAACAGGTAAAGTTTCAGGTACTAAAGATTGGTGGGGAACTTATACTAAAGATGGAACCGTTAAAACTATAGAACGCCATCGCCATCGTTATGAAGTTAATCAGAAATTCCTAAAGGAAATTGAAAAAGGCGGAATCGTCGTTTCTGGAGCTTCTCCAGACGGTAAGCTAGTTGAGTTTATCGAAGCTCCAGATTGTAAATTCTTTGTAGCAACTCAAGCGCACCCAGAATTTAAGTCTAGGCCACTAACAGTCCATCCGCTATTTACTGAATTTATTAAGAGCTTATAGGAGGGGTATATGGGAGAATTAGTTAGAAAATCGATTCTAGCCAGTCTTTTGATTGGATTAGGAAACTTTGTATTGCTTAAAATTGGAACTCCGATCGGACCATTTTTGTTTGCGCTAGGGCTACTCGGAGTTTGTGTATTAGGTGCAAACTTATTTACCGGAAAATGCGGATTCTTATTTGAGGATAATATTAAGGCTAGAGATTTACTGATTATTCTAGTTGTTAATCTTATGTCAGGCTATCTTCTCGGCGCAGTTTTTGGACTTTCGGACCCAGATTTAGCAACTACCGCTTCGAGTAAAATCTCGACATGGGCATTTTCTTTTCCGTTCTTAGTCAAAGCGATTCTTTGTGGCGTAGTTATGTTCGTAGCAGTCTATGTTTATCGCAAGGGGAGCCCTCTAGGAGTTTTAATCGGAGTTCCACTTTTTATTTTTGCCGGCTTTCAACATTGCATCGCAAATGTTATTACGATGGGCGCTGCATTATCTTTTGATTGGTCGATAGTCCTAGCTGTAGCAGGGAACTTCGTCGGTTCAATCGTGACTTGGTGGTTACTTAAGAGTAACAATAAAAAACCTTCTGACAGCGTTGTAGAATAACGATAAATGTGATATAATGAAGATATAAGGATAAGGGCGGTTAGCTCAGTTGGCTAGAGCGCGTCTTTGACGTAGACGAGGTCAGAGGTTCGACTCCTCTATCGCCCACCACCGAGAAAAGTAGAAGAACGTCTTTTTAGAAAAATAAAAAGACTTTTTTTATTTTTCTAAAATAAGTTCTTCTAAGAAGCTACGCTTCTAGCGAGTTATAAAATAACTCGCTACTTTTCCGGTGGAAAGCTTGCGAAGCGAAGCGATTTATCGCGTCAGCGAGCAAGATTACCACGAAACGATTTCCCGAAGACAAGGTCTTACCATGATGTCAATTTTGGGGAAAGCTTGCGAAGCGAAGC
>JAFVCN010000033.1 GCA_017479205.1 Candidatus Saccharimonadota bacterium
CAAACCATGAGAGTCACCAACACCCGAAGTCCGCCTCGGCGGCCTAAGGTGGGGGAGATGATTGGGGTTAAGTCGTAACAAGGCATCGGTACGAGAACGTGTCGATGGATTACCTCCTTTCTTGAGAAGGATTTGATGCGCTTGAATCCGCAAGGATGCAAGTAGCTAGGTCGGTCGTAATTGCGCTTAAATCAAGCTTGAAGCACAATTTAGCCCTTCGGGGATACGACAAAGCTTGCTTAAAACTCGATGAATTATAGATTGCACAACTGAATTGTTAAAACAAAAAACGCCCAGACGGGCGTTTTTTGCATACAATAGGACTGCAAATACCTCTTCAAGACATTAGAGCCTAATCTACTCATTGGACTAACAGGGGAAAATTTGATATAATAAAGATAAGAAAAGTTACTTGGTGTGGAAGTGAGGCACGTTAAGAAAAAGTACATTGCTTTTTATGGTTTAGGAGGTGGGAACTATGTCGAAGAAACAACCACGGCAGCTAAGTCAAGATCGGGAAAAAGCGGTTCTTTCTGAGATTGTCGATATGTATATTGAAAACGGCGGCATAATGCCGTCGCAAAGACAAATCAAAAAGAATCGCTACATTTCAGAGGAGGAAGTAAGTATTCTTCGAACTTCCAAAAAACTTAGCGAATGGCAAATCCGTAAAATGGCAACTGAGAAAACTGGTCAGAAATTTATATCTAGCAATGAACGTAGAAAACAGAAGCGACAGGAGGAGGCGAAACGTAGAATGGAAGAAAGAGAGCGTCAGAAGCAGGAAGAAATCACAAAAGCAGCTTCAGAATTGGCGGCAATGTCTAAAACTGAGCCAGAAGACAAGGCTGAAGAACATGCACCTATAAACGAGCCGAAAAATGAGGAGGCAAGTAAGATGAATATGCGTGAAGAAATCAGAAAAGGGAAACGTTACACGCCGGAAGAATGTGAGGAGTTATTCGGAGCAGCTTGTCGTCAGGTTAGGCATATTTTGACACAGACCGAAATTCGCGAGGATCCGAACCTTCCTTCATACAATACTCTGCAACGGCAGATTGGACCTTGGTACGAATGGGATAAGAAGTTCGGTGTGAAATTCGCGAATCCGAGAGCTCAGAAGGCGGCAGATGTGGCAAAGGCGAAAGCAGCGGAAGATAAGGAGGCCCGTGACGCAGCGAAAGAACGTTTCGATCAGAAAGTTGCAGCTGGCGAAGTTATTCCGACCGAGTCGAAGAGGCCGAGTGATGTTGAGCCGGACGCGGCTGAACCCATGGAGAATGTCACGGGAATTAAGACCGTGCCGGAAGAAGAATCTGATCGTGCTTTTGAATCTGAACCACAGCCGGCGAAGAAGAAAAATAACGAAGATAAAAAATTCGTTAATGAAGAATCTTCTCCGGACGTCAACGTTATCTCAGGAGAGATGATTGAGATTCCGTTCAAGCTGATTATCCCGAAGGGAATTAAAGGCACGCTTTCATTGTATCTCAGTATTTGACGAGGCTATAAAAGTTTAAATGATGTACTTTTTTGTTTATTTTTAGCCCTCTAGTTTTATCTAGAGGGTTGCTTTATTTTATGATACAATGAAAATATGAGTTTAAATACAATAATTTTAATCGCAGGAATTATCTTGCTTGTACTTGGTTTTTTGCTTCGAGGAAACGCAAAACGAAACACCGCGATAGGCGTTATTTCGATGTTTTTAATGACCTTAGGCGCGGCAGCTTTAATTTATTGCGCGGCGAAGTGGATCGGAAATAATTTTAACATCTGGCAAGATTATTCGACAAAATTCTAAATGGAAGAAGATACAAGAAACCTAGTGGACGACCTAAAAGGTATGTCTAATGAAGACGTTAAGCGCTTTTTGGACTCGAACAGAAACGCGCTCGAAATTGCAATCGTCAATGTTTCTCATGATTTTAATGCTGGAACAATTGTTCGTAATGCTAATAATTTTAATGCAAAAGCCGTTCATATTATCGGAAGGAGAAAATATAATCGTCGAGGAGCGATGTGCACAGATAAATATCTAGATATTTATTATTGGCCGACCTTTGACGATTTCTTAGAAAAATGGAAGGGTGGGGAACTGGTAGCAATTGAAAATAATGTCCCAGAGTGTAAGCCGCTAGGAGAGAAAAAATTCAATTCAAAAACAACGCTTATCTTCGGTGGCGAGAGTGACGGAATCCCGCCCGAAATCCTAAAAAAGGTAGACGATGTTAGATATATCGAGAGTTTCGGCTCAACTCGCAGCGTTAACGTTGGTGTTGCAAGCGGAATCGCGATGTATGAATGGGCAAGACAAAATATTATCTCTTAAAAACGAGATTTACAAAAGCTGTTAGTATTAAAGTGTGAAGATTTGCCATTACTGCAAGTCCAATCGCCACGCCAATCATCCCCCAGAATTTAACTCGATCATAAGAAGAGACGCCCGAAAGCATATGATCCGAGATTTTTTGATAATTTGCGACAACGGCACCAGAAGCGGCTGTAATGACTAAACCTAGAAACATCCAGCCGAAACTAAAATTCCAATCCATAAGCACATTATATCACAATAAATAAAAAATAAAAATCGATTTTGAGGGCAATTTTATTTTTTAGGGGTAGAGTGGTAAAATAGAATAATGGAGAAAAGAAAAAACAAGGTTGGGCACATTACGGTGCCAAAGAATGCTCTGGTTCAACCACACGAGTTTAACGTGGCGACTATATTATCTTGGACCGGCGACGATGTAATCTTTATTCCTGCTGCCAATAACCGCACTATGCCCGATATTAGGTTTAGAGGCTTGGAGTGGGAAATAAAATCTCCTATCGGCAGCAGTAGTCGCACCATTGAAAATAATATGAGACTAGCGCTTAAACAATCTAACAATATTATTATTGATCTTCAGCGGATTAAGTTACCAGATGAAAAGTGTATAGGCGTAGTAAAACGACGTGCTGAAAAACTAGGCAGGGGATATAGAGTAATGCTAATTACAAAAAGTAAGAATATTTTAACGTTCTTTTGATATTCTTTTTTTAGTATTGACGGTTAGGTAATTAGTTTGATATAATATAGGTATTAGAGGTACAGCACTGCTGCATAGCGGAACCAAGGCCTCTTTTTTCATAATATAATATCAGCTAGGTTAAAACCACTAAAAAATCGGCTAAATGCCGACTCGTATAGCGTGGTGGGGATATGTGGACTTGAACCACAGACCTCTACATTATCAGTATAGCGCTCTAACCAGCTGAGCTATATCCCCAAATGGTGGAGCAACAGGGATTCAAACCCTGGACCTCCGCCTTGCAAAGGCGGCGCTCTAATCAGCTGAGCTATTGCCCCATAAACAAAATGTTAAACTACTTTTCTTATTGTACCTTAAACTCTCAAAAAAATCAAGCATAAAAATATCCCCTCACTCTCAACGTCAGGGGATATTTAAATTTAAGCGATGGTCTTTTTTGCTGGGCCGCGCTTTGAAAGACGACCACCCTTAGCACCAGCTAATTTAGCAAGAGTAGGGTTTGCAGCGAAACCGCCAGTATGACCAAGTTTACCACCTTTTTGTCCGATACGAGAATAGAATTCACGACCGTATTTTGCCTTATTGGTCTGTGCGGCTTTAATACCGCCTGCCTTAGTTCCAGACATTTAAATCCTTTTCTGCCCACCCTATTATTAAAATAACAGGTTAATGCTTAAATTATATCATACCGCTTGAGTTTTGTCAATACCTCTTAAGGCTATAAATTCCCGAACAGCCCTACAAACAACCCTCCGAACAGTTTACCGAACAAAACTTTTATGTTAAAATAGAGTCAAAATGGAGGTAATATGAGAAAACGCTCGAAATCTGCAAGACTTTCTAGCTTAGATGATTATCAGACAGCGGCGTTAAAATATGATACATTCATCGGATATCAGGACGGGCTGATGAAATATAGTAAAGATGGCATTATGCTCGCGACTGAAAGCGGCCTAATTGAGAAAGTTTTAGGGCTTCCAGGGGAAGCCGGGGAAGCGGCGGATAAGTTTAAGAAGATTATTCGCGACAAGGGCGGAGTTATCTCGAAGGCCTCTAGGGAAGAGATCGTTAAGGAACTCGGCGATGTCCTCTGGTATATCGCGATGATTGCGGAATATTTAGAAGTTCCGCTATCTGAAGTTGCAAAAATGAATATCGACAAATTAGAATCAAGATATAACCGTAATAAACTTCACGGCTCAGGCGATAACAGATAAAATCCGCCCTAAGCTATAAGCCCTAAACTAGAAACGCTAGCCTAAGACCCCTAGACTAAAAATAAAAATTCAAAAAAGTCTTGCTACGCGAAAAAGCTTGTGCTAAAATAAAAACAACTAGTCTTAAAAAGAGAGGTATTATTAAATATTAAAACTCTAAAAGGGAAAATCTCTGAAAGAGCTTGGATCTTAAGCGAGAAAAGTTCAGCTAAAGAGAGTTAATCCTGACCGAGTTTTAATAAAAAGAGGTTAAAAATGAAAAAAATAACAGCTACGGAAAGTATTTTCCACAAGAAAAATAACGCTGGGGGGGGGGGGCGAATTTAAGAGTTCTTAGCACGCTCGGAGTTTTTGGTGCTTTTGCAGTCGTGGGTTTTCTCGCGATGTATTTTTATTCACCAATAATTAAAACTCACGCCGATAGCGACGAAGATTCGGACACGACGCACGTTTCGGTTCAGGTTAATCCAGTCGTTTCGATTACGGTTCCTTCGACGCTAGATATCGACATTACGCCGAACGCGGCCGGATATTTTGGCGAAAACGATATGGATGTTATCGTTAATACAAACAGTAACGCTGGCTATACACTTTATATGTCTTCAGAAGATGAGTCAACAGATATGACTCATACAACCGCATCTACAAAAATTACCTCTAACTTCTCTGGAACAGTAACTTCAGACACAATGGAGAAAAATACCTGGGGCTACTCTCTTGACGATTCTGCTTTCTCTAAAATCCCAGTTCTCTCTAATCCTGCGACAATCAGGGAAGTAAACGAGGCAGTTTCTAGCTCGAATAATACAACGACCGTCTATTTTGGCGCAAAAGCGGCGAATAACCTTGAATTCGGAACCTATTCTAAAGTAGTCCTCTTTACCGCGACCGCGCATCCTTCGACACAAACTATCTTCGATATTACAACTATGCAAGAGATGACTAGCGCAGTCTGTGACGCGACAACAACTCCGCTCGCATCAGCTACCGAAATCATCACTTCTAATTCTTCCGACACCTCGAAAGTTCCGCGTACCGTCTTAACGGATACTCGTGATAATAAGAGATACCTAGTCTCGAAGTTAGCCGACGGAAACTGTTGGATGTCTCAGAACCTAGCTCTCGATCTTTCAACAGGAACAACTTTAACTAACGCAAAGACTGATCTTAACACGAAGACATCTTTCACTCCTGAAAATACTACCCAAACTACGACCGGTACAACTTGGACTCAGACCGGAACCGAGGGCGCACGCTCTTATCATCCACAGTCATCAGAATCTTATTATCAAGGAGGAACTACGAAGTCCTCGGCACCTTCGGGTTCTGGTGATCTAAATCTGTGGGAGTCGGCCGGTAACTACTACAACTGGTATGCAGCGACGGCTGGATCGGGTACTAGCTCGCTGGCCGGCTCAACCGTGAATGACTCGATTTGTCCGAAAGGTTGGAAATTACCAGCAAATACAGGTTCCGACAGCTACAGTAACTTAATTACGACAAAATATAATATTCCATCTAGTACCGACGGTTCTACTGCTTTGAGGGCTGCTCCGCTTAACTTCATTCTCTCCGGCGACTACTATTACGGCAATGGTGCTATGGACTATCAGGGTTCGTACGGTTTCTTCTGGTCGTCGTCAGCCTACTCGTCGGCTACGTACGCGTACTACTTGTACTTCAGTAGCAGCGCTATCAACCCCCAGAACTACAGCTCTAAGGGCTACGGCTTCTCCGTCCGTTGCGTAGCGCGCTAGCGCTATTCCGGAGTTCTTGCCGCCGTCTGAATCTACGCGCCGTTCAACAAACGGCGCGTTCCTGTAAGGTGGCGCTTTAGCGCCACTCGCGATAAAAGGATAAATATGACTAGTAAAGAAGACAATAAAAAGAAAACTGAAGAAGGAAATGCTTTTGCTAAGGCTTATAAAGAGAATAAAGAGCTAATGTTTAAGCTTGAACGAGGAAACTTCGACCATGTTTATGTTCTAAAATCTACTAATGACTTTTGGAAGCTGTTCGGTTATTCAGCGATTACTGTTGCAGAAATCTACGGCAAAAAACATAATCTCTCTCTTAAAATCCACATGGATCGAGATTATCATCCTTTCAGGGAAGGAAGCCTCTCTTTTAAGGGGCTCGATAAATTAGAAGGACTGCTTAGAGTAGAAGGGGCAAAACTTTCGACAAAAGACTCCCCAAACCCAGATTTTATCCGTGCCTATAGACTGAAAAATCCGATAACAGAAACAGAATTAAATAATATTAGGCAAAAATATCTAGACGATATAGAGAAAATTAATGAAATTTTAAAGGTTAAAAAGGCCTATCCAGACGTTTTTTATAACATTAAAAATTTTTATCAGCTTTTAGTTTTAGTCTATAAAAAGCCAAAAGACAGGGGTTCAATCCAGCTTCTTGATATGATTCATCGAAAAATTACCGAAATAAACTGTAATTTTACCCTTATGGTAAATTCAATGATGAGTACGGAAGATTGGTATAAGGTTACTAAAAGAGATTTAACTGTTATTTCAGCTATGCTAGGACAGCTTTATAATAGCAAAGTGATTGCAATGGAAGATGCAGCGAGGCTAATTTACGCTTACGGTATTTTAGAACGCTCAATCTCGGAAAAACGGGCAAAATGATAGATTTTTCTGCGGATGGATGGGAAGCTAACCTAGAAACGCCGTTTGTAGGCCCTGAGAGGCTCGAGAAAGCCAGTATCGACAAAGAGGTTCCAGGCATGAATAGAAATGAGTTGGAGCTCATGACGAGGCTTATCGTGGCATTTTTTGAAGCAAGAAAACATAAACAGAAGACTTTTGACGAAGCCGCCTTCGAGGTTAATCTCGTTCCTAACCTGTTTAACCTCTATCAGTCGATTATCGACAGAACTTATAAACCGAGCCGCAGTATGGCTTTTGTAACTTTTAAGCCAGTTACAAGAGAGATTTTTGCTGCACCGTTTCGAGATCGTGTCGTTCATCATTATCTTTTTGATAATTGCGCTGAGTGGTGGAATCGACGCTTGAACTATGATTCTTACTCTTGTCGTAAGAATAAGGGGACGCTGATGGCGGTAGAAAGGCTAGTAAAAAATGAACGTAGAATTACAAAAAATTATACCGAGGAAGCCTGGATTTTTAAGTTTGATATTCAGTCGTTTTTTATGTCTCTCCCGAGAAAAAGGCTCTATGAAACGGTATGTTGGGGGTTAGCGCGACAGTTTCCAAAAGAAAGCTACGTTGGAAAAACCTGCGATTTTCTGTGGTATCAGATTATTATGGACGACCCGACCAGAAAAGCGCGTAAAAGAGGGAATATTTGTAACTGGAATCCAAGAGTCCTACCGTCGAACAAGAGCCTTTTTAATCAACCTAAAGGACAGGGAATTGTTATCGGAAACTTAACCTCTCAGCTCTTGTCGAATGTCTATCTCGATTTTCTTGATCGCTATATTACGATAGATTTGGGGTATAAATATTATGGTCGCTATGTTGATGATTTTTACATCTTAGTCCTAGAAAAAGATATTCCGAAGTTAAAAGAAGATTCTAAAAAGATTAAACTATTTTTAAGAACTCTCGGCTTAACCCTTCACCCAAATAAACATTATGCTCAATCTATCTATAAAGGGGTAAATTTTATCGGAGCCAATATCCGTCCACATTGCGTTATGCCGTCGCTTCGGGTAGTTAAAAATTTCCGAAACGCCACTCGGCTCTATATGATGGATTTAGTCGATAAAGAAGTAATTATTTCATTTTTAGGGCTTATGAAACATCGCGATTCTTATAAGATAATTCAGAAAACCTTTAATAAAGTTGGGTGGGAATATACAGATACAGTCGATAATCTAGTTGAGTCAAGAAGAAAATTCGGGCCAGGTAGGTTCTAGCCGTACTAACATAGTAGTCGCTAGAAGTATATTCCTGCTTTTTTCTAGCGACTCCGATAAAAACGATTCAGACGGCGGCAAGAACTCCGGAATAGCGCTAGCGCGCTACGCAACGGACGGAGAAGCCGTGGCCCTTATTGTTGTTGTTCTGGGGGTTGATAGCGCTGCTATTGAAGTTCAAGTTGTACGCGTTCGTAGCCGACGAGTAGGCTGACGACGACCAGAAGTGGCCGTTCGAACCCTGATTGTTCATAGCACCATTGCCGTAATTGTAGTTGCCGGAGAGAATCCGACGACCACAGGAAAGACTAAAGCAGCTACGACCTAACTCGCGCAAGCTACAAACAGAGAACTTGACTGATAGAGACTGGACAACCTTTAAAGAAGAAACAACTGGGTGAAGGCTGAAAAGAGGGGGCTTTACTGCTATATTTTCTCCGTAGAGTAATATATTTAAACCTTGCGTTTTCATGCAAGAGCACCTCTGCCGTCTAAATATACGACTAACTAAAATAAACTTTAGTAGTCCTTTTAATTATAATAAATCGCAGCTTGGACAGACCCAGTCTCCGTTTTTTCTCTGAAAACAGGTAAGACCACAGGTTTTGCATTTTGAACGATTATGGAGCCAGTCGCGATAAGAGTCGAGCGCCGATTCCGCAAACTCTTCATCATAAAAAATCCCGTAGTCAGTTTTCCAGTTTGGATGGCTTAAAATTAGCCCTCTAGCGCGCTCCCAGGCCTCAGATTCCATTTTTAAACGTTTAATGTCTGTCTGATAGTCTTTATGGTTAGATAGGGCGTGTCCGAGCTCGTGGAGCGTCTGAAGGCTAAAATATAGCGGGGGTATAGGCGTTTTAACGTCAATATAAATAGATTTTGGATATTTCCATTTAAAACGATTACTCAAAGTGAACTTAAATTGAGGAAATTCAGAGATTAACTCGGACAAAAAAGCATAAGTATTTTTAGGTAAGGCGAGGTTCTCTAAAACGCTAGAATTAAGAGTTTTTGGACTTACCATAAAGATAAGCTCCATAAATTACCGATTCTTGCGGACGCTTTGCGGGATAAATCGGCGGAACTTCGGTTTTAAGATTCTCCTCTAATAACTTAATTAGAGTATCTTTAAAACCAGGGAAGACCTCAATTACCGGCCCAGATAATACAATCTGTTTCGGCTGATATTCACGAATTAAATCGGATAGCCCGATCGAAAAACGGCAGGCAATATCGTTTAAGGCTTTCTCTTCGCTAATTTTTCTTACGTCTAGGTCATTATTAGCTGCTCGAATTGCCTTCGAGCTCGCGATTTTTTCCCAATCATGACGTTTTCTCTGATAAGTCTTCTTAATATGGCCAGGTTCAAAATCCGCCGATTCGCGCGCCAGGTGTCCGTCTCTAACAATCCCGCCGCCAATCCCTGTTCCAAAGGTTAAATAAAGTGTTTTACCGGTATAATTAAAACATTCATAAAGCGCACCGAGATCCGCATCATTTTTATAGAAGATCGGCGCCACTACTCCCTTAAAATTAAAGAGATTTCGGATATTTTTAGCGATTTCTGGACCGTCCCAGAGCGGCAGATTTACCGCCCGACCAGGGGTATTATTCTCAAGTACACCAGGATAGGAAATCGTAATAGCTTTAATTGATTTCTTACGAAAGGGAAGAATTCGCGAGAGATTTCGGCTAAGTTCCTGAGTCCATTTTTCTGGCTCCTGCCAACTTTTCATTTTTAGACGTTTTTTAAGCCGCCCATTCTTCGAGAATAGAGCGAGCAAAGTCTTCGTACCTCCAATATCAATCGCGATATACATAGTTTTATTATACCACCTCTTTACTTTTTGAGGAAAATTTGATAAAATTGTAATAATATTCGGGTTCGTTCAAGAGAAGAAAACTAAACTGCGAGTCGCTTGAACGGATGGGATTCTTTGAGAATTTCAAGGGAGTTTTCTTTTCTTGAACGAGCCTGAAGGAAGGAAAAAATTAATGTCAAAATTTGATGAACTCCTCGCTTCCGAGGGCGAATCTATTAAACAGGCTGTCACGGGCGATACTGTTGATGGCGTAGTGTTATCTGTTAAGAAACACGAAATCTTAATCGATCTTGGAGCTAAAGGCGTCGGACTTGTTCCTCGTCGTGAAGCTTCTTATGCTCGAAATCTTGAAGTCGGACAGGAAGTTACCGCTTCCGTTATCGATGCAGAGATGGAAGACGGCTATGTCTTACTTTCTCTTAGAAAAGCAGTCAAGGATAAAGGCTGGGATGAAATCCAGACTAAACTTGAAGCAGAAGAAATCGTCGAGGTTACTCCTTGTGACGCGAACCGTGGCGGACTTCTCGTTGAGTACGAAGGAATCCGTGGATTCTTACCAGTTTCTCAGCTTTCTGCTGAACATTATCCTCGTGTCGGTTCTGCTGATAAGGACGAAATCTTACAGCGTCTTAACTCTCTCGTCGGAAAACAGATTAAAGTCCGTATTCTAGATGCAAATAAGAAAGACAACAAATTAATCTTCTCTGAGAAAGAGGCGGTTAAAGACGGTCTTGCAGCTAGATTTGCAGAGCTCTCTGTTGGCGACACAGTTAAAGGTATGGTTACCGGCGTTGTCGACTTCGGCGTATTTGTTAATGTTGACGGAATCGAAGGTTTAATTCACATTTCTGAAATTTCTTGGGAACGCGTTAATAACCCATCTGATTACGTTAAAGTTGGCGATGAAATCGAAGCAAAGATTATCGCTATCGACAAGGAGCGTTTAAGCCTTTCGATGAAACAGTTAACTGAGGATCCATGGCTTTCTGAAGTTGAAAAACTCAAGAAAGGCGCTAAAGTCGAGGGAACTGTTACTCGTATTACTCCGTTTGGTGCATTCGTTCAGATTTCGCCAGCGGTTGAAGCTCTTGTTCACGTTTCGGAACTCGGCGAAGGTAATGATGTCGATCCAGAGAAGGTCTTTACTCTTAACGAGCGTAAAGATTTTACCGTTCTAGATATTGATAAAGAAGGTAGAAAAATCTCTCTCACGATTGCCTAATATAGAAGAACTCCTCCTGACGGGGGAGTTTTTTAATGGTTATGCTTGAGTTTACTTTAGCCGGTCAGTATAATACTCGTATGAGAAAATGTTAAAAGCTAAAAATTAGAATATAAAATTAAAAATGAAGAAATTTAATCAATGGAACGAAATTAAAAAGATGCTGAACGACAATTCACCTAGGATTGTTGCGAAGGAAGGGTATTTATATTGGGTAAGTGTTGGCGTAAACGTAGGAACGGAAGAAGATGGCAAGGGACCAGTTTTTACTCGACCGGTGCTTGCTTATTATGCAGATGATAATAATAAAAAAGAATTTTTAGGAATTCCTTTTACGACTACTCCACAGCGTAATGAGAAATACACTGAAATTGCCATGGTGGAAGATGAAATAACCTATGCATTACTAAAACAGATTCGTGTTTTTTCCGTAAAAAGAATTAATCGAGAAATAGGAAGATTAAAGCCGGAGATTTTTGATAACATTATCTATAAGATGACTAGAATAAGGCCGAAGAGGTATTATAAAACAAGAAAAAAGTGAACGCTTTTTTGCGAACACTTTCATCTATAAACCTGTTAGCGAAGTCTTATTAAAACTTCACCACTCTAACAGGAGATTGAGATTCGTCGCTTTTAGCTTCATCTCATGTATGTTGCCATACATAGCGCTATCACTACGAGAGTGAGGTCGGAAGGGCATGACTCCTCCGATTAATTTTATGATAACGTATTATCTTCCAACAGTCAAGAATTTTAAAAATAGTTTTTATTTCTTAAATTCTTTCGGGAAGAGAGGAGACTTCGGAGGTTCGATTATATCGCTCTTAAAGATTTCTTCGACTTTTTCGGCGGCAGGGAGAAACGGCTTTAACATCTCATTTTTCTCGAGTAATTTTTCAACGAGATTTCCGAGAACGCGCTTCGCCGCTTCTTTATCTTCTTTAGCGAGCGACCAAGGCTTTGTTTCTTCAAGGTCTTTGTTAATTTCGGAAATTTCTTCCCAAGCAAAGTCAATTCCGTCGCTAAACTTGAAACTATCCATCTTTTCGCAGAAATAGGCATTTAGAGGTTTTTTCTCATAGGCTTTTGGGTTGTAATTTTTAAGATATGCTTTATCTACACCGTTTTTCTTACAGAGTGTAGCAAGGCGCTGAACGAGATTTCCGTAGTCGTTCGCCAGTTCATTATTATAAGCATCTTCATATTTTTCCCAAGTAAAATCGGAATCGGCAAAAGTGTCGATATGGCGCGAGAAGAAATAACGAAAAGCGTCTAATCCGTGTTTTTCGAGAACTTCGAGCGGATCGACCACATTTCCAATCGATTTACTCATTTTTTGCCCGTTACTTAAAATGAAACCATGACATAATAATACTTTTGGAAGGGGAAGACCTAATCCAAGCAAAATCGCTGGCCAGAGAATAGCGTGGAATCTTAAAATGTCTTTTCCAACAATCTGTACGCTTGCCGGCCAAAAATCAGAAATATCTTTTTCAGGATAACCGAGAACGGTAATATAGTTAGAAAGCGCATCCATCCAGACGTACATTACCTGGTTTTCATCTCCAGGAACTGGCACGCCCCACTTTAAATGTTCAGTCGGACGGGAAATAGAAACATCAGGAGAGTCAGCTAAAAGTTTTAGAATCTCATTTTTGCGAAATTCTGGAACAATTTTTAGCTCATCACTTTCAATTTTTTCACGAATTTCGTCTTTAAAATCAGAAACACGATAGTAATAATTCGTCTCTTCAAGTTTTTCGTAAGGTTTTTGATGGTCAGGACAAACGCCATTATTATCTTTATATTCCGTATCCGTAATAAAACGTTCACAGCCAGAACAATACCAGCCTTTATAGGTATTCTGATAGATATGTGGACTTAATTTTTCCCAGATTTTCTGGACATTTTTAATATGGTTATCGTCAGTCGTACGGATAAAATCGGTATATTCTACTCCCAGCTTAGCAATAAAATCTTTAAATTTTTGTGAGTTTTCGTCGACATAGGATTTAACCTCAATCCCAAGCTCCTCAGCCTTTTTTTCGATTTTATTACCATGTTCGTCTGTTCCAGCCTGAAAACGCACCTCATCACCCTGCATCCTTCTGTATTTTGCAAAAATATCAGCCAACAAATAATCCTCAGCATGACCGAGGTGAGGGACACCATTAACATAAGGAATAGCAGTAGTAATATAAGTTTTCATGAAACTCCTTTTTTCTAGTATAACATATTTTAACAGGGAAGAAAAGGCTTTGTTTTTTAAGGTTTTTTATAATATAATGAAACTATGTTTCTAAAGATTTTGTTGGTTCTCTTAGTCTCGATGGTTCCGCTCATTGAGCTACGTGGGGCGATTCCGATCGCGATTGCGATGGGGATAGATTTGCCAGAATGGGCAGTCCTTCTAATCGCAATTATTGGGAATATTATTCCGGTTCCGTTTATTTACTTCTTTGCACGCAGAATTTTAGAATGGATGGCTAAAAGTTCTTGGAAACCTTTAAGAAAAGCCGGAAAATTTTTTCTGAAAAAAGGCGAAAAAGCAGGGAACAAGTTGCTTGAGAAGGTTCATAGCGGGCTTTATGTCGCACTTTATCTCTTTGTAGCAATTCCGTTTCCTGGAACGGGTGCTTGGACAGGAACGCTGGCGGCCAGTATTTTAAATCTCGACTTTAAGAAATCAATGGTGGCTATTATTTCTGGGGTAGTTACTGCTGGAGTGATTATGCTCCTTATCTCTCTCGGTTTATTTAGGGTTATCTTTGGATAAGGACCGGGCTAGGCTTTTGCTAAAACGAATAAAAAAATGACCTTTAGGCCATATTTTTATTCGTGGCTCCCGGGGCCGGGCTCGAACCGGCAACCTCGAAGTTAACAGCTTCTTGCTCCACCATTGAGCTACCCGGGATTAACTTCTTCCATTATACCCCGAAAATAAGTTTTTTTCAAGAGATTTCTAGAAAAAAGTAGCTTTATTATAATAAGTAATAAAAATAAATTATATCATATATGATATAATTGAGAATACCCTAGCATTATGCTTATGCTTTGAGAGTGATACAAAAAATGTTATAATCTCTGGTAGGTGGTTATAATATAACCTAGTAAAAGCACATTAAATTTTCACTAGAAGGGGGTAGGACTATGAGACAGAATGTTGCGAAAATCAATTTGGAAATCCGAAAATGCGAAGACTGTCCGTTTGTTCGACAAAAAGAGGAGCTGGCAGACTGGTTTTGTGTTTATGATTTGAAGCATCCTGGAATGCGCGTCAATGAAAAGACAATTCCGGACTGGTGTCCATTTGTTCTGGAAAGATTGCAAAAAGCGCTTGATACAATGCAGGGCGTAAATGTATCTACAATTCCTAAGAGGTGGATTGATCAGGTTGAGCGGCGGCAGAGGGATCATCCTGATCCAAAATTCGGAGCCGATCATGCTTGGGGACATATCAACAGAGTGACCGCATACGGTATCGACTTCCTGGAACAATGTGTCGGTTTTGGACTTCTTAGTAATAACGAGATTCAGAGATTAGATTTACTTCTAAAAATTGCTGCAATGTTGCATGATGTCGGGCTTTCAGAAACAAGCTATAATCATTCAACTCGTTCATCGGAGATGTCGCGGAAGTATCTGACTTCGAAAAACATCGATCTGGACGAGCAAGACATTAATCAAATCTGCCATGCTATTTGGAATCACTCAAAAGGGCATGAAACGCGAAATATGCTTGATGCGGCGCTCTTGCTCGGGGATAAGATGGATATCACAAAGCACAGGATGTTAAGAATTACGGATGCGATTATCGCTGAATTAACGAAAGTCGAGAAAGTTGAATATGATATCGTGGGTAAGTTATTTGATCCGACCGGAGCGGAACTCAGGTATTATACGAGCGGAAATTTCGACATTTCGAAGCTGAAAGTTTGGAGCAAGGCGGTTATAATTCCGATGAAAATCACTAATGATTTCTTGCATCTTCCGGATTTTAAGTTCATCGTCGACGGAGAGGAAATAGATGTTCGGACTTTAGTCTAGTTTTAGTGGAAACCTCTGGGCTGAAACGCGCGGAGGTTTTTTGTTGAGTTGGTTATGCTTTTTTAGACAGTTAGTAAGTGTTAAAATATAAAAAAGGAGTTTTTTGAAAAAAGAGATTTTAACGGTTCAGAATTTAGAGGTCTCGATAAAACACCTAGCTTCTCCTTGCGGTTCGAGTCCGGCCGGGGGAGCCGAAAAAAGGATTTTGTCGGGAGTGGATTTTTCAATCTCTGAGGGGGAAACCGTCGTTTTACTCGGGCGAAACGGAGCCGGCAAATCGACTATTGTTTCTAGCCTAATGGGCGATCCTAGATTTAACGTATCTGGAAAAGTTAAATTAGAAGGCGCAGATTTGTTAAAACTCTCAACAGATCAGCGGGTTCAAAAAGGTCTATTTATGACTTTTCAAAATCCCGTTGAAACTCCAGGTATTTCAACAACTGAAATTATCCGTTCCAGTCTAGAAGAGAAAAAAGGTGGATTTGTTCCAATCGATAAGGTCAGGGAAAAATTTACTAATACCGCTCAAAGATTAGGCGAAAATATCTGGTTTTTTGAGAGAGAGGCGAATGTTGGGTTCTCTGGAGGCGAAAAGAAGAAAAATGAGCTGATTCAAGCTCTCGCCCTAAAACCTAGACTTCTAATGTTAGACGAGTTAGACTCCGGATTAGATTTAGATTCTAGCGATGAAATCTCGAAAATTTTAGCGGAATATCAGCAAGAAACTGGCTGCTCTTATCTTATTATTTCGCATAATTTAAGGGTTTTGCGTCATCTGGAAATCTCCCAGTCAATTCTACTTGAAAAAGGCCATATTTTTATGTCTGGAGATTCCGGGCTAGTTAAACGCGTTGAAAAACAGGGAATTAGGGCGATTCTAAACGAAGTTTCAGATTCTAGGGGGTGTGTATGAAGGGTTTAAATGAAAAGCTCGTCAGAAGCCTCTCAGAAGCGAAAAAAGAGCCAAACTGGGTATTAGATTTAAGATTAAGAGGGCTAAAAGCCTGGAATAGTCAAAAAATGCCAGCTTGGGCGCCAGATTTAAGCGAGCTAAATCTGTCGGAAATTGAAACCTACGTTCGCCCAAAAACAGAGATGGTATCGGATTGGAGCGAAGTTCCAGAGGATATTCGTCGAACTTTTGACTCTCTCGGTATCCCGGAAGCGGAAAAAGAAAAACTTGCAGGGGTCGGAGCGCAATATGATTCTGAAATAGTCTATCATAATCTGAAAAAAGCAGTCGAAAAAACAGGGGTAATATATCTGCCGATAGAAGAAGCTCTCTCGGATCCTAAATATTCGAAACTAGCTAAGAAATATTTTCTGAAGCTAGTCCCGCCAGAAGACCATAAATTTAACGCTCTCCACGCCGCTGTTTTTTCCGGAGGCTCCTTTATTTATGTCCCCAAAAATACAGAGGTGGAGTTTCCGCTTCAAAGTTATTATCGCTTAAACGCTCCTGGCGCGGGGCAGTTCGAGCATACCCTAATTATTGTTGACGAGGGTGCGAGCCTCCATTTTATCGAGGGTTGCTCGGCGCCGAAATATAATGTCGCGAACCTGCACGCAGGCTGTGTCGAAGTCTATGTTAATAAAAATGCTCGTATGAAATTCTCAACGGTTGAAAGTTGGTCAAAAAATATGTACAACTTGAACACAAAAAGGGCCCTAGTTCTTGAAGGCGGCGAAATCGAGTGGGTAACAGGGAACTTTGGCTCGAAAGTATCAATGCTTTATCCGACTACAATTTTGAAAGAAACAGGGGCAAAATGCGAGTATACTGGCGTATCCTTAGCTTCAAAAAACCAAGTACTCGATACCGGAGCAAAAGTTATACATTTAGCCTCAAATACTTATTCAACAATCAATATTAAATCAATCGTGAAAGACGGTGGCGTGTCTATGACGCGCACTTTGGCTTACGTCGCCAAGAACCTGTCTGACGTAAAGAGCTTCACGAACTGTAAATCGCTTATCCTTGACGATCAGTCGACCTCAAACGCAATTCCTGAAGTGAAAGTTAAGACGCTCGGAGCGGAAGTTGCTCACGAGGCCTCAGTCGGAAAAATCTCAGAAGAAGCGCTATTTTATCTGATGTCTAGGGGTATTTCAGAGGAGAAGGCTCGAGGAATGTTAGTTAGAGGCTTTACGGCGGAAATTAGTAAGGAGCTACCAGTTGAATATGCAATGGAAATGAATAATCTTATTAAGATGGAGATGGAGGGGACGGGATGAAAGAGGTATATTTAGATAATGCCGCTACTATGACGAAGATCGCTCGAGCAGTTCAGGCGGAGAGTGATTTTTATAAACAAATTAACGCAAACCCACTAAGAGGGCTGTATAAAAAAAGTGTTCAGGCTGAAACAGAGGTAGATGAGGTTAGAAAACTACTTTTGAAGCTAGTCAAGGCGGACAATTCGTACACTGTCATATTTTCTAGAGGTACAACAGAGGCGATAAATTTGGTTGCAAATGGTCTCCCTAAAGGCTCGGATGGATTCGGAATAATCTCAAAAACCGCAAAAATCGTGGTGGATATTGAGAGCCATCACTCAAATATTTTGCCCTGGAAACAGAGGTATAAAGATGTTACGTTAGCTAAAAATCTTGATGCTAAAGAGTTATTTGCGGCGGATGTCGTTTCTCTGACCGGAGTATCGAATGTTACGGGAGAAAATTTTACAAAACGCATTAAAAAAGTGCGTAAAATGTGTCCTCGGGCGATTCTAGGGGTCGATGCAGCGCAAATGCTTGGACATACTGCTATTAACCTAAAAGAGCTAGGAGCGGATTTTGTGGCCTTTTCAGGGCATAAATTTGGCGCTCCGATGGGTATTGGCGGATTAATTATTAAAAAAGAGCTAGCGGAGAAGCTAAGGCCTCTAAATTTTGGAGGGGAAATGGTTGACGCAGTGTCTATTGAAGGAAACCCTACCTATTCCGAAATCCCATATCGTCTAGAGGCGGGAACGCTGTCAGTTGGAGCGATTTTTGGACTAAAAGAGGCTCTTAAGATTAAGTCAGACGCTAACGTTGAAAAACTGAGAAAACAGGCTACTGTCGAGCTAAAGAAGCTTAAAGATGTTAAGGTTCTTGCCTCAAACGGGTTAATTTTAACTTTTCAGATTAAGGAAGTGCATCCGCATGATGTTGCTCAAATTCTTGCTGATGAGGGGGTTTCGGTTCGAGCTGGCTGGCTCTGTGCGGAGCCGTTTTTGAGGTTTAAAGAGTGGGGGCCAGTTGTTCGAGCAAGTTTTTCTACGTTTAATACGAGTGAAGATGTTAAACGATTCGTTTCTGCGGTTTCGTCAGTTAGAAAGAAGATGAAATATGTATAATGAAGTTTTACTAGAGCATAACTTGCACCCAGAGTTTCGCGGTCAAATCGAAAAAATAAAACCTATCAAACTAACTAATTCCAGTTGTGGAGATGAGCTCGTAATTTATCTAAAAATTCAAGACGGAAAAATTACAGACGGACGTTTTTCGGGAACGGGCTGTGCAATTTCTCAGGCTTCGGCGGATCTTTTTATTAAAGAAATTCTAGGCAAAAGCAGGGAAGAAGCCATGAAAAAACGAGAACTTTTTGAAAAGATGCTACTAGATAAAATAACCGAAAAAGAAAGCCAAGCTCTCGGGGAAATTAAGGCTCTAGAATGTGTTTCGAAGATGCCGGCAAGAGTAAAATGCGCAAAGCTAGCTTGGGAAAGCTTAGAGAAACTTTAGGGGATTTTAGACTTGTAATTTTAAGCGATATCTGATATAATCTCGATATATGTCTATAAAAGTTACTAGGAAAGATCAGAACGAAGCGAACGAGAA
>JAFVCN010000034.1 GCA_017479205.1 Candidatus Saccharimonadota bacterium
TCTTCTCTTTTTCAAGCGAGCGTGCATAAATATTCTTGTGCGGAATCGGCTCATTATACGGAACATAACGACCTCTCGCTTTCGGTTTTGCAACGCTGGCAGATGTCGATTCAAAGGTCTTATCTCCGCCAGAAAGTGGACGTTTTTCAACTGAAGTATTAATAAATGGAGAACGACCACCTAAAACATATCTGTCATTATTTTTCGAAGTATCCTCTTCTTTTGAAGCCTTCTTCTTTTTCTCTTTTTTATCAATATCTTCTGGAAAACCGTTCTTGCTTCCATCGATAAATTCATCAACATCTTTATCCTCTTCTCTCTCAATATTTTTTGCAGCAGTTTCAAGGTCATTTAATTCCGCCTCAAAATCCTCAACCGAACCGAGTCTGCGTCCAACCTTAGTTTCAGGTCGCTTAAAGCCCGGTCGCTTTAAAGGCTTCTCTGGAGCTGGTAAATCTTTAGTTAATGGATCTTCAGAACCTTCAGGATTTACTACTCGACGAATCGGCACTGAACGCATCTTATTTTCAGCTTCTCGACGTCGAGCAAGTTCTTCACGAGCCTGTTTCGCACGACGTTCCGCCAGAATACGTTGTCGTTCTTTTAATGCACGCGCCTCAATTAGAGCTTTCTTCCTAGCGCGTTCTTCTTCAACGCGTTTTAATTCCAATTCTTTTTCTCTAGCAGCAAGTATTTCAGCATTTTCACGCTGTTCAGCTTCACGACGACGCTCAAGATCCTTTCTCGCAGCAGCAGCACGACGACTTGCCAAAATATCTGCCTCTTTTTGAGCCTCAATCTGACGATGAATCTCTTCACGACGAGCAATCTGCTGTCTCGCAATCTCACGACGACGCTGTTCTGCATCAGAAAGATTTTCGCGCACTACCGTCCTAGGCGCCGAACCAGTCTTAGAACGCGGAACAAAATCCATCATTCGCCCACGCGAACGAACTGCTGGTTTTTCTAATTTTTCGTTGTTGTTATCCATTTATGGTATACCTAAAAATTATTTGTGTTTATGACCTATTTCTTTTTATTGTATAGCATTTCACAAAAAAATGCAAAACTTTTACAGTTTTTCTAGCTTCTAATACGTTTTGCAAGTTCAATAATATCAACAAAGTGGTCAGAAATTAAGCTTGAACCACCGATTAAAAGACCGTTTACCCCTGGAATTGTTAAATATGCACCCGCATTATTCGGATTAACCGAGCCGCCATATAAAACCGGTACTTCTTCAGCAATTTCCTTGCCATAGATCTCTTTTAGCTCATTACGAATTAGATTAATTGATTCAGCTACATCATCCGGCGCCGCAATCTTCGCACCTTTCGTTCCAGAAATAGCCCAAACCGGCTCATAAGCCACGATAACCTTCTTTACGTCATCAGCATCAATTTCCGATAAAGCACCAAAAAGTTCATCTCGAAGCACATCTGCAGTTTCGCCAAAATTACGCTCGTTTTCAGTTTCGCCAATACAAAGAATCGGCGTAATATTATTACGAATCGCAGCGGCAACTTTTTGTTTTAAGTCTTTATTAGTTTCACCAAAAACATAACGACGTTCACTATGACCAACAATCGCATAATCAACAAGACCACGCAGTTGAGTTACGGAAACTTCTCCGGTATAAGCTCCGTAATCACGATGATAAAAGTTTTGAACACAAAGTTTAATCTTAGATTTTGCACGGCCAAGTTGGATGCCTAAAGGCTGCAAAGCAATCACACTTGGCGCAACCACAATTTCAAGTCCTTTAGTCGGCCTAATTCGTTTTAAGAGTTTTTGAAGATAAATTGAAGATTCCCCAACGGTCAGGTTCATCTTCCAGTTGCCCACGATATAAGTTTTCATAATATTTTAATTATATCATATTTTATGATACAATTATTGTAATACAAAGTCATATTGGGGGGATTAAGGAAAATAGATGAAAATACGCAATTTGTTCACTAAAATTGCGCCAGTTGGAATCGGGCTAGCGATTATCGCCAGTCCTTTTATGTATTCAAATCTAGCGGCGCATGCAGATGGTTTTGATGGAAAAGCCTATCTCGTCTGGGACTGTAATGAGGAAAATGCCTGTTATCATCTTTTCTCTGACATACACACTGATAATAGCTATACCATTTATGCCGACGGCTTTAGTGCTGATAACTCTGAAAAAACTTTTAGCGCAAAAAATGTTAATATCGAAACAACTACTTTTGTACTTAAAACGACTTTTGATAGTTATTTGTCTAATCATACTAGCTATCCGATTACGGATATTATGGAAGCTGAAGATGGTGAAGGTGAAAGGATTGCGCTAAATCCCCTAGAAGCTCCAATCGAAACTAACGCTTATTCACATTTTGGCGACAGAAAGTTTAAAGTAATGATTAAAAGTCCTGAATATACTGGAGTTTCCGTCAAAAACGCTACCGATGGATATGAACCAGATTTTGGAAACGCACTAAAAACAGTAGTTTATCGTGATATTTCAGGTTCAACTGAAAGCAACCCAGTAATTCTTTATACTATTCCACAGCAAGAACAAATTATTATTTCTGGCGAGAACGGTGCGTTCGATAGCATCGAGGCTCTTAACCTTAATAAGTCTCAAGCGGTCAATATTTCTTCTGTCTCCAGTGGACATAAAATTCAATTTAACTCAAATTATTATGATCACATCATCTTCAAGGTCACTAGCGGAACAAGCATCGGTTATATCCAAATTTTTAGAACCGCAATTCAAGTCCAAAAAGTCGACATATCTCCCAATTCAAACACCCTAAACGCAATAATTTATTTCGACTCGACAAAAAATTGCAGCAGTTATGATCTCTTCGCAAAATTAGCCTACAAAAATGGTAATGAGAAAACTGTCAAACTTTCTCCAGCAAGTGAACATGATGATGGCTACGGAAATATAGAATCAGGCTGCCTTGCTAATGGCGGCACAAACCTCAAGAAGGGTTATTATTCCGCTACAATTGATACAAATCTAATCAATCTTTCTGGAGTTTACTTTACTGCTATAAATGCCGGCTCGACCATTACTAACTATGCTGGAACTCTTAGTGGCTCGAAAAAAGGTGTTTATCTTAATCTAGAAGAAACCCCAATTACAAATCAGAAATATGCAACTATCCAGCCAAAGGGTAATTAAGGAGCAAGTTATGAAAAAAGTAAATTATATTCTACTAAGCTTAGTTCTCTCAACATTTCTACCACTTTCATACGCATCTGCAGCAGGCGGAACAATTGAGACTATCTCCGGTTCTGTATCTTCTGATACAACACTGCACGCCACGGGTAAAGCTTCTGACGGAACTGACGTTGTGGCAATCAGTATTTATGATGAATCAGAAACGACATTACTCGTCGGTCCAGAGACCGTCGAAACTGACACAAGCTACAATTTCTCTTACGATCTAACGGGAGCTTTTGATACAAACACAGTCTATACGGTTTGTGCAGCCGATTATGATGGTGGAGCTCAAACTTGCGAAAAAACTACTGTAAATATACCCGTAAATCCAGATGAATCTAGCGAATCAGAAGCAGAGATTTCTTCAGCTTCAACCGCAAACACGGGAACTGCTCCAGAAGGGTCAGAAACAGCCGACGCAGCAATTTCAAATATTTCGCTCGGGACTTCAATTATAGTAGCTTCCGCAATCCTCTATGGGTTATATCTAGTAGTTAAGAAAAAAGCTAATAAATAACATAAATAAGCTCTTATAAAGAGCTTATTTTTTATTATCAATTTCTTTTTCCAAACACCATCCAGTACAAACTAAGATAGTAAGTAGCGAAACAACTTCTGCAATATGCCAGAACACTGGCGGTTCAAATTTGACTATTATTCTCCCATTAGTTTTTGCGGGGAGGTCTATTTGAATTAATTGGTCTTCAGAGTGAGCAGTTTCAATTTCATTTCCGACTTCGTCAGTTGCCTTAAAATAGCGATAGGCATAAATAGGAAGTATAGCTTTCACTTCTTTATCATTATTATTATCGTAATCAAAATGATATTCATTACCAACTCTTTCATAACTGACATCTATATCTTCATCGGTTTGGACCTCTATATTTTTAATCATATCAGCAGTTTTTCCAGAATCATTATACACTGGTAAATATTCACCGCCAGATACATAGGCTAAATCTTTCTTCGTTGCATACGGAGCAGCTATCTGTTTAATATCAATTAAACACGAATGGGAAAGATACAAGGCGCTCAAGATTGTTATTATTACAAAGCCAAGTGTTATAGGTTTTTCATATACAGATATCTTAGTGGTATTTTTAATATTTGCCAATAGTATTGCTATGGAAAAACTAAAACAAACAGTTACAATTGACAGGAAACGAAATGGAAACTGCACGGAAGTAATAATTGAAGCGATTTTGTCGGGAACCAGCTCTAAAATTTGTCGCCATGGAAAGAAATAAGAACTTGCAATAAATGCCAAACCTCCAATTATGATTAAATACAACATCGTGCCATAGTCATTTCTATTTATTTTTTCATTATTTCTATTTACAATCAAAAACCAAATAGCTAAAATCATTCCAAAAGAAATTACAATTCCTACCGAAATAAACGTTTTAGAGTCAACAAGCGGATTAAATTGTTCAGCTGGATATGATACCATATCGGTATAAAAACCAGTTGTGCCCTTCATTGTCACATTAACCGGTTGATTAATTGTATAATCTATCAGCGGAATTAAAAACCACGCGGATAGTCCAAGACAAAGTAAAGCTGCTTTTATTAAACTAAAGAAACGTGTCTTTTTAAAAGTTTTCTTAAACTTTATTAGACAAAACACTAAAATGAAAAAGAGACTCAATTCAGTTGAAATAATATGACACATCGAGACGAGCGCAACACCGATTCCAAGTGGCGCATAGTCCCTAAATTTTGGTCTTTCTGTTGTATAAATCTGATACAATCCTAAAATAATTAACGGCAAAAAAGTCATTGCCGAAAATTCTCCAACCGCACCTCGAACCAATACATTCGACAAACGATACATGCTTAAAGTATAAATTAAAGAACCAATTAAACTGGCTTTATTATTTTTTGTAATTTTCCTCAGGCAAAAATAAGTAATAAAACATGTTGCAAGCGTAAAAATTATACAATAAACCTGATAGCAAATTCTTAACGGCACAAACATCATATACAATAATGCAGGAATGTACAGAAAGATATCACAATAAAAGATTGAATTAGGATAGGAATAGCCGTTTAACATTTCTGTCATCATACGAACTGGGAAATTTCCTTTCTCCAATTCGTCCGAAACAGCAGCAATCCTCGTAAGATGGAAATCTAAATCATGCCCAAATGGAATCGTATTCGCAAAGAAAGTAATGCTAGCAACTAGAGAAATCCCAACAAGAATAGCTATAGTTTTCTTAGTCTTAAGAGAAATTTTTTTAGTTTTTATGAAAAAATATATTAAATCGATTACAATAAATCCAAAAATTGAAATCAAGAAAAGCACGATTTTAAACCAAACAACCTCTTTAATCTCAATACTATAAACCCGCATCTTTCCTTCACCACTATAACTAAGCCACATCACGACTGGCTGACCAAAATCAGAGTATAATCGTCCAGTTTCGCTTGTAGTGATATCTGTTAAACGAAGGCTAGAGTCAGGTATTTCCACCTGTTGCCTTGCACTTACAAAATGAAGCAAACCGATGTTTTCCACGTCTCCATCTGCACCATCATCTCCATCCTCATCTGAAATTATTTCATAGTTAACAGTAGTCTCATACCCACCTAGATGAATATAAAAATGAGTGTCAGGAATTTGAGGATTATCCCTTGATAGTTCTATTGCGCCATCGACTAGGTTAGATTCATCAACTAAATCTTTCGCCGAGTATTTAAAGCTATTCTCTGGACGAGTAATAAGAAAAGCTCCAAAAAGTATAACAAAGATAATCTCGAATACCAAAATCCATCTAAATATACCTTTTTGAAGCATTTTCTTAAAAAACTCTGTCATCTTAATTTATTCTTCAAAAAGCTACATTACGCCAAGAATGCCACGTAGCGCAAAAGCTGTATCCTCATGAGATCTAACAGTAATCGTCTTGAAGCCCATCTGGACAACTGGATAATCATTTCCGCCCGGCTGAGTCATATCGCCAAAATACAAAACGTCTTCTTTTTCAAGTTTGAGATATTCAAGTAATTTATTCATTCCAAACTCCTTGTTCATACCTGGAGTAATTGCATTAATTGAAGTTGTTCCGCCAATTTCGTACTCAAATTCAGGAGCTTTTTCTTTACAGAGAGCAACAATTTGTTCACGTTTCTTACAATCCGGATCCCAAGCATACTTTTCTTCCGTACCGGCTTTTTGCCCAAGCGCGGAAAAAGTTACCTGACTTAAACGATTTTCAATAATCTCATCGCCTGGCTGTAGTTTATCTTCCTCCCAGAATCCTAGCTCTCTTGCCGATTCTTCAATCGCTTTACTAATTTTTTCAACCTGTTCATCAGTTAACGGATAATTATAAACCTGTTTCCAATTCGATTTATCATAACCATTCCCAGATGGCTCATATTTATAATATTGTGTACCCTGCGCCACAAAAAGATGTAAGTGCGACAATTGTTCTTCCGTAGCCTTACCAGTTTCAATAAGACGATCAACAATTTGAATTAAAAACTGATCAAATTTCTGCCCAGAAATCGGACAAATCTCAAAATGATTCAAACAGTCCGTTAAAAGTTCTGCGATTTCATCCGGAATCGGCGTCTTCGCGATATTTAGAGTCTGGTCAATATCGAATGACAGAGCTTTTTTCATTTTATTCCTCCTTTTATTTAATTAACGCAAATTTATTTTTACCACGTTTTAAAATAGCGAGTGACATTAGATTATAAGTTTCATCCGTAATTTTTTCGCCATTAACAGAGATAGCATTTCCCTTAATTAATTTTCTAGCTTCACCTTTACTACTAGCTAGGCCGGTCTCAAAAAGGGCGTCTACGATATTAATTTGCGCACGATTAGCATCTAATTTTAAAGTTGGAAGAAGTAAAGCGATATTTTCAATTTCAGTTTCAGAGAGAATGCCAAGTTTCTTTCCTCCAAATAAAATTTCCGTCAATGTAATCGCCGCCTCTGCGCTAGTTTTTCCATGCACTACTTCAGTCACTCCTCTAGCAAGAGCTTTCTGTGCAAGCCGTTTTTCTGGAGCCTGTTTATGCTCGTCTAAAATCTGTTCAATTTCTTCCTTGCTATAAACAGTATAAATCTTTAATAAATATTCAACTGACTCATCTGGCTGATTTAGCCAGAACTGATAAAAATCAAAGATACCAGTATAGTTTCCAGACCCATTGTCGACTGCGGAAAGCCATACTGCATTCCCTTCTGATTTTCCAAATTTTCGACCAGTAACTGGGTCGATAATCAGCGGAGTAGACCAAACGTCAGCTTCTGCATTTTCATTTTTACGAATCAAAGAAATACCAGTCGAAGCATTTCCATACTGATCCGCTCCGCAAAGCTGTAAATCAATCCCATATTTCTGGTACAAGTGCCAAAAATCATAGCCCTGAATTAAAGTATAGCTAAATTCCGCATAAGAAATCCCAGAGCCACCTTCTCCAATACGATTTTGGATAAATTTTCGATCTAAAAGCTGAGTCATAGAAAAAGTTTTACCGACCGTACGCAAGAAATCAAGATAATTAATATCCTTAAACCAATCATAATTATCGACCATAGTCAGCTCGATATTATCATTAGTTGGATCTCCGTCATCCTTCGTATTTGCCGCTCCATCAGGAGAAACAATCGCCTCCATCTGCCTTTTTATACACGCCTTGTTATGCTCAACCTCATCAAGCGATTTTAATTCCCTCTCACCAGTTTCTTTTGGATCTCCAATTTGTCCAGTTGCGCCTCCGACTAATAAATATGGTTTATAGCCGTGTCGGACAAAGCAAGCGCACATCATTAACGCCGCAAGATTTCCAATAGTTAAAGAATCCGCGCTAGGATCGGCCCCAAGATAGAACTTCTTCGTTTTTCTATTGTCTAATAATGTTGGATCTTTTATCGTGGTTTCAGCTTGAAAACCACGCCAAATTAACTCTTCAGATAACTTCATGCTTTTATTTTAACATATAAAAGCCTAAAAAAACAGGGATGCTTTAAATAGCTTCCCTGTTTTATATATTTATTTTACTTTATATTCAGAAGAACCTGACGTTCCATTAGTATCTGTTACCATAACACGTATTGTATCGCCAACAGCAGCGCTAATTCCAGTCACCTCATTTGTTCCCTCAATAACCGTGCCGGTCTTAACTTGAGTTCCATTCAAGTAGACAATGTAGGCATTCAAGCTCGCACTACCTTTAACTACTCCAAATGTAAGTTTTCCGCTGTTATATCCAGAAACCGCTACCGTAGGAGTGACATAGGAACAGTCATCTTCCGCTTCACGATCATAACCATCCGGAACTCCGCTATAAATCTTCGTTCCAGAAACCGGATCAGTCATTACCGTAACTTCTACGCTCTCCTTCAAAGATTCTGGAGTACAGTTAGTCGCAAGCTTCTTGTTTGATGAGTTAAAGACTAGAGTTTCTTTCGTCGCACCAGAAGTCTTAGAATTATACCAGCTTGGCCAAATATCATTTTGTCCGTTAACAGTAAGTTTTTGGATTCCTGAAGGCTGTGACCAAGTATCGCCAGACTTCCATTTACCTTCGCTAGCATAAAGTTGTTTATGTACTGGCTCCATAAAGGAAGAAGTTACTCTACGTACAACATAGTTAGACGATGAACTTAATCCTGAGCCATCATGGTTACCATTCCATACTGTCATCGCAATCGCCGTTGAGAAACTTGCCATCCAAGAATCCTTTGTCACGTTTGCATTCGTAGTAGTTGTAGTACCAGTCTTCGAGCCAGTAACAACGCCATTAACGTTGAAGCCAAAGCTAGTTGCTTGAGAGCCGAATGTAATTGTACGCGCACTTGAATCACTTAAAATGCTCTCGAGCATATATGCTACCTGCTCATCATAAATACGCTCGCCTTCAGTGTCTGTCCACTGCTCGCTAATATCGCCAGCTGAATTCTTCATTTCCATGACATAAGCTAGTGGTTTATAAACGCCACCACGAGAAATCGAAGCATAAGCATTAGCATGTTCAACTCCTTTAACACCACAGCCGGAACCAATACCAATCGCCAAACCATACGATGCTTCATCACGATCCGCACAATAGCTCCAATCGCCTAGTTTATGTGCAATCTCAAGTGAATTTTGAACACCATTAATATATAGCGCTTTAACTGCTGGAATGTTAAGCGAGTTACCTAACGATTTACGAATTGTAATATTACCATTAAACTTATTCGAGGCGTTTCTAAGCATACAAGATGATCCAGAATAGCCGCCACAATAAAGTTTATCAATATTCTCATCTTTTAGAATCGAACCTGGACCATAATTCTGCCCATCTCTTTGCATAAATAACGGACCATAATCAAGAATAGGCTTAATTGTAGAACCTGGTTCAAGATTCGAAGTAGTTGCATTTAATTCTCCATAAATATCTTTCTTCCAGTCAATCGAACCAACCATCGCGATTACTTGGCCTGTCTCAACATCAACTGCCGACATTGCGATATTATCAGATTTATTCATATAGGTATATTTTGCACCTTCTGCAACTGCAGCTTCCGCCATTTCCTGTGCGCGAATATCAAGAGTGGTTTTAATTGTAAATCCACCAGCACGCATAGTCTTCATGCCATATTTTTCTTCAAGTTGTTTTTTCACTTCAAGTACAAAGTGCGGAGCTTTAATATTCTCATACTGTCCAGTTTCCGGCAAAATCGTATCAAGAACATTCACTGCTTTCGCTTCATCACGCTCCTGCTCCGTAATATACCCCATTTCACACATCACATTAAGTGTCTTTTGTTGACGTGCAATTAACGCTTCATTTCCATAAGTATTATAAGGGTTCAAAACTGCAGGGTTATTCGGAATTGCCGCTAAAAGTGAAGCCTCAGCAAGCGTCAAATCTTTTGCGCTCTTACCAAAATAAGCTTGCGCCGCTGATTCAACACCATTACGACGACCGCCATATGGCGATTCATTTAGATACATCGTGATAATCTGTTCCTTAGAATACATTTTCTCGACTTCAATCGCCAAAATCATTTATTTAATTTTACGAGCAATACCACCACGGTTCGCACTAGCGGCCTCGTCCGAGAAATAAACTTGTTTAATTAACTGTTGTGTTAAAGTTGAACCACCTTGAACACCTTTTCCTCCAAACGTCGAGAGCGCAGCACGAATCAACGCACCAAAATCGACACCTGGATGATTATAGAAGTTCCTATCCTCAATCGCTACCGTTGCCTGACGCATATATTTAGAAATATTTTCTTCATCGGTCACTAAACGATAATCGCCGTCGCCACGATCTTCCCATAGAACATTACCATTTCGGTCTAGATATGTATTGACCGACTCAGAAACTTTCATCTCATCAAGACGGATTGATTCAAGATCTTTTTTGTAGTAGAGGAAAAGACCGCCAATCGCAATTACACCAATTAGAAATAGCGCTGCAAAAGCTTTAAGGAAGAAGAAAAGTCCGCGTTTGCTAAAGACAAACTTTGCTACACGCTTTGGATGAAGTCGCGCAAAAAAGCGCTTTACAGGCTCTTTTGGAAGGTCTGCTAAATCTTCAGCATTTTTTCTAGCTTTTGCCTCTTTCTTTGCACGATGCTTATAAGAAAGGCTAGAATAGATATTCATTTCTTTTCCGCCTTTTTTGAAGACTGATTTTTTCAGCTTTTTACGCCCCTCTCGGACAGAGGATTTTAGCTTAGAAATTGGGCTTTTTGTGGCCTCTTTTTCAGACTTTGTTTTCTTCTCCATACCACCTCTACTTAGTTTATTACACTTACCTTTTATTCTACCATATACGAAGATATTTTTCAAAATTTTTCAGCCAGTCTTATTGGTTTTTCAGTTTGAAAAAAGCGAAAAATATGGTAAAATATAACTATAATGATCTTATTAACTATTTTAGCTATTCTAATTTTTACCGAAACAACATTTCTATTTATTAAAGCCCTTAAAACTCAAAAATCAACTAGCAACAAACGTAAAGTCTACGTCGACACTTCGGCTTTAATGGATGGACGAATTTTGCGCATCGCAAAAACCGGTTTTCTAGGAGATAATCTTATTATCCCTCGTTCAGCAATTCGCGAGATGCAACTTTTAGCAGACGGCAAAGATTCCGAAAAACGTAGTCGTGCTAGATTCGGTATGGAAGTCGCAAACGAATTAGAGCGAATCGTTTTTTGTGATACCGAAATTTTAGAAGATGCGCTTGATCGCACTCCAGTTGACGAACGCCTAATCGAACTTGCAAAATCGAATCACGGTACTATTATTACTTGCGATTATAATTTACAAAAAGTTGCAGAAACTGAAAATATCGACGTCTTAAATCCAAACGAACTCGCAACCGAATTAAAATCAGAGTTTATGCCAGGTGATGAATTCAAACTAAAAATTATTTCTACTGGCTCAAACCCAAAACAAGGAATCGGTTATCTACCAGAAGGTACAATGGTTGTCGTAGATAATACCGCCAATAAAATCGGCAAAGAAGTTAATGTTACATTTGAAAAATACATTCAAACAAATTCTGGTCGTATGATGTTTGCAAAGCTCAAACGAACTATTACAAAAACTAAAGCTTCTACAACTCAATCAAATCGACGCCAGACTCGTACGCGTGCACGCGGTTCGCATCGATAATCTTTTGGTATTCTTGAGCTAGTTCAATATTTTTCAATTTTTCTGCTACATCCTTCGCTAAATCAAAACGCGAAGCATGATTTAGAGTTAACATTTCTAACGGAGTAGTAGTCGAGCCATGTTCTTCAAATCCATGCGCAGAAATGCGTCTAGCGTCAGTATAATTTCCTAAAATATTTTTTAATGTATCCTTATAGCCATGGAAATTCGAAATAATCGGTGTGTCAGTTTTAAAATACTTATCAAAAAGTTCTTGGCTCATTGGCTGATTCACTGTTCCAATTTTATTATGTGATAACGCTAAAATATTAATTAAACGAATTTTTAAATCCGGTAAAGCATATTTTAAGAGTTTTATCGCCTCAACAGCTTCACGCGTTGCAATATCGCCAGCAGAAACAAATATAAAATCAAATTTATTTTCCGGAGCATCAAGATCGAAAGGATTACCATCTGAAACAAAACCAAAAATACTAGCACCAGCTTCAAACTGAAAATTTGCATGTCCTTCGTCTAAAAATTGAGGTTCTTCAGTTTTATTAAACGTTACAAGATTAACAATATTTTTTGAAGTTTGAAGATATTTAAAAACAGCCTTCGCAGAAGTACTATCAACCGGAAAGAAACAGTTGACTTTATTACCTGGACGATCTAAAAGTGTAGAAATTAAAACTGGAGATTGATGCGAAAAGCCGTTATGGTCCTGTCGCCAACAAGTGCTAGTGCTAAATAGATTAACTGCCGGATACTCTGGGCGCCAACTTACTTTCTCGCTTTGATCCAAGAATTTCAAGTATTGCAGAATCTGGCTCGTAATAATTGTAAAAAACGATTCATAACTCGTCATTATCGCTGGCTCACCGCCTAAAATATGTCCCAGCATCACTGCAAAAAGAGTATTTTCAGAAAGCAGTTCAACAATACGTCCATTTTTGCTTTCTTTCATATCATTAGCTCTAATTTCTAAATTAGACCAAGCACGTTCTGAAACATTATAAACTGCATCTAGCCTATTACTAGTTGTTTCGTCTGGCGAGAAGAAATAAAAATGTGGGTTACTTTTCATCTCGTTTTCTAAAAGTTCGCCAAAAGTTCTTGCCGTTGAAATTTTTGGATTATGATCTTCAAGCATAGAAAAATCCCCTTTCCTTTCGAAAAACTTCATAAAAACGATACGATTTCAGCCAAGATTCTAACATTTTTAATTCTTTTTCATCAGTTTTAGCATTAAGAAGCGGAATCTGATGAGATTTAAAATTACCACGCACCTTAACGCCATTTAATTCTTCTGGTCCAGTTAAACCTTTATCGGTTTTCATAATAATAAATGGTGGATTCAAATTTTCGCCACGACGAATTTTTCGAAAGATTTCGTCAGCCTTATCTAACGCGTTTTTAAAATCAGAAATCGCATAACTAATTGCAAGATTCGGATCATCATTATCTCCTCTTACAAGAATCGGCTCAAATCCAAAACCACGTATCAATTCATTTAATTCCCTTTCGGATTTTCTTCCAGAAATCGTCGGCGCAGAAATTTTATACCCATTTAAATGTAAAATCGGAAGAACATTACCATTTGCACTACCACCGATAATTTTATTTAAATTCATCGAACTAAGTGCTGTCGCAGTTTCAAACTCGCCATCACCAATCAGAACCGCAACTGTTCGTTCTGGATGTCCCAGCGCATAACCGTACCCAGTTCCAAGTGCATATCCTAGTTCTCCCCCCTCACAAATTACACCTGGCGTAACTGGACTGGCATGAGATGGAAATCCTCCCGGAAATGAAAAGCTTTTGCATATATAAGCAATGCCATCCTCATCTCTAGTTGCTTTCTCGTCTACTTTTTCCAAATCGCCATCAACAAATAAATTCGCCTGAAGTGCAGGAAATCCATGTCCAGGACCTAAAACAAACGAAAAGTTTTCGTTGTTTTTATAATATTCTTTTAAACAAGCATAGGCGAGATTAATTCCTGGACAAGTTCCAAAATGACCTAAAAGTCTTGGTTTAACATCATTAAAATCAAGTGGTTTTTCAAGTAAAAAATTCGATCTCAAAAACAGTTGAGCAACCGTTAAATAATTCGTTGCGCGTATTTTTTTCTTAAGTTTTTCTGTGTCGAAGCCCAACCCATTCATATCTATTATTATATCACGTTTTTTACTGACATAGAAGTCCGATAAAAAACGAACTCTTTGAGCTCGTTTTTTAGAAGCGCCGCCCGCCAGAATCTATTTAGCGTATTCTATCGCTCTAGTTTCGCGGATAACGTTAACCTTAATTACTCCAGGATAACTCATAGTCGCTTCAATCTTATCCGCGATATCGCGTGCAAGTTTTAGTGCAGTTAGATCGTCAACTTGTTTCGGCTCAACAACTACACGTATTTCACGTCCAGCGGAAATCGCATAAGCCTTATCAATTCCTGGAAAGCTAGTTGCAATATTCTCAAGATCACGCATACGTTCTGCAAAATTCTCAGCTGAGATATTCCTTGCGCCCGGACGAGCCGCCGAAAGAGCATCACAAATTTTTACAATAATTGCTTCAGGAGTTGTCGGCTCAATATCATCATGATGCGCGGCAATAGCGTGAACTACGTCATCAGGAAGACCATATTTCTTCGCCAGTTCTGCACCTATTTCCGCGTGCTTTCCTTCAATTTTATGAGTAACAGCTTTTCCGATATCATGAAGAAGTGTCGCAGTCTTTGCAACACGCTTATCTGCACCAATTTCTTCCGCAATCATACCTGCAATATGTGCCATCTCAATCGAATGCAACAAAACATTCTGTCCGTAAGAAGTGCGGAACTTTAGTTCTCCTAAAAGATGCAACATCTCGTGCGGAATACCAACAACTCCAACTTCACGAGCCGCATCTTCTCCGGCACGCATTACCTCTTTATCAATCTCGCGTTCAGCTTTTGCAACCGCTTCTTCAATTGAAGTCGGATTAATTCTGCCATCTTTCATTAAGCGCTCTAAAGCATATCTTGCAACCTGACGACGAATCGGATCAAAACTTGATAATACTACCATGCCAGGTGTATCATCAACCATAATATCAACGCCAGTTGCACGCTGCAAAGCCTGAATATTACGTCCTTCTTTTCCAATAATACGACCTTTCATTTCGTCATCAGGAAGTTTTAATGCGGTAATAGTTCTATCAGCTGTAACCTCCGAAGACATACGCTCCATTGCTGTAACTAAAATAGACTGCGCCGTTTCATCAATATCGCGCTTAATCTCTTTTTGTTCTTTTACGACTAATTTAGTCAAATCCTCTTTGATATCACGCTCGGTCATCGCCATCAGCTTATCTTTAGCTTCAGCCTTCGTTAGACCTGCAATCTTCTCAAGTTTTTCTTGTTGTTTAGTTCTAATATCACGAATCTCAGTCTTTAAGTCCTCAATTTCTTTTTCCTGTTTTACTAATCGTTCAGATTTCTTTTCGATCTGATCGAGTTTTCCATCAAGTAAAGTTTCACGCTCTGAAAGGCGATTTTCAGTCTTACGCCACTCTTTACGACGCTCATCTTCATCAGATTTTGATTTTTCAGCAATATCCGCCGCTTCCTTACGAGCTTTAGAAACAATATCTTGTGCCTCATTTTTAGCCTTACGAACTAAATCATCAGCCTTATTCTTACCGCCGTTTTCATTACGTTTATTATATGCAAAAACAGCACCTGCACCGCCGCCAATACCAACAACCGCGGCGATAATTGGGATAATTATCTCCATAATCCTCTTTCTATTTCTAATAAGTTGCTGATATTTTCCTTATACCAGCGAGTTTTTCAGAAATTTAACAAATTTTATTACTTAATTTCAATTCCCCCTGTTAATATTTTATCATACTTTGTTGTATTTTTGTTTATTAACTATTCATATTGCTCAATATTATCTGTCAACATATTTTTAATATATTGTACTGCGGTATGTTCAAGACCAAGATTCGCTTCATCTTTAGAATAATCAATTGAACCAGTATAGAAATAACTATAATCTTTATAAGTAAAAACTTTTGTGCCAAAGCTGACGCCAGTAGCAGCATCAAATTCGCCTTCAGTCGTTGCGATACGAGTTAAGCAGCCCATTCGGCCTGGATTTAATGCAATATTAGCGAAATCTGGGAAGTATTGCACGCCTTTTCCAACTGCATTAAAACAAATCGACTGACGATAATTCTGATTTAAAATATAAGAAACCGAAGCTAGATTATCTGGAATACGAATCTTAATATCCCAATCAGAAAGATAGATATAACCCTTTGTCGCCTTATAAACTGGAACGTCGGAGACGCCGTTAATCGTGACTCCGGTAGTTTCTTCAACAGCACGAACGATTGACTGGTAATTGTCACGCTCTGCTGTAACTTCGGTAATCGTAGACTGTGAAGAGATAAAGAGGACGAGAGAGACAACAGTGCCAATCATAAAAATTGCCGTAAGAATTCCAAAAATCACCGACATTGTGCTAAGCTTTTTGACTTGTTTCTTCATGTCTTCAGCTTTTTTCTCCTCTGGAGTCGGAGCATTCTGTAAAGCAGCCATACCACCAGCTACACCTGGATCTTGTACAATCGGACGAACAGTATTTTGAGCATCAAAATGAGTCGGCGAAGTAACTGGAACTTCAAGATTATTCGAAACTGTAGCTTGAGGAGCAGTCTGCGCCGAAGCTGCTCCATTTATAATAGCATCAAACTCCTCGCCAGTTGACTCAATAATCGGATCGACTGGGGTTAATCCCTGCGACGGAGCAGTTGAAGCGACCGGCTGTGCTTGAGCAGGCTGCGCTGGAGTCGTTCCACCACCAAATGTCACACCACCAACAGTAGTCGGATTTGCTGAATTATTATTTGAATCCATTTCCTTTTTATTCCTCTTATGCTTATTTTAATTATATCATATTTTTTTATTAACCAGACTGAACATCAGAAACAATTGCATAAATTGGCATTAACACAGCGATAACAATAAAGCCAATCAAAAGCGCCATCACGACCATCAAAATCGGTTCAATTAACGTTGAAATTGTGCGAATCTGCTCATCGAGCTCATTTTCATAGACCGTCGCTGCCTTGCCTAACATCTCATCAATCTTACCAGATTGTTCACCAATCGAAGCCATCTGCGGAATTAATGGTAAGATATAGCTACGGTCTTTAATTGAGTCTGAAAAAGGCTTACCCTGTTTAATTTTTTCCATTACGATCTCAATCTGTTCCTGAACAATCATATTGCCGATTGCTTCACCAGAAATTTTTAATGAATCCTGAATTGAAACACCAGTCGAAAGTAAGTTCTGGCAAGTACGAGCAAATCGCGAGTTATACAAACGTAAAAACAAACCTTTAAACAATGGAACATTTAGTTTCATAATCGCACCCCATCGTTTTCCAACATCAGTTTTTGCAAACTGGATTAAGAACCAAACCGCCACCGCGACCGAAATCAGTACTATATACCATTTCTCAATAATAAAGTTCGAGACCATCACTAGAAAAGCTGTCGCTCCAGGAAGTTCCTTACCAAGATCTTCATAAAGACCTTGCACCTGTGGCACGACTACTACCACCATAAAAACAAGCACAGCAATAATAACTACAAGAATAATTGCCGGATAAGTTAAAGCGCCGCGAATATCAGACATCATTTTATCATCTTTTTCGCTCTGATCAGCAAGACGAACTAGAGATAAATCGAGCGTACCAGAAGCTTCTCCAGCCCTAAGCAATGCAATATAAAGATTATTAAAAATATCTGGATATTTTTGAGCAGCTTCAGTCAAAGTTCTACCTGCTTCAACATCAGCCAATAAGGCTTCAATGACTTTACGCATCGGTTTACTTTCAGTTTGTTCCGCAACAACCCTAAGCGAATTTGAAAGCGGAAGACCTGCTCCAATTAGTGTCGCAAACTGACGAGTGAAGACGTTTTTATCCTTATTTTTAATCTTACTAGAAAAGCGCGCAAAAAGACCACCTTCTTCTTCCTCTGTAATTTTTTCCGGAGTGAATCCCTGTTCAATTAAGAGCTTACCAGCCGTACGTTCATTTTCGGCCTGAATCGCACCCTTAACTATTTTACCAGTTTTAGAGTCCCTTGCTTTATATTCAAAACGCTTCATTTATTATACGCCTTTTACTAGCCTTTCAAACTCATGCATATCTACTGCATACTCACGTGCATTATCATAGGTAACCGTTCCCTGCTGAACTAATTTTGCAAGGGTACGATCCATTGTCTGCATACCTTCATTTGCACCGGTCTGGATTGTCGTATCAAGCTGATGCGTTTTACCGTCACGAATAATTGAACGTACCGCCGAGTTTGCAATCATAATTTCTGCCGCAACAACACGTCCGCCACCAATTGCCGGAACAAGACGTTGTGAACAAACTGCCATCAAAACAGAAGCTAACTGAGAACGAATCTGCGGTTGCTGTTCCGCTGGGAACACATCAACCATACGGTCGATAGATTGCGCAGCTGAGTTTGTATGTAATGTTGCAAAGACAAGGTGACCAGTTTCAGCAATCGTAATCGCCGAAGACATTGTTTCAAGATCACGCATCTCGCCTAGAAGAACTACATCCGGGTCTTGACGTAAAGCAGATTTAAGTGCGCGCGCAAAGCTAAAGGTATCATAGTGAACTTCACGTTGTACCACCACCGAACGCTTCGATTTATGGGTAAACTCAATCGGATCCTCAATCGTCACAATATGCAAAGATTTTTCCATATTGATCTTATTAATCAAAGCTGCTAACGTAGTCGATTTACCTGAACCAGTCGGACCTGTAACAAGAACAAGACCGCGCGGAAAGTCAGCAAAGGTCGACACTACCTGTGGCATTCCTAGCTCATCAATTGTTGGCATTTTAGTCGGAATTAGACGAAATGCTGCCGCAAGATTACCTTTTTCATTAAAGGCGTTAACACGGAAACGGGCAATATCTCCAAAGCTAAACGAATAATCAAACTCTTTATCCTTAGAAAGTGTCTCGCGTTGCATTGAATCAAGAGTAGAAAAAACTAGTTTTTCTATCATATCCTGAGTCAAGACCGGAGTATTTTGAATCGGTTGTAACGCTCCATCAATACGTAAAATTGGAGGTAACCCAACTTGAATATGGATATCAGAAGCATTTCTTTTAATACATTCTTCAAGCAAAACTTCAATACGTACACTCGACGGAACAGCAGTAGGAGTTGCTGCAGCCGCCGCAGCAGAAGCTAAAGCATTTGAGGTAGGTGTAACAGTTTCTGTCCCAGTCAAATCGCCAGTATTTTGTAGTGCAACCTTATCTACCATTGTTGCAGTTTCGACTGCAGACTGAACTTGAGCAGTAGGAGCAGCTACAGTAGTCGGAGCTACTGGTGCTACTGGATTCTGATTTGATGGAGCTGTTGAATTTTCGTTTTGCATTTTTCCTACCCTTTATTTACCTTTAATTTTATCATACCGCTTATGCTTAAGCAAGGTCTGAAGCGACACGGTTTACTTCAGAAATCGTCGTAATTCCAGAAAGTGCTTTTAGCATACCATCTTGACGCATCGTCAAGGTTCCTTTCATTTTAGCAATCTTCATAATTTCGCTCGAAGTCGAATGAGAAATAATCAATTTCTGAATGTCATCATCAACTTCAATCGTTTCATAAAGACCAGCACGCCCCTTATAACCTCCTGGCGTTTCCCGGTCTTCAATTCCCCTGACTAAAGTATAGCCAGATTGACTAACAACCGGTAACCCCGGATAGCCTAAATCATCCGAAACCATCGGCACCTGGTCTTGGCTCTGCGGCAATAATTCACCAATTAAATCATTTACTTGCTTCGTTTCTATATCTGTCGATTTATAAGCTTCACGTTTATCCGCTACTCGACGAACAAGACGCTGACCAATCACGGTATTAAGTGTTGAAGCAAGCAAAAATGGCTCAATCCCCATATCTAGAAGACGTGGCAAAATACCAGCAGCAGAGTTAGTGTGCAGAGTAGAAAGAACCAGATGTCCTGTTAGCACAGCCTGGACAGCAAGGTTTGCAGTTTCTCCATCACGAATCTCCCCAACCATAACTGCATCTGGGTCTTGACGAA
>JAFVCN010000035.1 GCA_017479205.1 Candidatus Saccharimonadota bacterium
CTTCCGTCATTCTTAGCGTTGTCTTTCGGATAATTTCTAATCCGCTTCCGTTTAATGCGTAATAATACAAAGGCCATTTATCAGAATCTTCAACATAGTCCAATCTGAACGCGATATTACTGTTCGGAACTCCGGGAATTGTTCCATAACCCATGATGTCAAGGTCCTTCGTGGCTACCCCGACCTTATAAGTCCCCTTCTTAGTTACAACTTCGCATTCAACTGGCGATATTTCAATAATCCTTACCATTCTTAGCACCTCGCTTACTACTATTATAAATCAACTACACACCTTTTTACAGTGGAATATCTGTTTAATAATATCATATTTTTCAGAATAAATACATTATTATTCCTATTAGTTATTTATTGACGAATTAATTATTTTATATTATTATTACTAACAGTAATAAAGAAGGTGAAAAAATGAACGATGAACTAATACGAATAGCAAAGAAAATAATTTTTAACGAAGAAATTCGTGAACTGATTCAAAACCCGGGTCTCATACCACAACCTAATCAAGACGGACTATATTTATACAAGGGATTAGTAGATTTTCAAATTGAACAATGTAAAACTCGCGGTTCTTCCATTGAAAAAGAAGGATTTCAAATCGGCGAGCCTTGGAATGGAGACATAGAAAACGCTCTCATACTCTTCTTAAGCTCTAATCCAGCATTCAAATTCGATGAAGTTTCACCCCGTTTAGATATAACCTCCGGCGATATATTTGAACCAGAACATATTGATGTCACTACTAAAAATACCATTACTGACAGAAAAATATCTTGCTTCAAAGAAATCGAAGATTTTTTCAAAAGTCGCATAATAAAATCTCACGCCAACAATAGCAATGATGAACTCTTACGCATTCCGCTAAAAAACGGCAAGACTCATGATGTTCGTTACTGGAAGAAAATCAGAGTACGAACAGAGTATCTTTTGCCAGACGAACTAAAAATTTTCTGGGAAAATAAAGTTCAAACCAAAGCAAAATACGTTAGAAAAATCATGGAGTATGTTGTTTGCATGGAAATAGTCCCCTTTAAATCCACTGGGGAAGAAGGCTTGACAAAAGTCGGTAATACAAATTTTACTAAAAATCTTTTCGACCATTGCTGGAAGAGCTTCACATCAAAAATTTTAGAACTCTCTGGAGCTTCAATCTTTATACTCGTTGGAAGCAAAGCATTAAAAACTTTCATAAGAAATCTCAATTTACATCCAAGCATAGAAAGCAACTTACGAACTGGAAAGCCGTTTGAATTAATACTCGGAAAACGAAACAGAACTATTGTTTACACTCCTTATAATCAAGGGACAATGCCACTTTTGCCCGATTGCCTTCCGTCAGAAACGATAAAACAACTCAGAGACACTTTAGCCCGAAGAATAATATTCGATAATAAAATCGCGTCAGGTGATTTTTAGATGAAAACCTCATTCATAGCTGAATCAGAATCTTCTACGCCCGAAGAGCATAAAGCATACATCGATGCTATAAAACAAAACGTCAGTTATAAACCCGAACCGGAAGTCGGGATTTTCTGGTTTAACACCGAAGAAAATGACCTCTTCGGCGTAGC
>JAFVCN010000036.1 GCA_017479205.1 Candidatus Saccharimonadota bacterium
AGAAGGTCTTGTTCGTCTTTGAGTCTATCTAAGTCTTCATTTTTAAGAAGGTTTTCATATTCAAGCAAGCGATATTCGACATTTTCAATTTTTTGATCTTTGGAAAAAACCATAATTTCTCCAAAGTCGACGTCACGATTTTTTGGACTTAAAATAATGATTGACGCTTCTTTTTTGATTTCGGTTTCACGCCAGCGGAACGGCCCATCTACTGCAAATTCATTTTCTTTTGATAAGGTAAAATCTGAGATTGAACTTGTAGAACAATTGCAATTAGTCGTCCTCTCTCCGAACTGATAGTCTACGAGGAAATCGTTTTTAGAAATGCCGACGTAGTAAGCGATTTTTGAGATTTCGGTTTTTTCGGGTAAAATAAGAGCTAATTTTTGTTCTGAATAGAGGCGATAGAAAGTTTGAGGGGCCTTATCGTCGCCAAGATTATAAAATGATAAAAGCGAATAAACTAAAACTAAAATAATCAGAAAGATAGTATCAAAAATTTTAGATTTAAAATCTGGATTTTTTTGAAACTTTTTTAGAAAAGACAATTTATCCCCTCGAAGCGCGTCTTGCGGCAACTCGTACCGCTTCGCCCCAGCCTAAAGCGATATGTGGAGCGGAAGCAATATCAATCAGCTTTAAATCTGCCTTTATGGCGAGAACGATTTCTTGGATTAGAAGATCGGCGTTCGGCGCTACGATAGTTGCTCCGATAATTTTATGTTCGCGATTTGTGATTAGTTTAACGAATCCGTCCTGATATTCTTGAGTGTTTGAAGCGGAAACTGAAGAAATAGGTACTAAAGTCTGGTTATACTTTAAATCTCTAGCAATACATTCATCTTCGGTTAGACCAGTTGCGGCGACTTTAGGGAAAGTGTCAGTTAACCTGACAAAGCCACGATAATCTACGGTTCCTTTAGCACGATTGACGATATTTGAGGCCGCGATAGCCGCTTCATAGCTAGCTTTTTCGGTTGAAGAAATTTCTACGGCGTCGGTATGTTTTTCCGGCGTGGCGTCAGCGACATCTCCAACAGCATAAATGTTTTTAGTTGTAGTTTGCATAGTTGGAGCAACTTTAATGCCTCGAGCAGAGAACTGGATTTCGGCATTAGAAAGGCCTAAATCAACTGCAGGTTCAGAACCAGTTGCAAGAATAACTGCTTCAACTTTGACGGATTTTTCCTGTCCGCCGCGCATAAATGAAACTTTTGTAACGGAAGTCTTGCGTCCGTTTGGAAGAGTTTCCTTGCCGGCTTTAACTGTGGCTACAACGCGAGAAGAAGTTAAGACTTTAATGCCAAGGGTTTTACTGAAGCGTTTTTCGATTACTTCTCCAACTTCTGGATCTTCTTTTGGAAGTAGTCTTTCAGAAATTTCTGTAAGTAGGACTTTTGAACCCATTTCAGCGAGATACTCGGCAATTTCGCAGCCAGTTGAGCCGCCACCAACAACCATTACAACTTTTGGAATACGGCGGAGGGTAAAGACTTCTTCCGGCAAGATACATTCTGCTTCAGAAGAGCCGGTAATTCCAGGATCGACTGGAGTTGCGCCAGTTGCAATAATAAACTTTTTAGCAGTAATATTTCCAGTATCGCCAACGGAGATTTCAGTTGGCGAAATGAATTGAGCGAAGCCGGAAATACATTTGATTCCAGCAGCTTCAAATTCTTTTTTAGAACCAGCGCCAGCGCGTTTTTGAGCAACAAGATTCCAGTTCAAAACTGAAGGATAATTATATTTAAGAGAGGTAGATGAGAGGCCAAATTTAGAAGCTTCGATTGCAGAGAAGAAAGTTTGCGAAAAATGAGAGGCTGCAGCATAAGGAATGTCGCGACGATTAATATTTGTGCCGCCCCAAGCACCTGCTTCGACCAACGCCACGGAAAGTCCGGCTCCTGCCGCCATGAGAGCCGCCGTGCCGCCGGCTGCTCCTGAGCCAATTACTACTAAGTCATAATCAAATTTTTTCATCTTTACCTCCTAAATTATCTTGTCTTTACTCTTGAATAGATAAGCTAAATCTTTATTATATTTTTCTAATTCAGTCGCTAACTTCTCGTTTAAGTCTTCGGCTGTTATCATTGAGCGTCCCTCGCGCCATTTCATGATTTTTTCTACGACTTTGTCGGCGATAAGTTCGCTAGTTCCAGAATGGATGTTGAGGACTTTTGCTTCTCTTATGATTTCGTCGTGTAGTTTCTTCTTTGATAGTTTCGATATAGACATTTAACCTCCTAGAATCCTGAATCCAATAATAAAGAGCGCTAAAGTCATAAAACCGATACCAGTCATAATTTTTAGGAACTCTTTATTTTTTACACGCCATTTTTGAATATCAACGACTGTGTTTCCGCGACGAATAGAGAATCGTAAAATGAATAGCGGCAAAATTGTAATAAAGCTATAGAATGCAATTGATAAAATCTGTAGTTCAGCAGGTAAGCCAATGATGGAGTTTCCAGCAATAATCATCAAGATTATTGAAAATGGCATTTCTGCTAGACTTGATAACATCCCAAGACTGAACGCTTCGGTATTACTTTCAGTTAATTTTGCGCGATTACTGATATAGCGTGAAACTGATTTCGGAAGCCATAGCTCAGTAGATCTTCTGGTTCTATAGTAAAAGAACCAGATTATAATCGCAAGCATAAATAGTATGCCGACAAGTATAGCAAGAACTTCTGGAGAAAGGGAGCTGGAAGTTATAGCGTTAATGATAAAAGCGGCCGCTGTTACGGTTAGAATAATTAGAAGAGCTGTCCCAAGGATATAGTTAGAAACGAGCTGTTTAGTCTTTTTCTTAATATGTTTTCCAAGACTGGCGTGATAGAGCAAAAGTAATGCGCCTAGCCCGAGCTGAAGGGTTGCGTGTACTAAGGCGGCCAATAAAATTGTCCCAAATTGTATCAAATTAACAGGGGTAAGACCTTCCATAACTACATTTTATCACACTTAAGCTTATTTTTGAACCTCTTAAGCTAATAGAAAAAATGACTTTTTACCTCTGTTATTTTTTAAGAATATTAAGCTTATGCTTGACTTTGAGAAAAATCGGAGTATAGTCTCGCGCACATAGCAATTAAACGAGGTAATACTAATGATAAAACTGCTTAATTTACTGGTAACTTTAATGGTAGGGCTGTCGCCTGGTAATTTAACTGCTCCAGTTAATACAAAAGTAACGCAACCGACGTCAGGTAATTCGACGACATTGGCGCTTTCGGCACTTAAGGCTACTACCGCCGTGAAGAAGACGACTGTAAAAACTTGTGAGGCGGGATATGCGATTAATCCGGCGACTAATCGCTGTAAAAAACTTCAGACTGTTTCGGAAACATCAACAACTATTACGACGAAGGTTTGGAATCCTGCGACTGGAGAAACTTCGACTTTTAAAACCTGCAAAAGTGGCTATTGGTATAATAATTCGACGGATCGCTGTAATAAGATTAAAACTTGCGACATTGGCTATGCATACCAGGCCGCAAAGAATACTTGTAAAAAGATTGAATGTCCGTTTGGGTTTAAGGTTAAAGATGCATCAAATGTCTGTAAGAGGATTATTTGCGAGTTTGGGCATATTATTAATCAACAGACTGGAAACTGTGTAATTAACCGGCATGGAAAATATAAAGAATGTGAGGCGGGGTGGACGCTAGACTTGAGGACTTTAGAGTGTGCAAAGATAGGGACTAAAGGTTCGAACGATCCAGCATCGAGGAAATCTCAAGGGGTAGCAGTTTATCAAGGATTGGGCTATGTTAATACGGTTTCGTCAGGGTTAATTCGACTAGCGGAGGCGGCGGATAATGCTAACGAGGATGAAGATTCTAAAACTATTGAAAACTCAGAAAATATTAAAACTTGTCCAGAGGGGAAGTTCTTAAATCCGCAAACGAATCGTTGTAAAAATCTTCAGACAATATCTGAGGGTACAACAGGTAAAACGATTACAACCTACAACCCTGAAACTGGCGAAGCGACTACGGTTAAGATTTGTAACGAAGGCTATTATTTGAATGAAGATACGAATCGTTGTAATAAAGTAAAAGAGTCGACTTCTGGAACTTCTAGTGCATCTTCTTCTAACTCGCCTTCCTCTGGCTCAACTAAAACTTGTCCAGAGGGAAAGTTCTTAAATCCAGCGACTAACCGCTGTAAAAATATTCAAACGGTGAAGGAGGGAACTACAGGGAAGACGGTTACGACGTATGATCCGGTTACTGGAGAGGCAACGACTGAAAAGATTTGTAACGAGGGGTATGAATTAAATCAAGAAACGAATCGTTGTAATAAGGTAAAAGAAAATTCTGGTGCGGATAGCCCGCTGACAGTGCCGAAATTAGGCTCGGAGTCGGAAACTAACTTTATGGCGATTGGGGTAGTAGCTCTAGTGATTTTAGCTGGAATCGGTTTTATCGGTTTTCAATTTAGGAAGGAAATTCTGAAATTTTTTAAAAATGCGAAGAAAACTTTGACGAGAAGATTTTCTAAGAAGTAGAGGTCTGATAGATGTGATATAATGGAGCTATGAAGAAAGATTATCTTAGGAAACTTAATTTATCTTTAAAAACTATCGTTGCATTGTTTGGTCTAGGGCTATTTATTATGCATTTTATCGATCCGGTGGCTTGGCCAAAAACAATGAGTTATTTAGTGACTATCATTTTACCGTTTATTCCTGATATCTTTAAACTCTTTGGACTTAACACATCAGTCCGTTTACAGATTGCGTTTTCGCTGTTTCTCGGTATTTCTATGGTGATGGGAATTGATTTTGATCTTTATAAGACTTGGTATATTTTTGGAAATCCGTGTTTTGATAAGGTTGCACATACTCTTTCGGGCGTACTTGCGGCTTTTGTAGCGAAGGAGATACTAGATAAGAATTATGACGGAGTAGATGTAAAAGTTACTGGTAGTCATGCTCGAACAAAACATTATGATACGCGTTTTACATGGCTCTTTATCGTTTCGTTTGTTGCTTTATCGGCGGCGGGGTGGGAATGTTTTGAGTTTTTGTATGACCAGATTGCTGGGGGAAATATGCAAACTCTGATTGCTGAGGGGGTGGATGATACGATGTGGGATATACTTGGTGCACTTGGGGCTGGAATTGTTGTAGCCTTTCCACTTTGTAAGAAATAATTTCTAATTAGCACTCTTGACCTTTGAGTGCCAATGCGCTATAATAGGGGTAAGAATTAGCAGATAACTAACTAGAGTGCTAAAAGAAAGGAAAATAATATGGGTAAAATTATTGGTATCGATTTAGGTACAACAAACTCAGCTTTTGCTTACATGGTGGCAGGAAAACCAGAAGTAATTACGAATGCGGAAGGTGATAGAACCACTCCGAGCGTAATTGCTGTGACGAAGAAAGGTGAACGTTTAGTTGGTAAGGTTGCGCAGCGTCAGCGTGTAACAAATCCAAAAAATACGATTTATGGCATTAAGCGTTTGATTGGTCGTAAGTTTGAGGATAAAGAGGTTAAGCGCGATCTCGATATTATGCCTTATGAAATTGTAAAGAAAGGCAATGCTGTTGCAGTAAAAATGGACGGAAAAGAATATACTCCAGAAGAGGTTTCTGCGATGATTCTTTCAAAGATTAAGGCTGATGCGGAAGCATTCCTCGGAGAGAAAGTCACTGAAGCGATTATTACGGTTCCGGCTTATTTCGATGATTCTCAACGTCAGGCAACAAAAGATGCTGGTAAAATCGCTGGTCTTGAAGTAAAGCGTATTATTAATGAGCCGACAGCAGCTGCGCTAGCTTACGGTCTTGATAAAAAAGGCGAAGAACAGATTGCAGTTTTTGACCTTGGTGGCGGTACATTTGATGTTTCAATTCTTGAAATTGGCGACGGTGTCTTTGAAGTTAAGTCGACTAATGGCGACACCCATCTTGGCGGTGAAGACTTCGATAATATCATCGTCAACTTCCTTTGTGACGAATTCAAAAAGGAATCTGGTATTGATATTAAGAGTGATGCTGCAGCGATGCAACGTGTAAAAGATGAGGCTGAAAAGGCAAAGAAAGAGTTATCTTCTGCAACTAGTACGGATATTAACTTGCCATTCCTTTCGGCTGACGAAGATGGTCCAAAACACTTTGAATACACACTTACTCGAGCTAAGCTAGAAGAACTAGTTGAGCCGTTACTTGAGCGTCTTGCTGAGCCAGTTGAGAAAGCTCTTAAAGATGCAAAACTTAAAGCTTCTGATATTGATGAAGTAGTGATGGTTGGCGGTATGACTCGTATGCCAGCAGTTGTTGAGAAGGTAAAGAACATCTTTGGTAAAGAGCCGATGCAGGGCGTAAACCCGGACGAGGTCGTTGCGGTTGGTGCGGCGATTCAAGGTGGCGTTCTCCAGGGGGACGTGAAAGATGTTCTCTTACTTGATGTTACTCCATTAACACTTGGTATTGAAACAATGGGTGGCGTTCGTACCCCGTTGATTGATCGTAATACAACTATTCCAACTTCAAAATCTGAGGTATTCTCGACCGCTTCTGATAATCAGCCGCAAGTTGAGATTCATGTCCTTCAGGGTGAACGCGAATTTGCAAATGATAACAAGTCACTCGGTCGCTTTATCTTAGATGGTATCGCTCCGGCTCCACGTGGCGTTCCTCAAATCGAGGTTACTTTCAATATTGATGCAAACGGTATCCTTAATGTAACAGCGAAGGATAAAGGAACTGGAAAAGAGCAGTCGATTACAATCCAAAACTCTGGAAATATGAGTAAAGAAGATATTGAGAAAGCTCAGAAAGAGGCCGAGATGCACGCTGATGAAGATAAAGAGAAGCGTGAAACGATTGATCTTAGAAACCACCTAGAAAATGCAGTTTATCAGGCAGAAAAAATGCCAGATGAGTATAAAGATAAAATCTCCGACGAAGATAAAGATACTATTAAAAAAGCCGTCGAAGAAGCTAAGGAAGTTCTAAAAGACGAGAGTGCAGACAAGGAAAAACTTGAGAACGCTGCGAAAGAGCTTAACGATAAGATTATGCCTATCGGCGCAAAGATGTATCAGGAAGCTTCTAAAGATGAGAAGAAAGACGATAAATCTTCTGACAAAAAGTCCGATAAGGATGACGAAGCTGTCGAAGGCGAAGTTTTAGATAAATAATTTGTCATTAAAATCACTCATCTCGACATTTTTCGGAGCTCGCTCTATCAAAATAGCGCGTCGCTCCGAGAAAATGTCAATCTGAGCGATTTTATCTAACAAATTAGGTTATTATTATGAAACGAACCAAGGCAAACGAACCTCAACAGGTCTCCAACAAGGAGACCGAGGTTCTTTTGTCTCTTTTAGAAGAAACTCTAGATCTTAAAGGAGATGTTGTTGAATTGGGCTGTTATAGAGGGGATACTTCAGTCTTATTTGAAAGAAAGCTGGAGGAGACCCGCCGTAATAACCCGGAAAAGCCTTTAAAATTTCTTTGGATTTACGACTCTTTTGAAGGGTTGCCTGAGAAATCTCGGGAAGATAATTCTGTTGCAGGGGATCAGTTTAAGGCTGGAGAACTTTTAGTTTCGAAACGAGAAGCGATTGAGAAATTTAAGAAGGCTGGTTTGAAAATTCCAAGGATTAGAAAAGGATTTTTTGAAGAACTTGATTCTGAAAAAGATTTACCAGAGAAAATTAGTTTTGCTTTTTTGGATGGAGATCTTTATCAGAGCATAAAAACTAGCCTAAAGTTAGTTGAAAATAGAATGTCTGAGCAGGGGATTATTGTAGTTCATGATTATAACAATCCAGAGTTGCCAGGTTCTTCTAGAGCAGTTGATGAATGGTTAAGAAAACATCCAGAGAAACAACTTGAGGTAAAAGAGACGCTGGCGATCATAAAATAACCCCCTAGAAGAGGGTTATTTTAGAAGTAAAAAGATTAAGAGTGTAAGGGCGAGGACGACACGATAATAGCCGAATGCGGAAAGTGCACCTTTTTTCTCTAAGAACTTAATAACAAACGTAAGCGCGATCATTCCCGATACAAAGGCGATAAAATTCGATAATAATAGCATCCAGAAGTTTTCTGCGATATAAGCGCGGGAAGTCGAAGAGATTAGTGATTTTAGGCAAACCCCAATCATAATAGGGATTGAAGCCATAAAGGAATAATTGGCGGAAGCTTTTGAATCCATTCCCATTAATCGGCCGGCTATAATCGTTGAACCTGAGCGCGAAACGCCTGGAATAAGAGCGAATGTTTGAGCAAGACCGATTCCAAGAGCGCGAGCGTGAGGTAGTTTTTCTTCGGACTTAACGGTCGATAAATGAGGCAACTTATCGACAATGATCATGAGAATCCCTACTATGCCCATAGCAATTCCAATTGTATACATTGAAGCGAAGAAATCGTTACTTTCGATAAAATTTGAAAGAAGTAGTCCGATAGCTCCAGCTGGAATTGAGGTTAAAAGGAGGTTAATAGCCATGTGCCAATCATGACGAACGAAAATGTCGCCGATGATTTTTGCAATCCTTTTACGGTAGTAGAATAATAGCGCAATGAGTGTTCCGAAATTAATTAATTCAAGAAAGAGGTGAAAATCTTCTGCGCGACCTTCACCGAGAAATCTTTGAACGATTTCGAGATGTCCGGATGAAGAAACTGGGATAAATTCTGTAATGCCTTGTGTAAGGCCTAAAACGATTGATTCAAAAATATTCATACTCTTATTATACTTGTGTTTTGAATCTCCGTCAAAAAGTTGTATAATTGCCTCAGGTACTCTAGAGATAGGGTTTGCACATTTTAGAAAAAGGAGGGTTTAGACATGAAGATCCAGCACGAAAGAAGTAGTGGAGGCTATATTTTTAATAATGGAGATAAGCGGACACACTTTTTATTTCTCTTGAGCGACTTGAGTGCTTTTGGGAATCCGGTAAAGAAGCCGATGAAAATTAGGGGTAATTATCGGAAATGCATGAAATTGCTTTTAGGAAATAAAATCAATGAACTGGAACTCTTTTTAAGCAGCGGAGAATACTTTGAAGTCGAGTCGCCGATTTTGTCGCGAGGGCACACGAAAGAGGAAGTTGAAGAATACAATCTGGCCTCTGGCGGAGATAAGATGAACGTTGAGCCGGCGAGGCTTTCAATTTCACTTAGAATTCCCCCTGGAGAGGCGATTAAAATCTATTCGATTGAGGAAGGTTTTCAGGTGTATCTTGTGAATCAAGGTGGCGTCTTCTATGAGAGTAACGATTTTGAGGCTGTCGAAGAAGCAACTGGAGTCTATTTCTGAATTTTAGCACATTTAAGAGTCTCGTCCGATGGCGGGACTCTTTACTTTTTTTAAAAACCGTGTATAATATATGGAAAGAACAATATTATTTTTAATGATTGAGGGAAGAAATTAATGCCGATTATTAAATCCGCAAAGAAAGCTGCCCGCCAGGCAGTAAAGCGCACCGCGCACAATAATCAAATCAAGAAATCTATCAAGGCTGCTCTTAAGGCTTTCAAGGCTAAGCCGACTGCTGAAAATCTATCTAAAGCGCAGTCTGAATATGATAAAGCTGCTAAAAAAGGTTTAATTAAGAAAAATACAGCTTCTCGTCGCAAAGCTGGCTTAGTTAAAATTGCTAAAGCTGCAAACGTAAAACCAGCTACTGCTAAAAAAGCTGCTAAGTCGGTTGAGAAAGCTCCAGTTGCTAAAAAAGCTGTTGCTAAAAAGACTACTACAACTAAAGCTACTGCAAAGAAAACTACTGCTAAAACTGCAGCTAAGAAACCAGCAGCTAAAAAGACTACTGCAAAGAAAACTACTGCTAAAAAAGCTTAACGAAATAAATCACCTCTCGAAAACAGAGGTGATTTTTGTTATAATAAAAATATGCCAGAGTTACCAGAAGTTGAAACAATAAAACGAGGTCTTACAGGTTTTATTAAAGGCGCTAGAATTAAGCGTGTTACTGTTTTGTGTGAAAAATCTTTTATTGGCCCAAAGGAAGTTGTTTTAGATCAGAAGATTAAAGATATTCGTCGTCGCGGAAAAGCATTGCTGATTGATCTTGAAAATGGAATCACGATGATGATACATCTTCGAATGACTGGTCAGCTAATTTATCGAAATGCTGATGCAAAATCTGATGATGATAATTTTGCTGGCGGACATCCAACAGATAGTTTTTTTACGGAATTGCCGAATAAGCAGACTCGAGTAATTTTTGAACTGGACGGAGGAACTCTTTATTTTAATGATCAGCGTAAATTTGGTTTTGTAAAATTGATTGAAACGGGCGAAGTTGAAAATGATAAATTTATTAAAACGCTTGCAAAAGAACCTTGGGATTTAACGGTTGAAGAATTTAAAGAGAACTTGATGCATCATAAATCAGCTCCGATTAAAGCGACAATTTTAGATCAGAAAGTGATTGCTGGGGTGGGGAATATTTATGCTGATGAATCGTTATTTTATGCTAAAGTCCATCCGAATCGTCTAACTGGTAGCTTAACTGATGCAGAAATTGAGAAATTGCTTGAAGGCGCGAGAAAAACTATGCAGGCGTCGATTGATTCTGGTGGCTCAACTATGAAAACCTATGTTAAGGCGGATGGAACGAAGGGGGATTATTTAAGGCTTTTTGCGAAGGTTTTTCGTAGAGAGGGCGAACCTTGTACGGAATGTGGAACTGAAATTATTAAAATTAGGGTTGCTGGCAGGGGAACTCATGTGTGTCCGAAATGCCAAAAGGAGCTAAAATGATTCATCTTTATTTCGGAGAGAATCGTCTTGAGACTGAAAAAGAAGCGAAAAAAGTTCTCGGAGAAGGTTATGAGAGCGTTGATGCCGAGAACTTAGAGGTGACGGATTTGCCGACATTATTTCTTGGAGCTTCACTTTTTGACGAAAACAGAAAAATCTTGATTAAAGGTCTAGCGGAGAGGAAAGAACTTTTTGATGAACTCGAAAAATATCTTGATACAGAACATGAGGTTGTGGTTCTGGAAAACAAGATTAATGGTAACTGGACTAGCTTGAAGAATCTGAAAAAATGTAAAGACATTGAACTGAGAGAATTTAAGCCTTTAGAAACGAAAGATCGATTTTTGAGTTTTAATATTTATTCTACGGCGCTTTCTAACCCTGAGAAAGCGGTAAAAATGCTGCGCGAAAATAAGGAAACTGAAGATCCGTACGCTTGTGTCGGGGCTTGGACAACGCAAGCTCTAAAAAACCTAAAAGCTAATCCGAATTCAAAACGAAATAGGGAGATTATGAAGGAACTAGCAAGGATTGATATGCTTTTAAAAACAACTAAATTTTCCGAAGAACCTTGGATTGTCCTAGAAACCTTCTTGTTAAAATTAAAAAACTTGCAAAACCTTTGATATTATGCTAATGTTAAAGTATAAAAGGTCAAAAATAGGTCAAAATAAACATGCCGAAAGATAATGATAATCAGACTAGTCTAGGTGGAGCACCTAAAGATGGTGCGTTTGCTGCTAGTGCAAGCGTTCCGGTTGAAGAAAAACCAAAGACTACGCTTGAGCAGTTAGGAAATGTTACGAAGAAAGTTGCAGACAAAATTAAAGCTTGTGAAAATATTTTGGTCGCGCTTTCAAAAGATCCAGATGTTGATGAAATCTCGGCGGCGATTGGCTTAACGATGATTTTGAATAAACTAGGCAAGCATGTTACGGCGATTTATTCTGGAGAAACTCCGAATACGCTTGAATTTTTGAAACCTGAAGATACTTTTGAAAAAGATACAAATTCGCTTCAAGATTTTATTATTGCACTAAATAAGGATAAGGCTGACCATCTTCGTTATAAAATTGAGGGCGATTATGTTAAGGTATATATTACCCCGTATAAGACGACAATTACCGATAAAGATCTAGAGTTTTCACAGGGTGATTTTAATGTCGATTTAGTAATTTCGATTGATGTTGAATCAGGGGAAGCAATAGATGATGCGCTTTCGGAATATGGTCGAATTATGCATGATGCGACAGCGATTAATATTACGACTAATGCGGCTGGACGTTTTGCGGAACTTGAATGGAGTGATCCGTCAATGTCTTCGTGTTGTGAAATGATTGCACTACTTGCGGACGAACTGGGCTATAAAGAGTTTGAACAGCCAGTTGCGACGGCGCTTCTAACGGGTATCGTGGCGGCAACAGACAGGTTCTCAAATGCTCGTACGACTTCCGAAACAATGGCTTTGTCTTCAAGATTAATGCAGGCTGGTGCGGATCAACAATTGATTTCGACTAATATTATGAAACCAGCAAAAGCACCTAAAGTTGAAGAAGCTCCGGCTGAACCAGATAATGATTCTAAAGAAGAAGCTCCTTCTGATACGTTGGTTGTACAGGCTGAAACTTCTGAAGCGGAGACTTCGGTTGAAGAAGCTCCGGCCGAACCGTTAATTCCAGAGCCGACACTAGCGGTACCAGCAACTCCTGAAGTGCCGGTGGCTATGCAAGTACCTGAAGCGCCTGCGGTTCCTCCTGAAGTGCCAGTTGCGCAAGCACCGGTAACTCCTGCACCAGTTGAGGCTACTGCGCCAATTCCAGCTATGCCTGAAGTACCTGCTGTGCCAGCTGTTGAAGCTCCTGAAATGCCGGTTGCTCCGGTTGTTGAAGCGCCGACTGTTCCTGAAGCTCCTGTGCCAGTTGCTCCTGTAGTTCCTGAGACGCCAGAAAATAGTACGTTTGTTTTGCCGGGACAGCCTTCAGCAGATGATGTGCAAGCGGCGATGAATGAGATTTTAAACCCAGTTTCGACAGCTGATGCGATTGCGGCGGCTGATGCAACGGCGCCGATTCCGGCTATGCCTGAAGCGTCGGTAACTCCAGTTACTCCAGAAGTTTCTGCTGCTCCTGTTGCGCCGGTAGCACCAGAAGCACCTGCGGCTCCAGTTGCTCCTGTGGTTCCTGCTGCTCCTGCAGTGCCTGAAGCTCCAACTACTCCTCAAATTATTTCTCAGGGTGCAGTGATTGAACAAAATGTAGCTGAGCCAATTCAAGAGGAGCCGGACTATGGCTCGATGATCGACCAGGCTTTAACGGAGGCGATGAATCCGGTGGCAAATCCGGCTATGTCTGCTGCGCCGACTGTGCCAGAACAAGCTCCTGAAGCTGCTACGATTCCAAATCTTCAATATATTGATCCAAATGCAACTCCAGCGGCGATGATGAACCCACAGCCGATTGCTGAACAATCTGAAATTAACCTTCCTCCAGCGCCAACACCAAATGTTGATACGACTGCTTTTCAGATTCCAAAATAACCTCGAAAAAACCTCTAATATCTGATATACTATACCTATAAATAAGAGGTAGATATGCATATTGTTATTGAGGGTCAGGATGCGACTGGAAAAGATACTCAAGCTAAACTATTAGCGGAGTATTTTGAATCTCAGGGGAAGAAAGTTGTTCATTATGCGGAATCTGGGACGGCGAGTGAGGATCCATTTATTGCGGAGATTGCAAAGTTGAATTATGGTTCTAGTCAGGATATTGACCATAGGACTCGGGTATTATTATATCTTGTAAATCGTTATGAACAATGGCGAAAATTAGCGGAGCCAGCGCTTAAAAATGGCGATATTGTAATTACAACTAGAAGCTGGTTTTCGACTTTAATTTATGAGGGGTATGCTGGCGGAGTCTCGAAAAGTTTAATTCGAAAAATTCATAAAACAGTGATGCCGGAAGTCTATTTTCATCCGGATAAACAGGTTATTTTAGTACTTTCTGATAAAGATCGAGAAAAAAGGTTGAAAACGCAGGGAAGAAACCAGGAAGTTTGGAAATCTCAGCCGGATTCGTTCCAGGCTAAAGTAAATTCGGCATATCTGAAAGTTGCGGACGAATATAATGTTCCAACCCTGAATGCGGCTGGTACGATTGAGGAAGTTTTTGAAAAATTAAAGAAACTGTTTGAGATTTAAAATGCATGAAAGTTGGAAGCCGTTTTTAGATTCTGAATTTTCGAAGCCATATTTTAAGGAGCTGTCAAAATTCTTGCACGAAGAATATGCGCATAAAACGATTTTTCCGCCGAAGCAAGCGGTTTTTCGAGCCTTTTCGACAGATTTGAATGAAGTAAAAGTCGTAATTCTAGGTCAAGACCCTTATCATACTCCTGGCGTAGCGGATGGTTTAGCTTTTTCGATTTCAAATAAATCAGATTATATGCCGCCGAGTTTGGTAAATATTTACAAAGAAATTGATAATGATATAGGTGCACATGTTAATCGAACTGGCGACCTTTCTAGCTGGCAAAAACAAGGGGTTCTGCTTTTAAATAATGTTTTAACGGTAGAGGCGCATAAAGCCGGTTCGCATCGAGGAAAGGGATGGGAGGAATTTACTGAGGCGACGATTAAATATCTAAACGATACTAGAGAGAATTTAGTCTTTATCCTTTGGGGGCGAGATGCTCGTTCGAAAAAAGCACTGATTGATTCAAGTAAACATTTAATTTTAGAATCGGCGCATCCATCTCCGCTTTCGGCTTATAATGGATTTTTTGGTTCGAAACCATTTTCGAAATGTAATGAATACCTAAATGCACATGGTAAAATTCCAATCCTTTTTTAAATAAACATAAACATCTTGATTTTTCTAAAAAGCTTGTGCTATAATGATTATTGTAAAGTATATTCCACAGATTTTATGAAAACTAACGAAATAAAAATGGGTGTTGATGTGAGGGAGATCGTCCTTACGGCGGGAACTTTTTTGAGTTTTCTGCTTCTCGGGATGCTCGTTTTTTCGTTTTTCTCTCCAGCTATAAAAACAAATGCGGCGAATTACGATACGGTTCATGTATCGGCAACAATTAATCCAGTTCTGTCAGTAGCAGTTTCTTCGGGAACGGTTAGTCTAGGAACAGTTAATCCGAATGCGGACGGCGTCTTTAGTTCAGCTAGTGAAGTTGTTACAGTAACAACAAATGACACTGCTGGCTATAAACTTTATATTGCGGCTAATACTTCTGACGTTAACTTAACTAGCGCAACGACTGATACTCCGATTGCGCCTTGTGCTGCTGGTGCGACTTCCGCAACTATGGTAAAAGACCATTGGGGATATTCGATTAATTCCGGATCGACTTATCAGCCGATTACGACTAGTAATGTCCAGATTAAGAACTGGAGCGGTATAGCTGGTGGTACGACAGATTCGCCGTTAACTGTATATTTTGGAGCTAAAATTTCTACTGCTACAAAAGCTGGTACTTATTCAAACGTAGTTAAATTTACTGGTATTGTTAATTAAGTTAATAAATAAGTTCGAGAAATATCGAACTTATTTTTTATTAAAGAATTATACTTCTCGATAGAAGAGAATATCAAAGTAGGCGGATAAGACGCCGGCTAACATAATGATTCCTTTGTATTTTGCGATGAAGTCGACGATGTTCTTTCCGATTGCATCAAATGGAGCGAAGTAGTTAATGCACCAAGCGCAAAGCGATACGAGTAGAGCTGAAAAGAGCAGCGCTTCGATAAGGCGCAAGATTCCAAAAAGTCCGCCGCGAGATGAACGTAAATATAAAAGTAGCGGTAAACCTAAAACCAAGATTAGAAAAACGATAACTTCTAGGAGGGTTTTAGGAACGTCATGAACAACGTTTAAAAGTCCATTTACGACATCTGTGCCGAAAGTATCATAAACTGTTACGCCAGCAATTACTGCAAGATGCGCAGGCCCAACGTGTTTCTTCAGGACGAAGAAAAGGGCGAATAAGATAGCCAATGCAGCAATAATAATCATAAGCTTATTTTACCACAAAAACCTCTCGAATGAAATCATCCGAGAGGTTATAAACTTTTTAGGCGCCGACGCGATCTTTAGAATTTTTGCGAGTAGCGTTATGTTCGACATATTCAATGATTGGAGCGGCGACATTGCGTCCGGTAACGCGTTCGATACCGAATCCTGGAGAGGCATTAACCTCAAGTACTAACGGCCCGCGAGTAGATCTCATGATGTCGACTCCAGCGATATGAAGCCCCATCGCTTTAGCGGCACGAATAGCAATTTTCTTTTCTTCGTCGGTTAATTTGATTGATTTGCCGTTTCCGCCTTTATGTAGGTTTGATCTAAAATCATCATCGAGAGATTGGCGTTGCATTGAGGCGACAACTTTTCCGCCAACGACGAAAGCACGAATATCAGTTCCGGCAGACTCTTTAATGTATTCCTGAAGTAAGATGTTTGTACCGTCTTCATTATAGAGATAAAACGCCTGAAGTGCAGATTTAGCGGCTTTCTTAGTGTCTGCTAAGACGACGCCGTTACCGTGAGTTCCGGTTGCAAGTTTAATAATAACCGGAAGTCCGATTTGATCAAGTAGAGCGTCAATATCGGTTGTGTTTCGTGAAACGAAGGTCTTTGGACTATCGACTCCAGCTTTAGTTAAAATCTGGGCAGCGCGCAATTTATCGCGAGCACGAGTAATTGCGATTGAACTGGAAGCAGTCCAGATTCCTTGCATCTCGAATTGGCGAACGATTGCACAGCCGTATCTGGTCATATTATTCGAAATACGCGGAATAATAGCATCATATTTTCCGAGCTTTTTGCCTTTATAAAAGACTTCTGGATGTTTTTCATCAAGGGAAATGTAACAGTTCTTGTATTTAATTACCTTGACTTCATGACCACGCGCTTCAGCTTCTTCGACTAAACGCTTAGTCGAGTAGTTCGCGTTGCCGTTAGAAAGAATAGCAATCTTCATGATTTTTCCTATTTTAGTTAGAATTAATATATTTTTGATGAAATTTATAAGGATCTTCGTTTAACTCTTTATTCAAAGGACTAGTTTTAGCGTTCTTCGGGTGTTGTTTTACTTCGGAAAGTCTAACATCAACTAAAAATTTGCCAGAGAGAGTGCGTCTGCCGATTAAAATCGGGAAGTGATTTTTCTTACGATTAGCTAAAGTTAGTGATGCGAGAACCTTATGGCCGCTAATTTCTACTGGGATTTTTACGCGATAACGAATTTGCTCTTCGCCGTTACTACTTCTGATTACCGAAACTTTATAATCTGTACTTTCTATAACTTCACCAGTATAAAATGGACTATCCTTTGCAAACAGTTTAAATCTTAATTTGCCATCTTCAGAAACTTCAATATCTGACGCCCAGATAGAAGAAGAATCTGCTCCGGTATCGATTTTTGCGGGAACTTTTTCGACTCCGCCGATTGTAACATAAGCGTTACGTCCGACGATTTCTAAAACTTCCTCCGACCCCTGTTTTTCATTCATCTGTACCATGACTACATTATATCATATTTTTGCAATTTTTTCAAGATGCACACGCTTATTTTTCGACAAAAACGCCCTCGTATTGAGGGCTATTTCTGCTAGATTGCTGAATGTCGCAAGTTGCGGGATTAGATTGTTAAATATCCGACCACTCCGCCGCCGTAATAATTTTCGACAACGGCTCGACCGGCGCTTAATTCGGCATCTCGAATACGATATTTTGCGTTTCCGTTTTTATCGTAAGCGACCATGTATGAGCCGAAACCATCTTGAATAGTTAAGTCTTCGCCATTAAGTTCGTAATAAAAGACTCCGTTTCTAACTAATGCCTCTCTAAGAGTTCCCATTTTACCTCCAATTATTTCTACTAGTTTAGCATGGAGTCTTAAAAAAGAAAAATGGTTATGCTGAAAAATTAGATCCCAACCGGCGTAGAAACCGAGCCAGCAAAAGTTTACTTTTATTGGCGAGGTGCCGCCCGCCGGAAGGAATCTAAACTGAAAGTTTAGATTCCTAGAGATTCGTCTGAAAGCGGTTCTTCTCCGAACGGCGCATTTACTTTACGAAGTTTTTCAGAGGCGGAATTAAATTCTTTTAGGTATTCGTCGAGGACTTTATCGGTTATATCGCCAGAATCGGAGAACTTGTAAGAGTTATCGGTTTTATTTTCTTCGCTATTGCTATGAGCGCTTGGACAATCTGCTTCTGGCATTGAACAATCAAGATAAATGTCGCCAGATGTATGATAAATATAGAGCGAAATAAGGCTAGTTGTTAACGCAATGAGGACCGATAAAACTCCCAGTAGAACTAAATTTCTACCGCCACGAATTTCATCTGGATTTTTTTCTGGCTCGCTCATTTTTTATACTCCTTAAACCAAGTAGTATAGTCGGTAACTGCTTGAGAGAAATCGGAAACGTCGTTTAGAAGAATGCGAGCTGAACTGGATACGTTCTCGCGTTCCTGACGGGTTTTTTGAAGCTGGCTGTAAAAATCTTTAGGACTGGTTTTACAATCAATTGAAAGTAGTTCCTCAAATTCTTTACTATAGTTAATATAGTTTTGGTTAAAGAAATCGCGGTCATAAGAAAAGTCGGTTTGTAAATCTGCCAGATTTGAATCGAAAAGGTTATTTTTCATTAGACGGACGTTTAGAGGAGTAATAAAATCGGTTAGGAGCGATTGATAAGTTCGTCCGAGGGAAATGCGAGTATTTCTATCGGCGTTTTGAGTGCGTTTAAGAGATTCTTTAATCGAAGCGCAGTTTGTTTCGATATTACTTAATTTTTCTTCAGAAATTGTAGTGGTTTCTTCTGCAAAAACAGGGAAAACTGAGAAATAGGAAAAAATGAACAAACTAATAAATAGAGCTAAAAATTTCCTCTTCATAAGTCTATTCTATCATAGATTAACCGAAGATATGCTAAAATAGATATGTATGGAAAAGTCTAAATTAAAGGCGGAGGAAAGAACTCCGTTAATTGAAATTACAAATCTTTCAAAGACCTATGGAAAACGTTCAACAGCGTTTAAGGCACTTGAAAAAATCAATCTTAAAATTTATTCTGGAGAATCGGTTGCGATTATTGGAAAATCTGGCTCTGGAAAATCTACGCTAATGCACTTAATGGCGCTACTTGATCAGCCGACAAAAGGTTCGATTAAAGTGATGGGTGCGAATGCTTCAAGGCTAAAGGGGCGAAAACTAAATAAACTACGAAATAAATACTTTGGATTCGTTTTTCAACAGTTCTTTATGAACTCTAACGATACCGTTTTAGAAAATGTTTTATTACCGTTAAAAATCGCGAAAGTTAGTCGTTTTAAGCGTAAGAAAATCGCTTTAAAAGCGCTTGATATTGTGGATCTTGAAAATAAAGCAAAAAATAAGGCGACGGATCTTTCTGGAGGGCAAAAACAGAGGGTTTGTATTGCGCGGGCGATTGTAAATAACCCGAAAATTATTTTCGCGGACGAGCCGACCGGAAACCTCGACTCCGGAACTGGGAAGAAAATCGTAGATTTACTTTTTGGGCTAAATAAGAAAGGTGTAACTTTAATTATCGTTACTCACGACGAAGATCTTGCTGCTCTCTGCGATAGACAAGTCCGAATTGTTGATGGAAACATTGTTGCTGAAACTAGGAGTAAACGTGGCTCAAGTCTAAGAAGCCGCTCAATCAGAGAAGGCGAAAAGGAGGATAGATAATGAAAATCTCTGATTTAATAACTTCCGCGAATCGAAATCTTTTGCGAAATAAGACCCGTTCGTTCTTAACAATTCTCGCAATTTTCGTCGGTAGTTTTACGATTATTTTAAGCTCCGCGATTAATGCTGGCGTAAACGATTTTATTGACAAACAAGTCGCTTCTATCGGCGGCGATGGTTTTATTGAAGTGATGCCGGCAGCGGCGAGCGAACAGATTATGGAAAGAATGCAGAGTGGGGAAAAAGTAACGGAATATAACGAGAAGACCGGTAGCGTTACTTCCGCCAGTATTTCTGAAGAAGATTTTGAGGCCATGAAAAAAGTTGATGGCGTGAAAGAATTAGAAGTATATCATATTTTGAGCCCGGAATGGATGCGCTTAAAAAATGCCGAAAAGAAATATAATGTTTCAGTCGAGTATTTTCCGGTAGGAACAATGAACGTCGACCTATCGGCAGGTCGAATGACTAACGATAAATCGGATGATTATGAGATTGTTGTCAATGAAGATTGGCTAAAACCGTTTGGCCTAGATAAGGCTGAAGACGCAATCGGAAAGACAGTTGAAATCGCGACAAAACAAACTGTAAAATGTTATGTAGCTCCGAGCGATTGTCTAGCGGTTGTCGAGGCAAAAATCGTCGGTGTTCAAGCGCCAGGGGTTCTTTCGGTAAGCGGAGACTTACATATCAGTAGAGCGCTCGATCAGGAGCTTTATCGTTTGGCGAACGAAGGCATTTCGGAAGAAAGCCTAGGAATATACTTTGCTGTCGGCGAAGTCGAGCCAGATAAAATTGAGGACATTAGAAAGACTTTTAAGGAAATTGGTTCTGGCTACACTTTTATTACGGTTGATGATACGGTCGGAATGATTAGGACTTTCTTTGATGTAATTCTTACCGTCTTTAATATCTTTGGTGTGATTGCGCTTATTGCGGCCGCTATCGGAATTATCAATACTCTCTTTATGAGCGTTCAGGAGCGCACTCGCGAAATCGGACTTGATAAGGCTCTCGGAATGAGTCGAGTTAAAATCTTCCTAAGTTTTTCGATTGAAGCTATTTCTCTCGGTTTCTGGGGTTCAGTTTTTGGCATTATCGTGTCGATGTTAATTGGTTTTAGTGTAAATAATTTTCTTCATAGCGAAGGTCAAATTCTCGAAACTTTCCCGACTTTTGAGTTGGCCCGCTTTAGTCCAGAAGTAATTATCCCGATTGTTCTTCTCGTAATGTTTATTGCGTTCCTTGCCGGAACTGCGCCAGCTCTCCAAGCCGCGAAGAAAAATCCGATCGACGCTCTTCGCTACGAATAGCTAGTTGATTAGCACTCTTGCTTTTTGAGTGCTAATGCGCTATAATTATTATAATTATGGCAACAAAAAGAGACTATTATGAAATTCTAGGCGTATCGAAAAACGCCTCTGATGACGATATTAAAAAGGCTTATAGGAAGCTCGCTTTAAAATATCATCCGGACCGAAATCCTGGAAATAAAGAAGCGGAAGCGAAGTTTAAGGAAGCGACCGAGGCGCACGAGGTGCTTTCGGATAAACAGAAACGCGCGCGTTATGATCAGTTCGGTCATGCAGGTGTAAATGGCGGCGCTAGTGGAGGCTTCGGCGGCGGTAATCCTTTTGGTGGTGGCTTTTCTGGAAATCCGTTTGGACAGGGTTCCTATTCGCAGTCATTTAGTTTTAACGGTGTTGATATTGACCTGGAAGATATTTTAGGCTCGATGTTCGGAGGGGGTGGATTTGGCGGTCGCCGTCGAAATCGTGGAGCTGATTTACAAACTTCGGTAACGATTGAGTTTAAGGAATCGATTTTTGGTGTAACGAAGATGGTTTCGGTTGAAGGAAAAAATATTAAGTTGAAGATTCCGGCGGGGATTGAGGACGGAATGAGAATTCGTCTTGCTGGGCGAGGCGGTGTGGCACCAGAAAAAGGTGGCGAGAACGGTGATCTTTATGTTGTAGTTCACGTTAAGTCTCATAAAACGCTGGTCCGCGAGGGAAGAATTATCCTTTCGGAAGAACATATTTCGATGGTTGATGCGGCGCTTGGCTGTGAAGTTGAGGTTGAGACGATTGATGGGCTGGTTACAATGAAAGTCCCGGCGGGAACACAGTCAGGAACGCCGTTTAAACTTTCTGGACACGGTGTCCCGATTCGTGCCGACGGCGATCGTGGCCCGCACATTGTCTCGATTATTGTTGACACTCCAACAAAACTGACGAAGAAACAACGCGAACTCCTCGAAGAATTCCGCTCCGGCTCGGCAAAGAAACGCGGGTTCTTCGGGTAATATGCTATACTTAAAGTATTGGAGGCAGGACCTGCATTGGATATATGCGGGACACCGCCTCCTCTTTTTTAGCTCTTGAGAAAATAACCATAAGAAGCTATAATAAACTCAGTAGAGGGTGGAAAATAAAAACTTAAATCGCACATAACTATATGCAAGGAAATGTTATCTAGCTATTGCCTTTTTATAGTTTTTATGCTATAATATAGGCAGTAGTTAATGGGTTTAAAAAGTGAAGAAATCAGATAAGAAAAACGTAGGATTACGTGCGCTAAAAAAGTCCACAAAAAGCAAAGCGTTGCCTTTTTCTGTTTTAATTCCTATTTATAAAAAAGAAAAACCTGAATATTTTGATGATGCACTAAAAAGTATCTTTAGCCAAACTGTCTTACCAAATGAAGTTGTTATATGTGAAGATGGTCTTCTAACGAAGGAGCTAGATAAGATAGTTAATAAATATAAGAGAAAATATCCAAAAATTTTGAAAATTGTTAAGTTTAAAGAGAATCGCGGACTCGGGAGAACTCTTCGAGACGGAGTTCTAAAGTGTTCTAATGAAATTATTTTCCGTGCGGATTCGGATGATATCTCCTTGCCAAACAGATTCGAAAAACAATTAGAATTTCTCAAAGAAAATAATATAGACGTAATCGGCTCCACTATTTCTGAATTTGACGAAAAAATGGAGAAACATACTGGTGATAGAATTGTTCCGGAAAGAAATCGAGATATAGTTATTTTTGCGGAGCGCCGAAATCCAATTAACCATATGTCAGTTGGCTTTAAGAAAAGCAAAGTTTTGGCGGCTGGGAATTATCAAGATATGCCAGGGTTCGAAGATTATTTTCTTTGGGTAAGAATGCTAATGATGGGATGTGAATTCTATAATCTACAGGGGCCGTTAGTTAAGGTTCGCGGTGGTTCGTCTATGATAAGACGACGCGGTGGCAGGAAATATACCAATTCGTTAATTAAATTCGAGAGAACCATATACAAAAGAGGATTTATTACTAGAATTGAACTATTCGAAAATATCTTCTTACGTTCAATAGCTTCGTTCTCGCCGAATTTTATCCGAGAGAAGTTTTATCAAAAAACTCTAAGAGGAAGAGCATAATGCTATTGCTTGCTTTTTTCTTTCTTCTGACCTTTTTCCCTATGATTAGTGTAGGCAGTTTTTCTATTCCGACCATTCTTATATTTTCTCCAATTTTGTTTTTTAAAAAGACGAAATTTAACTTTAATTTGTTAAAAGTTTCATTTATCGCATCTTTGGTATTATGTCTTATACATACGCCAGTCCTATTTGCGACTAATAACCTTACTCTAAAAGGTTTTTCATACATCCTTTATCCATTATTTATTTTCCTAATCTTTACTTTAATCTCAAATATTTTTAATAGAGTCAAGAAAGAAAAACTTTTTAAGTACTTGAAGATATTCCTCTTAATCCAGCTAGTTTTTTGTGTTTTACAGATTACGAATATATTTAACATAAATGAGATATTAAATAATGTATATCTATTCTGGCAGTCGACAAACGCTCTTAAAACAACTGGTCTACTAGAAGTTTCTTATCGTCCGTTTGGTACCATCGGTAGCCCAATTTATCTAGCCATTATTTCATTTGCTTTTGGAGAAATATTAAGGCTAAATAATAGCAATAAAGTTTGGTATTTAATTTCTATAGCACTTATATTATTAAGTGGCGCTAAAATTGTCATTATAGCATTAGCTATTCTCTTATTCTATAGGTATATTTTAAAAATTTTATTAAAGCATCCGATCAAAAGCTTGGCTGCTAGCTTAGTGTTTATTCTAATAGCCTATCTTTCTGTTAAATACATTCCGTTTATGCAAATTCTTTATAATAGATTTTTTATCGAGGGGAATAGTGTGCTTGATGATTATAGTTTATCTTATAGATTGTCCATGCTTGAACTTTTTAAGGATAATATGAACTTTCTATTCTTCGGTGGATATGGAATAGAAAACTTTCCTCCGTATGTGGATAGTGAAATTATTTTAAGAGGTATGCAATTAGGAATAGTTGGCTTTTCTACAACTTTGACACCGTATCTTTCGATGAAGCAAGTTATAGAAAAGAGATCCTTAGAAATGAAACCGTCTATTAGACAATATTTATTTGTTCTAGCATTATGTTCTATGACGTCTGTTGTGTTTACTAACCTCTATCTCATACCATACATTCTATTGTTGCCATCTACGCTACTTATGAAGAGGAGCAAAAAATGAAAATTGTATATTTAGTCCCAAATATAAATAGGTGTGGTCCAATAGAAGTTGCAATTAATATTGCAAAGAATCTTAAAAGCAAGGAAATATATTTTGTTTCAATATTTGGAGATAAAAATGACCAAAGTTTAATCAAACAGTTAAAGTCCTTTGGGTTCAAGGTAAAAAGCTTCTATTTGACAAAAAGTGACATTATCTTCAACCGTTTTGATAAGGTGCAGAACTTTATTAGCAAAATAAGTCCTGACGTAATTCATTCTCATGGAATACAAGCTGATTATATCTTGTCAAAAATTTCCTCCAAAGGTCTCAAAGTGTCTACGATACACAGTAATTATAAAGAGGATTATAATGAACAATTCTGGCCGATAGTTTCAAAGATGCTAGAAAAGTGGCACTATTCAATGCATAAAAAAATAGATATAAATGTCTGTTGCTCGGAATCAGTTTATTTTGAGGCGGTCAAACATATTAATAACTGTATTTTTATTAGAAACGGAATAGATGTTAACTTATTTAGCGGAAAAAAGCTTTTGAAACGTTCTGAAATTGGGGTTCCAAGAGACGCGACAGTTTACTTATATCTAGGGAGGTTAATTAGAAGAAAAAAAGTGCCAGAATTACTTACATTATTTAAAAAAAGTTGTAACGAGAAAGATATTCTAATTATAGCTGGAGACGGGAATGAATATGATAAATGTAAATCGCTGGCGAATAAACAAGTAAAATTTGTTGGATATGTAAACAATCCTAGAGATTATTTAAGGATTTCGGACGTTTATATCTCGAATTCTTCTAGTGAAGGATTATCTATGTCTGTTCTTGAAGCAATTGCGTCTGGAAATAAATTATTATTGTCTAATATTTTATCTCATAGAGAATGCTTAAAAATGTCGGAAAAAGACACCGGCTATACTTTTAACGAAGAGAATTTTCTCGCTAAGAAGAAATTGGTCGATAAATTAGTGAAGGCAAAGACTAAAGTAGATGAAAATACTCTTTATAGTATTTCAGCTAAACGCATGGCTAATGAATATGAGCAAATCTATGTAAGGAAGGAGAGTGAAACATGAAAAAGATAGTTATTTTTAATACGTCGTATGGAACGTTAAATCTCGGAGATTTCATTATTAACGAATCTGTTGAGATTGAACTTGCTCCGCTTCTATCACATAATAATACATTTTTTATCGAGCTTCCTACTCATACACCAGTTACTCATTGCTATCAAAATATAAAGAAAAATAAAATAGTCTGCGAATGTGATAATGCGAAATATAAGTTTTTAGCTGGCACAAATATTTTATCGGCTAATATGCTTAGACCTTGGCCTAATTGGAACGTTAATATTTTTAAAAGTCGACCGTATAAAGGTGTTATTTTGGTCGGTGCTGGAATGAACGGAACACGGAAAAAACCGAATTTATATACTAAAATTCTTCTCAAAAAAATACTATCAAAGGATTTTATCCATTCGGTTAGAGACGAAAGAACGAAGATTTTTCTAGAATCTTTAGGATATAAAGCGATAAATACGGGATGTGCGACATTATGGTCGCTTGATGACAAAAAATGTTCTGAAATACCGACCGTAAAATCAAAAGATGTAGTTTTTACATTGACGGACTATTGTAAAGATGAAAAGAGGGATGTAGAACTTATTAAAATCTTAGAAGCGAATTACGAAACTCTATATTTCTGGACGCAGGGTAGCGAAGATTATGACTATCTTAAATCCCTCAACGTAGACACTAGGAAGGTAAAAATCTTAACTACGTTAGAAGATTTTAGAAAAACATTGAAACAGAAGAATTTGGACTATGTCGGCACTAGACTTCACGCCGGTATTTACGCCATGCAGCATGCGAAAAGAAGTATAATAATTAGTATTGATAATAGAACTAGGGATATGAAGAAGAACTATAATTTAGTGAGTTTGGAGCGCGAGGAAATTAAATGTCTAAATAATCTCATTAATTCAGAGTTTAAGACAGATATTAAAGTTAATGCAGATAGAATAGAAAAATGGAAAAAACAATTTCAAGGAGATAATGATGAAAAATGAATTTATAATAGAACATGTTGAAGTTCGAGATTCAAATATTATTTTTAACTATAAGATAAATGGTGAATGGAAAAAATATTTTAAAGAGCGAAACCAATATAGTATAGAATATTCAGAACCAGTAGGGAAATGCCCTAAAAGTATAGCTGTTGTACCGCTTTTAACGAATATTTTACCCGTCGCATGGCTTTTTGACGCTACGATTAAGGTAAATGAAATAGACGAAGATTTTCTTGAGAGTATAAAAGATTTTAAGTCTGGCTACGAAAATATGTATCCAAATATCGCCTTTAAAGGACGGCTGGATATCGGACGTGTTGTGAAAAATAAAGTTAAAAGAACTAATTGCGTCGGTGCTTTTTATAGTGGAGGACTCGACGCAACTTCTACGCTGGCGTCGCATTACGATGAAAGGCCAGTTTTAATGAACATTCAAGGTTCAGATGTAAAAGTTAAACATAAGGCGACGATAAAATCTATACAAAAGGTTTTAGCTGGAAATGCTAAGGAGCTGGGGCTTCAAATTATATTTATAAAATCTGAATTTAGAAAAGTTCTAGATACAAAGAAATTAGATCATTATATTAGAAAATTTATAAATGACAACTATTGGCATGCATTTCAACACGGTATAGCAATTATTGGCCATGGCGCACCAGTTGCATTTGTAAATAATCTAAAAAATATTTATATTGCATCGTCTTTTACGATAGGAGACAAAGTTGCATGTGCATCCGATCCAACAATTGATAATTTTGTGCGTTTTTCTGGAACAAGAACGATTCACGACGGATATGAAATGGATCGCATTGCTAAAACTAAAAATATTGGGAGGTTTCTCAAGGAAAATGGCAATAAAAAAATATCCCTAAGGGTATGTCTAGATGATTTTAGAGTAGAAAACTGTTGTCATTGTGAGAAATGCTACAGGACAATTTATGGGTTTATTGCAACTGGTTTCGATCCGAAGAAATTTGGTTTCAATCTCGATAAGAACTTCCATAAAAGAGTTCAACGCGAATTTAAGACTATGCTTATTCTAGAAAACTTATGGTTTTGGACAAAAATTCAAAATGAATTTAAAAATAACCCAAATCTAAAAAATAATAAAGATTTGCAATGGATTTATGAATATGATTTTGAAAAATGCAATAAAAATAAATTAAAATATATTGTAAAATATACGAATGCGATTATAAGACGAATTAAGAAGATGGTTATCCTAATAAAAATGAGGTAAAAGCGATGGATATTAAAATTTCTTTTCTCGGAGATATATTATTTACGCCAGCACAGGTATCTTTTTTGGATAGTCGAGCAACAACTGATTATATCTCGACAAAGTTGAAAAGACAATTACAATCATCTAATCTAGTAATTGGTAATTTGGAAACTCCGATTACGGCTAAAAAAGTTGTTAAAACTGACAAATTTAGTTTTGTTGCTGACAAAAAATTTCTAGATTGTTTAGCAGATAGTAATATTACAATGGTTTCCACAGCGAATAATCATTGTCTAGACAATGGTATAGCTGGAGTAACTGAAACTATAGAAAATCTGCGCAAGAAGAAAATAGACTCTTTTGGTACCTATAAAGATAAAAAGGATAAAAAAATATGCATAAAACAAATTGGCGATACAAAAATATCTTTCTTATCGTATACTTATGGAACGAATGCCTTTATTAATCACGAGTATTTGTCTAGTGAAGATTCATATGCCGTGAACTTATTTAAAAAGCAAGAGACTAGTAGAATGTTCCTTAGAAAAATAAAATGGAAACTTTGTCCTAATTTTCAATTGTTTAATTTTATTAGAGATAGAAAATATCTCAATAAAGTTAAAACAGAGATACTACAGGCAAAGAAGAAATCCGATATTGTAATCGTTGCGATGCATAGTGGTGGACAGTATAATAAAAAAATAGACAATTATACAAGGTGTTTAGCGCATTTTCTAGTTAATAGCGGCGCTGATGTAGTAGTAGGTAATCATCCACATAGAATTTTAGAAACAGAGCTCTATAAAGATAAATTTATTGCTTATTCACTAGGGAACTTTTTTGCAATGCCATATGAAAATGCTAATCAAGATGATGACTTTCCTAATTACTCGGCTATCTTGAACTTATATATCAACAATCACTCAAAAAAAATAGAACAGGTTACTTTTAACATAGCAAAGACAGAATGCAACGAAGAACTAATAGTGGATTTAGTTGATAATGTTGAAACTAATGCCTATGCAAAAAATGCAGTAGAAATTTTCTGTGGTAAAAATGCTGCAAAAATAAAAGACGGGGAACTTTTAATAAAATGAGTGAAAAACGAAAAAATAGCCGAACAAAAAATAGCTTACGGAATTTAATAGTAAACATAGTATCTCAATCTTTTGTTGTCATTATTAATTTTATAGCCAGAACTATTTTTATCAAAACACTCGGGGAAGAAATCCTTGGAATAAATGGGCTTTTTTCAAATATTATAAATATTTTATCTTTAGCTGAGCTAGGTTTTAGCAATGCTATTATTTACGGCATGTATAAGCCACTAAAAGATGGTGACAACACAAAAATTAAGCAGCTTCTTAAATTCTATAGAAAGATTTATCGTCTCGTTTCTTTGACGATTCTAATACTCGGTTTGTGTGTTATACCATTTCTAGGTAATATTATAAACACAGAAGCCGAATTGGGAAATGTATCGTTGTTTTATGTTCTTTATCTTTTGAACACAGTAGCATCATATACTATAGTATATAAAACCTCTCTTATTATAGCAGACCAGAAAACATATATTTTAAAGTTATGTTCTCTCGGAACTCTATTTCTTCAATTTTTTCTCCAGACATTAATACTCTTTGCGACTAAAAACTTTGCGCTCTATCTTCTAGTGCAAATCTTCTGCACATTATTGAATAACTTAATCGGTACAATATTAACAAACAAAAAATATCCCTACGTCAAAGAAGATGACGCTAAACGGCTGAGCAAACAGGAACAGAAAATAATATTTAAAAATGTTGGTGCTATGTTTATTCATAAAATTAGTGGCATTATATTAAATAATACCGATAATATTTTAATCTCGATTTTAATAGGCACAATCTGGGTAGGTAGATATTCTAATTATTTCATGCTAACTTCGGCTTTTGCTAATATTATTTATATTGTCTTGAGTTCTGCAACTGCTAGCGTCGGTGATCTTATGATAGAAGATGATAAAAGGAAACAACTCAGTGTATTTAACAAGATAATGTTCCTTTGCTTTATTCTAGTCGGTTTTATAACAGTAGAATTAGCAACTTTATACAATGATTTTATTACTATCTGGATTGGAAAAGACTTTATTTTAGATGATAGCGTCGTTGCGATTATAATATTGAATTTTTACATTGTCGGAATTTTAACTCCTACCTGGATTTTTAGAGATGCTTCAGGGCTTTTTGGAGATACGAAGACATCATCCGCAATTATGGCTATCATGAATATAGTTTTATCTCTAATATTTGGCAAGATTTTTGGTTTGTTTGGAATTCTTTTAGCGACTGCCGTTTCAAGACTTTGCATTTCATTCTGGTATCAACCAATGCTACTATATAGACTTAAATTTTTAAGCCCATTTAGACAGTTTATTTTTAGGCAGATTCAATATGTTATATGTATTGTTTCTAGTGTTATCTCGTCGGTCTTTATATGCAATATGCTCTTTGGCGATACAACCAGTGTATTTACCTTTATTCTAAAAGGTCTAACCGCTCTCATTGTATTCAGTACTATAGTTTTAATCTGCCTCAGAAAACATAAAGAGTTTAAAGAGTCGAAAGAACTACTTTCGTTATTTAAAAACAAAATAACACACTAGAATAACTGCTCCGAGATAGAAGATAAAAACATATTTCCAATAAAGTTTATACGAAAGACCTGTTCACGAGAGATTAAAACATAATCATTTTGACAAAAAAACAAAAATATTTTATGAATGTGATATAATAATGATATGGGAAAGGTCATTGAGAAAAAAGTAGTATTGTACCATTTGACACTGGAATCTGATATTTTTGATAATTTTTCTGATGTTCTTGAAAGGATATCGCAAGAGAACGAAACCGACAGAAGAATCGTAATCAAACCTGATAATTTTATCGTAAAAGTATCACAGAAGGATAACGAACGTTTTTTAATTACTATTCAACGCCTTACGGATGAAGATTTACCAAAAATGGCAGATGGAGATAACGGAGAGAACGAAGAAGAACTATCAATTCCAGACGGTAAAAAACTTTCGTATAAAAATGTTTTTATTTACGATAAGAATGATAGTATGTTGGCTATGGCTAAGTTACAGGGGCATCCACAAAATGGCAAATTTACAAAATGTATTACAGAGCTAGTTAAGCATTATGCTGAACCTAATAACAAATTTAATATACATTTAGCACAAATAACCGACAATGATCTTAGAGAGAAAATAAAAAATGCAAAGAATATTACCATGGCACAGTTTACATCCGTAGACTTTTGCGATTCAAGCAATATCAATGAAAAAGATTACGAAAAATATAAGGGGTATCTTTCCGGGCAAGGCTACAGAAAAACGACTAAAATCTCTGGAATAGGTAAGTCGGATATTAAAAAGATTATAGAGGGTGTTATAGAAGATTTTATGAGCAATAATGAATTAGTTAATTCTTTAAATATTACCATGGAGATTGATGGAGAGAAAATAAACTTCAATCGTTATTTCAAGCAATACAAAATACTAGTGTCAGAAGATATTAACAATGGAAGATATGTGGATTATGATGACCTCGAGAACAAAATCACAGACGTTTTAAATGAATTCATAGAAAACAAAAATGGAGGATAATATGACAGATAGTAAAAAAGTAATCATCTATGAGATAATAATAACAGTAATTATATTGGCAACAAAGATTTTTGTTCAGGGAATATTTGACGCGGTATTTTTTGATAACGTAGAAGTAAATAACGCCATATGTAATAATATTTTCAATCTAAACTCCGCTTTAGTAGTTGCACTATTACTATCGTTAATATCGAATAAGGTTTTTATAGAGGGCAAAAGGCATTTCAGAAAGATAGCTCGAAGTACTACGTACTTGATTATTTTGAATTCCATAATAATGTCGATATCATGTGCTTTTGGCGAGAATGAAATTATATTTATGTCAGTAGCATTCGGTGGAAATATTTACAAATTTTACGATATCGCAAAACACATGCTAGATATTTTTTAATTGATATATTATTGGTCTATTTGGCAAAAGTTATGACCTTAATCCTCGAGTAGTATAATAAGTGTAAAGGTAGATTGAATATATCATGGTAAAGACAGCACAACTTAGAAATAGTAATTTTTCAGATAAACTAGACATTGATTCGGTTCTATCAAAGATAGATAATGATAACATCGATTGCTTCTGCGGTAATTAACATTGTCATAGATCTTGTTTTGATTAACTTTATAGGACTTTATGCAGCTGTGCTTTCGACTGCATTAGCATATCTGATTATGGTGATATATAGACATTTTGATTTAAAGAGATATATAAATATAACGTATAAATTCTTCGATATTGCTTTAATGTTAGCGGGATTTATTATTATATGTACTTTATATTTCTTGAATACTTTTGGATTAAATATAATTTGTATGCTGCTGGCGGTGGCGTATGGGTTGATTCAGAATCGTAAAATAATAAGTAGCATATTAAAACATAAGAAGTTTGACAAAAAATAAAAATATTATATATATGATATAATAATGGTATGAAATATGTACATCCTTGGAGATTATTAGGTAGTTTCGTAATCAAGACTATTTTATCTTGTATAGCTGTTTTTCCTGCTGTTATCTTCTTCGCTGACGGATTGCGGGGGCCATTACGAAATCTCATCACATCAATTGCCCCGGATTTCTTAGAGTGGTATTTGGTTGATATGCGGACTTATTGGGTGGCGTTTATCATAGTGGCTGTTATTATTGAAATCTACTTTATCAGCATTATTCGTGAGGACACCTTCCCAGAGAAAGATTACGGTAGTGCACAGAGATTGCTTGCGGTTTTAAAATCGGATAATCCGAAATCTGCGCTAGTTAGCAAAAAAGATATGATCGAGAAGAATGGAGGGAAAGACCTCGCTAGTACTATGACTAGCAGGGTAGAAGAGATTGTTGACGAAAATATACAGCCAATTGTAAGTTTTTTATCGACTAGTGCTAGTGATAAAACTCTAGTACTTAACTCGTCTTGGGGAACTGGAAAAACATCTAGTATACTTATTGCGGTTGACGAATTTACCAAGAAAAATGAGAAACGCAAAAAGGTAGTAGATGTAAGGTATATCTATGAATCAGTTTTCAAATACAATGGGAACTTGGAAGAATTCACGGAAGATATTATTATGTCGATATCGAAGCTCTTGAGAATTTACGGCATAGCCCCACAAAAAGAAATAGAAAAATTAATTAAAAATATAAAGTCTAGTAACAATATAAGCCTTCTGAAGAACATTTTATATAATAATTATTCCAATATATCATTAACCTCAGAAGTTATAAATAAAATAAATCAAAAATATATTGATAATAAACGTGATTTTATAATTGTTGTAATTATTGATGATTTAGATAGATTAAGCGGAAAAGACATGGCTGAGGTACTATCCATTTTATCAATCTTGAGGCGGTTCATATTTGTAAAAATAATAGCCCCTATTGATCCTAACGCCGTGATTAAACAGCTAGGAGCAGAAAAATATTATAAGCCAGAAACATTTATCAATAAATATCTACCAGAAGCTTCATCGGTTAAGATAAAATCTGGGTATGATATTGCTGAAGCTATAGCTTTAGAAAGAATGAAAGGTATGAGCGGCAATAAGAAAATGTCACTAGAACAATTTAAACCTGCATGGGCAGCAATAATTTTCAGGTTAATTACCAATAAATTAGCATATGAAGTCGATCAGCAAGAGTACAAAAGGTTTAGATGGTTAAACGGCCGTAATACTCTCCCAGCTACGCAGCCAGATTGGATTAAGGACGGTACGATTTTAAAGGCCGCATTAATTAATGCGCCTAACTACGTTAAGAAGTTTTGTACGGACTTTAATAACGGGTCAAAAGCAAAGTACAGCTGGGGCAACTCTGGGTATAGTGACATAAAATATTTTAATTTAATCTTCTCTGGTATGATAGATAATAGAACTGGTGATCGCGTCATGGCATCTTTTTCCGACGAAAAATGGAATGATGTTATCGAGCCTTGGATTTATACTTTTGCAGAAAAACATTGGAGTGTCTTTGGATTTACGGTGCGTGATGTTATTGAAATTATAGCGGGAATAGAAGACATCCAACTAAATGTGAATGCGCCTGGCTTACAATTTGCGCAAGTTTACAATAGTCTATTTCCTGATAACCAAATTAAGATGAAAGACAAGAATTAACAAAAATGTAGCTATCTCGGCGAAAGTTGAAAAGCGTTCATAAATATGCTATAATTTTTACAAGCTTTTCCACAGATTAGAAATAATGAAAGTGGAGAAATAGGTCTATGGTTATAAAAACGAAAATTATCGCTATTGCGCTTGCTGGCGTAGGCATACTTGGCACTGGGGCGGTTGCGACGATACAGAATGGCAGAACTGTCGTTAACAGCCCAAGCTATCATAGAGAAGGCGAGAAAGGAACTGACCTTACTGAAGTTAAGCAGCCAGTCGTCGAAACAAAAACCGAAACTAAAGAGGTTGAAATTCCGTTTTCGACAACAACAATTCAGGACAGTTCAAAAGCGAAAGGTACCTCCTATGTAAAAACTGAAGGTCAAAACGGGACTAAAACCGAGATCTATGAAGTTACTTATACTGATGGGGAGGTAACTGACAGAAGGCTTGTATCTTCGGAAGTTACAAAAGAACCAGTTAATAAAGTCGTTGCAGAGGGAACATATGTTAAACCAGCTACAAATAACTGCCCGAACGGAACGTATAAAAATTCTGCTGGAAATACTGTTTGTCGTCCGGCGCAGACTAACACTGGTGGTGCAACCGCTCAATGCCGAGACGGTTCTTATAGCTACAGCCAATCTCGTCGTGGAACTTGCTCGCATCATGGTGGGGTTGCGAGGTGGTTGTAATAATGTTATATGATAGGATATGATTGCTTTGTCGTCCGGTAGGCGCTCCGCGCCTTCCGCGTCCCAAGGGGCGGTCGAACCTACGGTTCTCGTCCTGTCCCATTTTCTACAATAAAAAACTAAGGCTTAAAGCCTTACTTTTTTATTATGGCGGAAGGGACAGGATAGCTAACGCATCCGCCCTTCCTCCCTTAAAGCCAATCAGAAAAGCAAGCTTTTCCGCTTGCCTTTAATGGCGGAAGGGACAGGATTCGAACCTGCGAGGCGTTAACCTGCTGGTTTTCAAGACCAGTGCCATCAACCACTCGGCCACCCTTCCATTTCCTATTATATCAAAAAATCCGTCCCTTGTAAAATCCTCGCAAAAACAAAAAATTTATCCAATATTAACATAAAAAATATTTACAAAATTAACCATAACCTTTATAATAAAAATAATTAAAAAGAGGGTCAAAAAATGAAAATAAACCTAAAAAGGTTGTCTTATGCTTTTCTAGCAGCTTTATTGTTCGCTGGTTCGGCGCAAATTTTATTAACAAATAAATCTTATGCGGAAGATAATGTTCCAGAAGCCTCGCTAAATGAAAATGTAGTAAAACCTGAATCTACGGAACCGACAATCGATACTAACACCGAGGTTAAAAGCCTAGAAAAAACTTCAGTAAAAAGTCTAAAATCAACAAACACAAATGAGACTTGTGAGACTGTTGATGTAGATGGCACCTGCTATGAAACAATTAACGAAGCTCTAGCGGCTATTGATGCGTCTTCCGAGCTTACTAATACCCTTACTCTCCATGCTGATATTGAAGATAGTGAAGCAATCTATCAGTTTAAAGCTAATAGCACTACTATTGTTGACTTTAACGGCTATAACTGGACTACTGTCGTGTTTTCTATGTCTGGGGCGCTAAAGTTGAGCTCATTGGGCAGGGAACTCTTAATTTAAGCGCACAGATTCCGTTTGCGCTTCTTGGTTGGAATTCTGAGCTCGATTCTAGAGATTGGACACATCTAACAGTTGGCGATAATGTAACCCTTAAATCCACAGATAATGAGCGTACTTATTTAATCACTATGAGTACTACAGATTATAAGGATTATAAATATAGTATTACCGTAGATATGAACGGAACACTTGATGGTATAAGAAGCAATACGTCTACGGGAATTTTTGTCAACGGACTCTTCAAAGAAGGAAATCCAATCTTCAATATTAACGGTATGATTAAAGCGGACTGGGGAATTAGCGTTTCCGGAACTGCAATGGTCAACTTTAATGGCGACATCCGAGCTATGAAGGAAGGTATTGAAATGCGCGCCGGCGAACTTAATGTTGGTAGCGGCGCTGAGATCTATGTCAGCTCCGATACGGAATACAAGGTCATCCCTAACGGCTCTGGTACGACTACCGAAGGTGCGGCTATCGCTATCGCACAACACACTACAAAACTCCCGATTGAAGTTAATATTATTGACGGCGAATTTTATGCGAATGTTCCGTTTAGTGAAGCAAACCCACAAGGAAACGATGCAGAATCTCTATCAAAAGTCTCAATTACCATTTCCGGTGGCGAATTTATTAGCTATGCTGACGAAACAGTCGTATCTGAAGATTTTACGAAATTCATTAGTGGTGGTGTCTATACTGCCGCTCCGGACGAGACTTATGCTATGGACGGATATAGCGTTTATTCAATCGGTACTCATTATATCGTTATCCCGACAACCGAAACTGATGCGGATGACGAAATCTCTGACGACACCGGTAATAAAGAGATTCTAAACAATATTGCCGAACAGGCGGTTGCTGAATTAATCGCAAACTTCGAAACGGTTGAAGACGGCGACGTAATTACTTTAAGCGACGGCACGGTAATCGAAGTAGTAAATGTTAATGCGCTAGCTAATGCTCTAGCAGATGGGCAAAAAATTACCGCTCAGCTTAACTCTTTCGATGTCTCGGAAGCCGTTTCTGAAGAGGAAAAAGAGCTTCTCTATAGCAAAGCTTATGAGGGTTCAAATTATTACGGAATCTACGATTTCTCGGTTTATCTTAAAAACGAAGAAGGTTACTATATCGCTCAAATAGTTGAATTAGGTAGCCCGCTAAAACTTACCTTCGACTTATCCGATGTTCCGGCTCTTGAAGAAAATCATCTTCGCGAATATCAGGTTATAAGAAGCCATAATGGCGAAGCTGCTGAACTAGACTATGAAATCTCAGGCACAACTATGACCTTTGAATCAGATAAGTTCTCAAACTACCTTATCTCTTACCTTGATACCGAAGAAGAAAAATATATTCCGCTCGTTCCGGATACTGGCGGATTTACAAAAATCGATCCGGTCGCGACCGGAACAACCGCCCTTACCCAGATTACTATTCTCTCGGCAGTAGCTTTCTTCGCTGCTCACTTCGCCCGAATTTCATATACCCGCTACGCAAGAAAAAATAATAAGTAGTAAAAACAAAAACATTGCCCCCGATTATTCGGGGGCTTTTCTGAATTTTATGAGATTTTTTAGGTGTTTTCTTTTGCCTTTAAGCGTTTCTCTTGTTGCGCAATACTTATCCGCGATACAAAGTAAAATTGCCTCTTTCGAAGTTGGGACTTTTAGTCCGAGCGGGAACATATGTGCGCGAATCATTTTTTCTTCTTTTGAATTTAAGCCGAAATCTCTTTTTGCATTTTCCGCCGCAAATCCCGCATGTCTAAAACTATGAAATCTTGGGTGATCCTTTTTATGCCAGTCGTAGAGAAAATAATCATGAAGGAGCGCGCCTTTTGCGAGCGATTCCTTATCGACTTTTAAATGTAATTTTTTAGACATCTTAAAGCAAGTCTCACAAACATAAATTGAATGATCGTAAACAGAAAAATCGCCGTGTTGAACGAAGTTTTTGCCGGTTTGAAATTTTTTATCTTGAACGATTTTGTTAAAATTTTCCGTTTCTGTCATCTACTATATTTTACCATAAAATGGTATAATTACTATATGAGGAAAAGAGGTTTTACTATTTTAGAATTATCGGTCGTGATAGTTTTTGCTACGCTCGCCGTCGTTCTATTCTTTATTCAAAAAATTAACACGGACGCTATGCGCCGTGATGAACAGCGAAAAGAGGCGATTAATGCGATGTATTATGCGCTTGAAGAAGGATTTTTTGTCGATAATGGATACTATCCGGAAACAATTTCTGAGGACAATCTAAAAGTGATGGATCCGACCTTATTTACTGATCCGAACGGAATAAATATCGGCTCGGAAGGCTCGACTTATTCTTATGAACCGGCAAACTGTGATAATGGAAAGTGTAAGGAATATACACTTCGCGCGACTCTTGAAAAAGAAGACGAATATATTAAAAAGAGCAGGAAAGAATAATGATTGCCCATATTAAAGGCGAAATTGCTGAAAAGTTTTCGAACTCGGTTATTGTTGATGTGAACGGTGTTGGCTATGAAATTAGTCTAACCAGTCTAGAATATGAAGCGGTAAATGTTGGCGAAATATATAAATTTTATACCTATCATTCTGTTCGCGAGAATGGAGAAGATCTTTATGGTTTTTCTAGTCTTGCCGCAAAAAAATTGTTTGAACTTTTAATCTCGGTTAATGGCGTTGGTCCGAAAGCCGGAATGGCAATTTTGTCGCTTGCTGCTCCGGAAGATGTTCGAAACGCAATTGCAAATGCCGATACGAGTTTTGTCTCGAAGGCGAGCGGGGTCGGAAAGAAGTCGGCGGAGCGCGTAATCGTTGACCTTAGGGATAAAGTTGGTCTGCCGTCTCATGTTGGTGCGACTGAAATTCTAAAACCGTCTTCCGAGCCGGTAGAAAATGATGAAGCGCTGGATGCTTTAATAGCACTTGGGTTTCCGCTTAAAGAAGCTACGGCTGCGCTAGAGAAAGTTGACAAGAGTTTGCCGGTTGAAGAACGTATCCGATTAGCTTTGAAAAAATAACAGGGTTGTTTATTAAGTTAAGCTCAAAAGATAACAGGGGTGGAAATTTCGACTATTATATAGTATAATAAGTTTAAGATTTTTTATTAACTTAATTTTTGAGGAAAAATATGTCAGGACATAGTAAATGGGAAACTACGAAGCGCCAGAAAGCGGTCGTTGATGCGAAACGCGGCGCGCTCTTTACTAAAATTGGAAATCAAATCGCGATTGCGGCGCGTGCAGGACAGGATCCAGCGATGAATCCGTCGCTTGCAATGGTGCTTGAAAAGGCGCGTCATGCGAATATGCCAAAAGCTAATATCGAGCGTGCGATTGCTCGTGCTGCCGATAAAAACAGCGCAGCGTTAATCGAAGAAACTTATGAGGCGTATGGTCCGGCTGGCGTTGGTATTATTATTGAGGTGGCGACAGACAATAAGAATCGTACTATGCCTGAGGTTCGACATACGCTCGACAAAAACGGCGGACGCATGGCTGATCCAGGTTCGGTTATGTTCCAGTTTGAGCGAAAAGGCGTAATCTTTATTTCAGATAAAGGCGAAGAAGCCTTAATGACGGCATTAGAGGCTGGTGCAGAAGATGCGTCGGAAGAGGAAGATGGAATTGAAATTATTACTGGCCCGACTGATTTAATGAAAGTTCGTCAGAATCTAATTGATGCCGGTATGACCGTTTCAAGCGCTGAACTTAAATATGTTCCGAACACGACCGTTCCAGTCGAAGGGGAAGATGAGGAGAAAGTGAATAAGCTTCTCGATGCGGTTGACGATCTTGATGATGTAGTTAATGTCTTCACGAACGCCGCTTAGATTTAAAGACAGTTTTTATATGGTGACAATAAGAGATTTGCAGAAACGAGCATGGGAAAATAAAATTAACCATCATTTTAATACAACAAACGTTGAGCGTGAATTTTGTTTACTCGAAGCAGAAGTTTCTGAAGCATATTTAAGTTGGTTGAGAAAAGAAAAGGGGCTAGATCTCGAACTGGCGGATGTTGCTATTTATCTTTTTGGTCTCGCAGAGATGAATAATATTGACCTTGAAGAAGCGATCGAGACAAAAATGAAGATTAACGAACAACGAAAATATAAAAAAGTTAACGGAGTATTCATAAAAGACGAGAATTAAACTTTTTGCTCGTTAACGTTCAGCTCGTGATTCGCGCCGGACAAAAGATTCTCGAACTTATTTTTAGATTGACGTACCGAGATATGTTATCTTAGCGTAACCGCCACCAGAACGTTGACCGCTTATTGTCGAACCATTTAAAACTCCTCCAATATAACCAGAGCCGCCGCCGGCTCCACCGTGAGCGCTACCGCCACCGCCGTAGTATCCACCTCCGCCCCCGCCTTGATATGCAATACCACAGCCGCCTTGTCCACGCGTTCCACCAATGTTATAACACTGATTATTGCAGGTCCATTGAGAACTGTTATAATACATTCCCGTAGAACATGCGGCACCGCCCAAATTAATAAAATTAAAGCCACCGCCAGCAGTTTGAGAGCCACCGGTACCATATCCATAACCAAAGCTTAACGTATGATTTGTACTTGCTCCGTTGCCGCCGGTTAGACCGCCTCCTGAGCCGCCATTGCCATCGCCATAACCTTCGCCGCGAGTAAATGCACCTCCGCCTCCGCCAGCGACAATGATCTGCGAGCTTAAACTGGTGCTGGTCCTTATATCGGTCATACCACCGCCTTGGCCGCTACCAGCTCCACCGCCGTTATAAGCATTAGTTGTCGAAGATGGCGTGGTCATACTACTTAAATTACTTCCGCCTCTTTGACCTACATAAATCCGCAACGTCTGATTTTTTATGGCTTTATAGTTTCCATAAGAATATCCGCCAAGCCCACCAGTAAAAGTCTGATGATCCCCTCCCTGTGCACCCCAAACCTCCAACTTATAATAGCCATTACAAGGCGCAGTAAAGGTTTGCTCGCCACCTGTATAGTCGTAAGCATAAGGAGTGTTCTTAACCCAACAGGCACTAAGCGTAACCGTAAAGTTATTA
>JAFVCN010000037.1 GCA_017479205.1 Candidatus Saccharimonadota bacterium
AGAAGAAAACTAGCAGAGATTGCAATAAGAAATGCAAAGTTAAATACTGCTAGTATATTAAATAATTTCTGATAATTAAGTTTTTTCTGAGATTTCTCTCGAGAAAATAGATTTGTTACTGTGGAAAGGCTTTTCATTTTTATAGGGCTCCTGGTTGTTTTATTACTGCCGGAAATTCCCCATAAAATTGGACCATCCGGCGGCTATTTTGCGAAACAACCACGACACCCAAGGTAAACAAAGAGTGCACGACCGAATGGCCCAAGTTTATCTTTGTTTACCCCAAGGATCCTATAAAAAGACCTGGGTTCTGAATTTTATGATTGTTTCGCACTTTCATTATATCGCGTTTTTGGTTATTTGAAAAGCCAAAAAAGTTTTTTGCTTATGCTAGACTTAGCTTAAGATAAAAGATAACAATAGAATAAACTATATACTTGTAAAATAAAATCCTTCCTCTACATACACCGGAAATACAAACCCAAATCCAACAAACGATATGATGGTTACGCTTAAGGCGAAATGGGAGGCAAGTTGTTTAGCACCTAGTGGATATATTACAAGCGGATTAGTTCTACATTTAGATGCAATATGTAATGCCGGAGTCAATAAACCACATAATTCCGATACACTAACTTGGACTGACTTAAGCGGAAACGACAATACCGGCACAATTCAGACCATTAAGGTAGAAAAATATGTAGACCCAGAAGATGGAAAAATTAAAGATAGATATGTTAATGCAGATACTACTGCTCCATCATGGCAAAATAATTCCGTTTTTCTAGATGCAGTAACAAAGAAAAACTTTTTTGCAATTAAAAATCCAAAGAATATCCCAACTGGAGCATCCAACTACACAATCGAGGTTGCATATAAATGCATTGTACCTACCGACACTAGTACAATCTCAAGTGCACAAGGACTATTTAATATCGGCATATATAGTGAAACCGGTAGAGGAAACGCATTTAGAACGGCAGGTTACTGTCAAAACTTCGATACATATTATTGGTCTGCCGATTTAGTTGCATCAACGACTAGCTATGCTGATTTAGGGATGACTGCAGTCAATACAAATCGTGGCTCCAATAGAAGAATATATGCAAAAGGCAATTTATTAGCAAGTGATACTACCGCTGTTAATTCAATCCTTGGCGATGTAACAGTCGGAAAAACTGTTGGCACTGAACTTTTCAACGGTTATATTTATAGCGTCCGCGTTTATCGCTCTGCACTCACCGACGCACAATTACTCCAAAACTATAATGTAGACAAAGCTAGATTTGGGTTTTAGCTATTCATAAAATCATCTAGCTTTACCGCATCAGAGACAGAGTAGTCTCCGATTTTAGTGCGGCGAAGAGCGGTGAGATAGGCACCAGTTTTAAGTTCAGCGCCAATATCTTCGCCGAGAGTGCGAATATATGTCCCCGAAGAAACAAAAGTTTTAATCTTTAAAACTGGATAATTATAACTTAAAATTTCAATCGAATAAATCGTAACTTTTCTGGTCGGGGTATCTACTTCTTTTCCAGAACGAGCTAGCTGATAAGCTCTTTGTCCGTTAATCTTGACTGCTGAAAAGGCTGGTACTTTTTGAGAAATTTCGCCAACAAATTCAGAACAGACAGATTCTATTTCTTCTAAACTTGGAACTTTATCCGAAACCTGAGAGATTTCTCCTTCAGGATCGCCAGTAGTTGAAGTTGAGCCTAAAAAGATTTCTGCTTCATACTCTTTATCTTTTTTTAGAAATTCATTAGAACGTTTTGTCGCTTTTCCAGCGAGTAAAATTAAAAGTCCAGTTGCAAATGGATCAAGAGTTCCAGTATGCCCAACTTTTACTTTAGAGCCGACACGCTCTTTTAGGACTCGTCGGACTCTCGCAACAACTCCAAAACTAGTTATACCGTCTGGTTTATCAATTAAAATAACTTCGTCCATATTAGAGCTTTACATTCGCTTTAAACCACTTCGAGAAGCCATCATAGGAGCGATAAAAATCTTTATCCTCATCCGAATCAAAGCGGAGGTATTTTACAATTTTTCCTTTATCATAAATAATTACACTTGGAAAATATTTAACAGTTTCATAAATTGAAGTATCTTTTACATAATCCGAAGTTAGATAATAAAAACTAATTTTATTTTCTTTTTGAAATCTTAAGACATACTCCTTAAATTCTGCGGTTTCACCAGAACAAATCGGCAGGGAAGCATAAACAACAAATGATTTTTCTTCAGTAATTAAATTCTGCAGAAAATCCTCTGTATTTTCTGTTTGTTTTGATATTTCAATCTGTTTTCCGTCCGTATTAAGATATTCTGAATTTAAACTTATTTGTTCATCAGAAGATGTAGTTTGTTTTTCTGAATTTTTCAGAAGACTAAAACCGACGACCCCTAAAGTTATTAGAAAAACTAACGTTAAAATCGAGAAAATAATCAGCTTCGAGTTATTTTTACGTTCGCTTTTCTTAGTCATTTTTAGGCCTCGTGCAAAACACTAAAGTCGATATTGTGATAATTGAGCCTCCAGAATGCGTATGTTTCAACTCCGTCGATTGTCATTTTAATTGGAGTTTTATGCTCGCCATCATAATACCAATAGCCACCGACATTATAGATTTTTTCTTTATCCCAACCAAGTTTTACTAGGAGGTTTTTAGTCATACCGGCATATCCACCGCCGCCACACATTAGGAAGATAATTTTATCTTTTGGAAAGATATCTTCAAGAACCTGCATAGATTCTTTATAGTTAGCAACATATTTATCGTTCTCTTTATCGTAAGAGAATAAAGTCTTTCCACTATAACCCTTACCAACTGCTTCTGGTAATCCTTCTGGGTAAGTTAGAAAAGGTAGAGGAATTACTTCAAAGCCCTCAACGATTCCAGATAAATAAGAATCTCCGTCGATTGCTTTATAATCGGCATCATCAATCAACATTCTCATATCGCGATAAACCGCATCAGAACGACCAAGATAATTATCAATTGTAGTTTCGTTGATATTTTTATCAATACCCATTGTCCCGCGCATACCTTCAGAAACTTCTGGTAAAGGTAGTGCAGATAACTCGTTTGATAATTTCGTGTCCATAGCCTTGTAAGATGCAATGGCAATAAACAAAATAATTGCTACACCAAAAGCAATCACACTAAAAATCTTAAAGCCGCTAAGCGCCATTGAGCACTCATTAGAAGCTGTTTTCTTATTCATTTTTAACCTCCGTTTTCTATATTTTATCATAAAAACCTTTATGCTTTATAAAATAACCTAAAAATGATATAATAGGTACATAATAAAGGTCTTATAAATGTCAGAAAAAGATTACCTAGAAAAGGATTCTATTACCCCTGATTTTTTGAAGTCCTATCGTCATGAAAGCGCTAAAGAAGAATTAAAAAATCTTGAGGAGAATGCCGAAGATAACACCCCTGAGGAAAACCAAATATCTTCTGCAAGCGAACTGGAAACTAAACAGACTTTTAAATTTACTGGTTCTGGAAAAACTTTAGCAGATAAGATAAAAACTCAAAAGAAAGCCAACGGATTAAATAAACTTGCCAAAATTAAAAAACAAGCTCCACTTTTTGCGATTGCAGGAATTGTAGTGGCGGCGATTTTCTTTATGTTGTTTTCCGTAGGAACACTCGGAAATCAAATTGAAACTTTAATTACTCGTGCGACCGATACAATGTTTGGCTCTTATTCGGAAAATAATATCCGCATTACAGAAGAGCTGTTAGATGGTAAGCATGGTGAATTCCCGGAATATTTCGAGGAACGTTTAAACGCGCAGGGAATTAACGTCGCAGGAACAGAGGCGGGTAGATATACTTTAGATTGGGGAGGTATTCAAGTCAACTCTGGAAATTTTCGTGAAGTTTACGCTAATGATATTAACTTTCGCGAAGCTTATATGAAAGCAAAGCGTGGTCGTAGTGCTAATTTCTATGATAAGCCGGCAACTTTCGTGTTTACGCGACTTGGAATTTCCAGAAATCTTTACCGAAACTATGAACAGACCGGGGATAATGAAGCTGACACAAAAGCTTATCGTAAGACCGAATCTGATGTTTTTGAGGATACTACTTCGTCAAGCATAAATACTGTGACTGAACGCGAATATACCGACGACGACGGCAATACTAGAACTGAAAAAGTAAAAACCGGAGAAGATATTAGTAACTCAAAAGGTATAGACTCTCGGGCGCAGGCTCGTGGATATCTTATGAGTGCCGCTTCACGGGCAGCCGATACAGCAAATGTTGCTTGTGCCGCTTTAAAAGTTGCGAATATGATCTCAATTTCAGTTGCAGCGGCAGAAGTTTATCAGTCGATAAATTACTTTTTAACTAATGTAGAGAATATTAGTAAAACTAAAGCTGGAGACGGAAATCAGGCTGCCGAGCATCAACTATTAAACTTTCTAAATGAAGAAGTAACGACGACTTATGTTGATGTCGAAACTGGGGAAGAGAAGGAAGTTACTGGAGCTCCGCTTCAGGCTGAAGGGTTTGCAAATGTTTTAGCTGGCGTGAATCCGAATTTAAACAAAACTAAAAATTATTCTGTAGAATCCGCCTTTTTAACATCTGGGTTTGCAATCGGTTTAACCGCGGCTAATAATAAAATTTGTGGCGGAATCCGCGCAGTCGGGGCAGTCGCTTCAATTGCGGTAGGAGTACTAGGTGGAGGAATTGTAAAATCTATTGCTTCACTCGCAAAGACTGTAATTATTAATGCTGCACTCCAACAGGGAATTGCCGCTACACTTTCAGTTCTAATTCCAAAAATTGCGAGTGCGCTATTTGAAAATACCGCAGATAAGCTTGCTGGTATTCCAGCCGGTGAAGAATTTGTTAAAGGGGCGGCGCTCGGAAACAAAAAAGTTGCACGAGGTAGCTCAGGACAGCTACTTGCAACGAAAGCTGGAGCCTCTGCTTATGCTCGCACAACCCAAATTGCTAATGTTTACGAGTCTGAATTAAATCGTAAAAATGCTTCGCCTTTTGACGCTAGTAACCCTGACACCTTTATTGGGTCAATCGCAGCAAAATTTGCCGTAATGAACAATAGCTCATTTTCTAGTACGTTACGCTCCGTTTCAAGCATTGCGGGAAATTCCTTTAGCTACCTCTTTAATGCTTTCGGTTCAAAAGCCTTTGCTGATAGTATCTCCGATCCGGGATTTACGACTGATACAGAGCTAGCGGGCACTGATTATTCAGAAGTTTTCGCTGATGAATCTACCTGTGAAAATCTAACAAATATTGGGGCGGCCTGTGATATGTATGGCGCAGAAATTACCGCTACCGATCCTAAAGTTTTAAAAGTAGCGAGTGATGATCCTAAATATTTAGAAGTTCTAGAAAGAAATGTTAGAAAAAAATCGGATGGGACTTATGAAGTTATACCAAATTCGCTATTAGCTCATAAAACTATGTTCTGCGATGAACGCGATAGCCCGTTTGGGGTTCTTGATGCTAATATCGCCAATGCTTTTCAAGTAAGTCTTGGTTTTGCGGATAATATTCCGATTCTAAATGACGTAATCGATTTAGTAAATGCAGTCGAAGATATGAGTCCAGAAACTGAAGGCTGGGCGTTAGGCTCGTATTGTGTGATGAGTGAATCAAACCCATACTATGAAGATCTAATTTACTTACAACATTTTGCAGAAACAGCACGTATCGGTACACAAATGGAACTAGAGGAATATCGTGGGGAAGACGGATCCATTAAAGATCCAATTCTAGGATACAAGAATAGTTACTATGAACTAAATCCAATCGATACAAGTGAGGCAGGATTACTTGCACGTTATACTGGAAAAACAAAGAAAGAAGCCGAGGAATTTATTGCGTTTATTGATTATATGAATTATTTAGCAGAGAACACTCCGCCAGAGGAAGAGGAAGTAGACGAAAAAATTAGTTTCAAGAACTCTGATTTTAATAATATTGTCGCTTATTTAATTCCAGAAATTTCTTATGCGGATCTTAGAACAAGGAGCTTTGTTGTATGAGAAGTTTAAAGAAGATTGTTTGCGTTTTATTTACTTTAATTTTTACTATGTCGCCATTAAACGCTTTTGCACTTAAAGAAAGTGTATGGGATAAGTTCGATTTAAATAATATCTTCTATTATGATATGGACGGCGAAGTCTGTATTCCGAGTTCGTCTAATGTTTCTGGATCTGATATTTTTATGATTGGAGATTCAATTACGGTAGCTTCTGAATCGGAATTAAAATCTAAAATTTCTGGTATTGAAATTAATGCTCAAGTTAGTAAACAATTCGGAGGAACGAACAATAATAACAAATCTGGTTTACAAATTCTTGAAGAAAATAAAGATAATTTAAGAAAAGTTATTGTAATGGCGCTCGGGACTAATGGTTCAGTTTCAGAATCGGACATTATAACTGCACTTTCTATTATCGGAAGTAGTAGAACACTTATCTTAACTACAAATTATAAGTTAGGCGATGAAAATGCCTATAATTCTAATAATTCCATTATAAAAACTGCTGCCGAAAAGAATTCTAATGTTAAAGTTGCGGACTGGGCGGCGGCAGTAAAAAATAGCCCTGAAAAATATATCGTAAATAGTGATCAGTATGTCCATCCTACAAATGAAGGAAAAACTCTTTTTGCGGAAACTATTGCTAGCGCAACTAATGGAAGTGGCAATGGAGCAATTGGCTCAGGGAATACTCTTTATAATGGTAATAAAATTTTAAGCGATGAATCATTACAATTAATCTCAAAAAATCAGAGCGTATATGAAAAATCTGCAAATAAATATAATATTCCGTGGCAAATCTTAGCGGTTTTACATTACCGTGAAACTGGACTTAAGGTCTATAATCCATCCAATGGACAGGGGGTTTATCAGCTTTATTCTTATACTGCAGGTGGCACTAATTCAAACGCCTTTAAACCGGCTGGAGATATTTCAACCGAAGAATTCCAAAGACAGACTGATATTGTAGCAAAATTAATTCGTGATCGATACGCTTCTGGATTAAACCTTAATACTGATGACGGCGTTAAAACCTTCTTCTTTCGTTATAATGGCACGGCCGAAGCCTATATCGCCCAAGCTCGCAGTCTAGGTTTTACGGAAGCTGAAGCGAAACGCGGAGAAGGCTCTCCTTACGTGATGAACCTTGCTGATGAAAAACGCGATTCTTCAAAGAACCCAAATTGGAAACAAATTCGTACTGATAATGGTCCGATGGTATCTGCCAATCAGCAACCTGGGGCTTTCTTATTGTATGCGGCGATTGGTGGTAGCTCTGGCTATTCAAGTTGTTCGACAGGTAACTCTGGAAATGGAGATTTAAACGCTACTGCGATTGCATTAGCTTGGCCAGAGCACGGTCACGGACTAACCGCACGAGATTCTTACAAAACAGCATTAGCGGATGTTGGTCTTTCTAATTATGGAGATTATTATGCTCGCATCGGAGCTAGCTGTGATGCCTTCGTAGCAACAGTTTTTAGGTATTCTGGCGTTGATCCAGGCTTTACCTGCTGTGGAATTTCTGGACATGGTGCAACCTGGAATTACGTAACGAACTCTGGTAAGTTTGAGGAGGTCCCAAATAATGCCAGCTCTCTAAAGCCAGGAGATATCCGTTTATCTGAAGGTCATATTGAAATGTATATTGAAGTAAATGGAGTTGGAAAAATAGCTAGCGCTTCTTATGGCGAACGTACTGGCGAGATTGGTAACTTCTACGATAATTCAGCAACATTTAAAGCTTATCGCTGGAAAGGGAATTAATGGAAAAGAGTCTTTTTAGAGCTGATTCAAGCGAAAAACAAAAAAAGATTTTTAAGGCTTCTATTATTATTTTTATTATTACAGCCATAGCTCTTATTATTTTTCTTACTGTTAATTTCTTCCTTAATATAGATAAAACCAGTGAACTCAAAATTTTAGTAGCTCCTTCTGATTCTATCGTAACTATTGATGGTAAAATTTATTCTACGGATACAACAATAAAATTAGTGCCTGGAACCTATGATGTAAAAATTGAAAAGTCTGGTTTTATTCAATATCATAATTCAATAGAAGCTAAAGCAAATGAAACATATTATCTCTATGAATATCTAAACGAAGAAAATGAGAACGGTGATTTTTATCGTAATAACGAAAAAGAAGCTGGAATAGCACAGAGAATATCAGATTTTAAAGCAGATAAATTACATGAAATTTATACTGGATCCGATCCGATTTGGGGAGTTACTCCTTATTATAGTTATAAAGAGGGAATTAAAATTACTGCAAAAAAAGAAGATAATAAAACTAAAGTAAATATTTATCTTTATACCTGCACAGATACTGAGATTTCCAAATTAAAACAAAAAGCAATTAATTATCTCGAGGAAAATAATATCGATCTTAAAAATTACGAAGTTAGCTATTCGAACTGCTAATGATTATGTGATATAATATATCCTATATGAAGGTCCGAAAGTTTTTGAAAAATTTTCTGAAGTCTTCTTTCTGTTATTTTTCTATTCTAGCTATTGTTATAAATAGCGGTCTAACTCTCCCAACTTTCGCAAAGGTAATTCTCCCGACTGGACGAGATGAGGAATTCTCGCAGAATGATATTTTATTTTATAATCCTGATGGCTGCGATCCTGGAAGCTCTGCAGGAGGGAGTAGTGGCTCTTACGTGGGAGAGGAAACTTGGGACGGTTCCTGTACTGGCGTTACAGCACAACGTGCTTCTTGGCTATCAAGACAAGTTCCAGCAATGCAAGATGTTGCTAGCGCGAATGGATTACCTTGGGAGCTGATTGCTGGGCAGGCACTCTCTGAATCTGGAGGCGGATCAAGCGAAGTATGCCCATATAATCCGCTCGGTCTAAAAGGTAGCGGTCCATCTTGTGATGGTAGACACAGAACTTTCTCTAGCTATCAAGATGCATATCAGCATTACGTAGATAATATTAAATCGATTCGCGAAATTAAGAATATGTTCCCGAGTGACCCATATTCAGCAATCGCTTATATCCAATACGGAGTTCCACATGGACAATTATACGCTCAGTGTAGTAGGGAATCATATTTAACTGATCCTAGCCACCCATGCTATGGTCATCAACTTGGAGATCCGACTCCAGGATACGTTAATCGTACGTCAAGCTTAATATGTGGTATCCAGAAATGGGCAAAAGAAAATGGCTATGCAATCTCTAGGGTAACTTGGGAAAATTATTCTACTGCCAGTAGCTCCGATAGCACTTCGGATAATAGTTCTTCGTCCGACGATTTATCCACAAAGAGTACATCTGGAGCAAAATGGAATAATGGCTGGCTCGAAGATAACAGTATTCCAGGTATCATTAAAGAAGATGCGGCCACTACTTCTCTAAGTGAAACCCCACAAAATGCATTTGATGGTGGTAGCCCAAATAAAATCCTTCTTCATAGCACCGAAGGAACAAGCGTTGGACTTGCAGCATATCCATCAAACAATAAGTTCCCAGCTCATTTTACAATTGATCTAAAGAAACGAATTGGTTACCAGCATTTCCCACTTAATAAACCATCAATCGCAATTAAATCATACGATACTTCAGCAGGAATACAAATTGAAATTGTCGGCTTTTCAGACACTACAGCACAGTCAGCTTCTCGTAAATCTAGTCCTTATTTCTTACCTAATTTAAGTAATGAAGACTGGGACTATCTCGCTGTTCTACTAATTGCTATTGCAAATGAAACTGGTATTCCGCTTACTTCGTCGGTAACATGGACTAGTGATGGTTCAGGACGACTTAATTCTGCTGCTGCCTTCAAAAATTATACTGGCATTTTAGGTCATCAGCACGCTTACGGCAATGATCATATTGACCCTGGTCCAATTTGGAGTAAGGTATCGGATGCAATCCAAAGAAATCCTGATGCAGCTAATATTAAGACCGGCACAAATAATGGATACGGAAATAGTAATTCAACAACATATTGTAATCGAGATGGTTCTTCAAGTGATTCTACTCCACCAGAAGCTGGCAATCTTGCTGACTTTGTAAAAAAATGGGCTTGGCCAGATTATCATAGCGCGCCATACGTACAACAAATGCCTGCTTACGCTGAATACATGAATAGTAATCCACCTTATTCAGGCGCTACTTGTCCAACTGGAGAAAAGGGGAATGACTGTGGTGCTTTCGTGTCAAATATAATAATTGCTAGCGGCTGGGATACGAGTTATTCCGCTTGTGCAACTAGCTGTCAAAAATCATGGCTCGATAGAAATTGGAATAGATTAACCGTTAGAACTACGGACGATTTACGGCTTGGCGATGTTGGTTATAGAAATAGCGGAGGACACGTTATTTTATACGTTGGAAACATCTCGGGCTTTAACTCAAAAACAGCAAGCGCATCAGACTGTAGGTATTCTTCTAGGCGTTCGCCTATGGCTGGCTCAGAGTCGGATTCAACAATAGTTAATAGTTATACTTGGTATAGAAAGAAATAATTATGGACAAAATAAAATTATCTTTACAAAAACTTAATGGTCGACAAAAAATGTTATTAATCGGCGGATTTTTTACAACCTTTATAATGCTAATTATTATTGTATCTATTTTATTTTCCGTTATTACCGATCCAAAAGTAAAGATTAATTTTAATGATAATATAAATATACCGGGCGATGAGTTAAGAAAGACTAGAGAGAATCTCTATAATGTAATCCGCGATAATTCTAGCGATTTCAATAATAATATTACATTTATTGGGGACGCTAGAGATTATAAAGAAGAATCAATAGATAAGACTACCACGGCTACTTTTATAGTTGATTTTAATGACATTAAGCAGTCATATTTCATTTCAATAACTTGGCCAAATCCTAATGATGGATCGCCGAATATTAATATCAGCTGTCCGCTTTTAGATTCTAAATATCCCGAAACACCATGTAATACAGAAATAAATTCATCTTCTGATATTTCTAGTTTTCTACCTTATACTGGAACTATTTCTAATAATCAAGAATATGTTTTAGTAGATAAATATGTTAATGGTAAAGTTTATCTAGAAGTACAAATTAATTCATGTGGAAATAGTAGTATTCTCAACGAAGCACTAGAATCGGCTCGAAAATTTGTTTCTTCAATCCATTTCAATCCTGATGATTTCAACTTTTATACTCCAACTAATTTATGTGACGGAGAAGCGCATAGTCATCAAGAATCAGGCAATACCCCAGAGTACTATGTGCAGGTAAATCACGCAAACACAAAAGACGAAAACGTAAACAAATATCTTCCATATTTTATCCCTGATTCCTATAATGTCTATCCTATTACAGATGAAAATGGAGATATTACATCTATTAAAGCAGAATTATCTGGTTGTACCGATTTTCAAACTGCGCCGATGGAGGAAGAAATCAAAAATTACTTACAATCTCATAATATAAATTATGATTTAACTTTTGAATACTGCATTAATTAACTATATCTACGCTAGTGATAATTACTTGATTATCTTTAAAATTAGAAGTGAGGGATTTTTGACGAGTTTCATCTAATTCAGAAAAAACATCATCAAGTAAAACTATTGGTCTTTTACCAGTTTTTTCATAAATCAATTCTGCTTCAATAAATTTTAAAGCAAGAATAATCGAACGGACTTCACCACGACTAGCCGAACCATCTGCGTCTGAATTATTAAATATAAAATTATAATTATCACGATGAATTCCAAAACCAGTATGTCCTAAAATTAAATCTCTTTGAAGTTCATCTTCAAGCCTTTTTAAATATTCACTTTCAGAAATATCTTCGCCTTGTAGCTGATATTCTAATTCTAAAATATCACTATTTTCAGCGATTGAGCGATAAGTTTCTGTTAATCTATTATTAATTTCAAAAATAAATTCTTGTCGCTTTTTTCGAATTTCGACTCCATATTTAGCTAATAATAAATTCCATGAAAAAATAACATTTTTTACTTCATCAAGGTTAAATTCTGAATACTTCTTTAATAAGTCATTTCGCTGTTTTAAGGCTTTTTCATAGCGGTTTAAGAGATTTGAATAATTATCATCTAATCCACCTAGGATTCGGTCGAAAAAATCGCGTTTTCTAGTCGGAGAAGAACCAATTAAATGTAAGTCATCCGGTAAGAATAAAACAATTGGATAACGGTATTTTTTTGGAAGTCTTAGATATTTCTTTTCGCCAACTAAAAATTGTTTTTTTAATACTCCATTAATTAAACTATATGCAACGACGGTTTTTTCGCCATTTGTAAAATTAATTTCAATTCGATAAAATTCACTATCTCGTTTTAATATATCTGGATCAGTTGCACGAAAGGATTTACCGAGTAGAGCTATATAAATTGCTTCCAAAACTGAAGTTTTTCCAGAACCATTTTCGCCAACAATAATTGAAGTTTTCTTTTTAAAATCAAAATTAAACTCTTTATGACATCTAAAATTATCGAGCTTAATCGATTTAATAATCATCTTTAACCCTTAAGAGGCATTACAATATGAACATAATCATTTTGTTTACTATTTTCAATTTTTACTGGCTGCAGACTGCCAGAAATCCCTATTTTAATTTCTTCTTCTGATAAAACATTAAGTGCATCTAATAAATATCTTGAATTAAACACTACTTTTATATCTCCACTAACTTCAGTATTAAGTTCGGAAACGTTTTCGCCGTATTCATTAGCCACGGAGGATACTTTTAAAACACCTTCACTTGCCGAAGTTTCTAAAATAATCGAACCACCAACTTCTCTTGCGAAAAGCGCAGCTAATTTAGTAACCCTAAGCACATCAGATTTTTGAAGGATTAAATCAACATCTGATTTTTCTGGTATTAATTTACGATAATCAGGGAACGAGCCGTCAATATATTTTGAAGTAATTTCAATTTCTCCAAGACGAAAACAAACTTCAGATTCATCAAATAGAATCTCAACTTCTTCAACTTCTTCCGAGATTGAGGATAAGACTTCGGTAATTGTATTTGCTGGTACAATTGCTTTAACTTCAGAGCTAACTCCTGAAATGATTTTCTTTTCAGCTAATCTATAGCCATCTGTAGCAGCAACAAATAAAGATTCGTCTGCAGTGTTAAAATAGACACCAGTTAGAGCTGGTCTAGTAGTATCATTACTAGCTGCAATTTTAACAGAGCTCATACTCTCTTTAAAATCTTCTACCGGGATTTTATAAATAACCGAGTCTTTTTCATTTAATTCTGGAAGTTCAGGAAAATCAGAAGCGTCGCTTCCGTTCATAACTGATTTATATTTTCCAGAAGTAACTGTAATTTTTGTATCTTTTGCACTAATTTTTACTTCGCCTTTAGGAAGATTAGCAACAAAATCTGCTAAAAGTCTAGCAGGAACTGTAATTTCGCCATTTTTAGATTTAGAAGTAGGTAAATAATCTACAACTGCCATATCTAAATTAGTAGTGGTTAAAGTTACTTTAGAATCTAGCACTTTAATAAGAACATTACTTAAGATAGGTAAAGTAGCTTTTCCATTAGTGGCTATTTTCGAGACGATGGCAAGAGCTTTTGCGAGTTTACCTTGATCTACGTTGACTTCCATTTTTCTTCTCCTCTTTTATTAAATTATTTAGTAATAGTAGTAATAGACTATGTGGAAAATGTGAAAAACCTTGATTTTACAGGGATAAAATTAAAAATTATATTGTGTAAAAATGGTGGTAAAACAATTGAATAAGTGTATGGAAAAGTCGAAAAAAGCGTGTAAAACTTAAGAAAAATGACTTTTCCACGAAAAGTATACACATATTTTTCACAAGTTTCTAAACATACTTTATCGCAATCTTTATCGCAGGTTTTTCCACTGAATAGAGAATTAATCATAGATAGACTCCCTTAAAGTACCAATTTCTTCGCGTAATTTAAAATTCATTTTCATTTCATTATTAATGCGTTTAACACCGTTCATAACAGTTGTATGGTCTTTTAGACCTAATTCACGGGCGGTTTTTGTGGTTGAAAGACCTAGTTCGTTTTGCATAAGATACATTGCGACTTGTCTAGCATTTTTAATATGAGCTACTCTTGATTTTGAAAGCATAGTTGAAACTGGCATTTCGTAATATTTTGCTACCTTATCGATAATTTTCTTAGGCGTTGTAGAATTACGGCGAACTGACGGGGAAGAGTTCGCGTAGCCAGAGTTAATTATTTCGAGGGGAGTCATATTTCGAAGTTCTGCAAAAGTAAGAAGTTTTTCGTATTCGGAATTAAGATCGCGAATATTAGTTTTTACGTTTTCAGCGATATATTCAATAGCTTCACGCTCTATTTCATGATTATTAAATTCAGCCTTTGCCTGGAGGATAGCACATTTATCTTCGAAGCTCGGTAACTGAATATCGAATGCTCCAGCTTGAGTTAATCTAGACGAAAGTCGAACATCGAGATCTTTGATTTCGTCTGGTAAACGATCTGAAGTAACGATGACTTGTCTTTTTGAGAGATACATCTCATTGAAGAGATTAAAGAATTCCTCTTGGGACTTTTCTTTTCCGATAATCATTTGAAAATCATCAACAATTAGAACGTCGAGATGATTGTATTTTTTAGAAAAAGCCTCTGGTTTTTTAGATTTTATTGAATCGATAAAATCTGCGTAAAAACGATTAATTGGGGTATAGAGGATTTTTAATTTAGGGTTCTTTTTTAGGAGTTCGTTACCGATAGCTTGAACAAGGTGGGTTTTACCGACTCCAGATTTTCCATAAAGGAAGAAAGGGTTTCTTTTTCCACCAGGATCATCTACGACTGCTTTTGCTGTAAAAACTGCAACATCATTATTTGTTCCGACAACGAAATTATCGAAAGTATATTCAGGGATTAATCCGGTAGATAATGATAGGCGAATAGGAGGATTATTTTCTATAATTCGATTATTTTTTGGTTTTTGTTTTGTATTGTTGATAATATCTTTAATAGAAACTTCACGAGATTTTCTAACTCGATTAGTGTTATTTTGAACGACATATTCTGTAGATTTTACTTTTAGACCGTTATCGTTAAGAGCTTTTATAATTAAGGTGTCAAAGTTCTTACGGACGTTTATTTGCATAAAAATATTTTGGACGCCGATTTTAGCTACCCCATCTTCGACATTTTCGAGAGAGGTCTTTTGGAGGTAGGTAACAAATTTTTCGTGAGAAATCTGCTGCTTAAGACTTTCAAGCACATTCTTCCACACGTCAAACATTTAAAAACCTCCTTCTTTTCCCACCCGACCTTAGTAATTAGTTATATTATATCAAAGCTTTTTGAACTTTTCCACAGAAAAACGGAGGAATTTTAGATATTTTATAATATGAGTTTAGTTTTACAGAGGTGGTAGTTTTCCACAAAAAGGCAATTTAATCTAATCAATAAGTGGAAAACTTCTTGAAAAAAGAGGAAAACTACGATATAATATTAAGTAAATTACAAATATTATAAAAGCGCCCTTAGGACTTTGTAAAGTCTTGATGTGTTCTGGCGCAGGAAAGGAAGAAAATGCCAAAGCGTACCTATCAACCACACAAACGCCAGCGCAAACAAGAGCATGGTTTTATGAAACGTAATGCAACTAAAAACGGACGTCAGGTTTTAAAACGTCGCCGTATTAAAGGTCGCGCACGACTTACGTATTAAAATATTAGAATCGCCTATCCTAGAATAGGCGATTTTTTATGAAAAAATATTTTGCTTATAATAGAAGATGCTATAATATTATTAATATGCATAATCATTTTGAGGTTATTCGCCAGATTATTTCTTTGGCGCCAGGGAAAAAGTTTGAGATTGTTCAGATGTTTGTTTCGAACATGCTTTATAATCTTGCTAGTCTTTTGCCGCCGCTTGCTACTTCTGGGATTATTGCAGTTTTAACTGACCACGGTGAATTTAGGGCGATTTGGTTTTATGTAATTTTATATCTCTTATTTTATGTATTGCAATTCGCGTCTTTAAGTTGGAATTATCATGTTTATGTGAAGCTTTCGCATCATTACTATAGTGTAGTTCAACAGGAATTATTTGAGCATATTGCGAATAATGATTCTATTTTAGAGAAGATTAGTAAAGGTAAAATTACAGATACCTGTTCGGAAGATGTTTCTTATATTGTTTATGCGGTGGATGCGGCTTCGGATGCGTTTACTGGACTAATTCAATTAGTAGTAATTTTTGTAATTTTTGCAGGCTATAATATATGGATTGCTTTAATTGCGCTTTTGATTGATGTAGTCTATCTGCATATTATGAATAATAACTCTCATAAAATCGCGAAGTATTATGAGGGAACGAGAAAATATCAGGATAAAATTATTGATATTTTGAATCAGATGTTAGGGAATTTAAAGCAAGTAAAAAGTTTGAATATTATGCCGAATTTAACTAAACGTCTAAATAAGAGCCGTAAGGATTATGATGCGCAATATGATAAAAAGTATATCTATATGACGGCTCGCTATTGTAAAATACCGATGATTGTATATGTCGGCAAGATTGCACTCTATGTTTTACTTTCAGCGTTAGTTCTAGATAATAAGATGTCGCTTGATAAATTAGTGCTTCTTGTTTAGTATTTTGAAACCGTAATCTCTAGTACTGATGCGGTTTTGGAACAGTTCTTAAATCTTTCTCACTATGCCGTACGTATTAATCGTATTAAACATATTTTAAGCTATACGAATGAAACGGCGGAAATTGAATATGGTGATGTTGATAATGACTATATCAATGGAGTTGTTACTTTTGATCATGTTAATTATGATTTGAAGAATAAAAAGATTTTAAAGAATGTTAGTTTTAAGGCTCTACCAAATGAGATTACGGCGATTATCGGGCATCCTGGAGCAGGAAAGACTACGGTTATAAATCTACTCTATCGTTTATATAGAGTTAAATCTGGATCAATTTTGATTGATGACGAAAGTATTTATAACTACACAAAAAAGGTTTATAGCTCGAATGTTTCAGGGGTATTTCAGAAATCTTTTGCCTTTAAGATGTCGATTCGTGATAATTTGTCGCTGATTGACTCGGATATGAAAAATCAAATTAGTGCGTTAAAGAGAGTGGGGATTTATAAAGAGATTGAGAAACTTCCTTATGGGATTAATACGGTGATTGATGAAGAGAACCCTGTTTTATCTGATGGGCAAATGAAGAAGTTGGCGATTGCGAGAGCTTTATTATCTAAATCAGAGATTTTATTATTTGATGAAGTAGTTTCGAATATTGATCCAGCTTCGGTTGCGGATGTGATTGAAATTCTAAAAGATTTAAAAGAAGACCATACAATTATTATTATCACTCATAAAGCTCAGATTATGCAGTTAGCTGATCAAGTAGTAGTTCTAGATAGAGGAAAGGTATCGGCGAAGGGAAGAAATCAAGAGGTATTTGAGAAATCGGCGCTCTATCGAGAATTGATGACGGCGAATTATGCTGAGCCGAGTGTAAATAATGATTTTGTAATTCAGAAGGATAATGATGGAGATGATGGTGGATATGTGAATGATGCGGACAGTTCTCAAACTGTAAACTCAAAGATAAAATAAAATTGTAATTTTTCCACCTCTATAGTATAATTAACCTAATATGTTTGAGTTAATTGATTTTTTAATTGTAAATCCGATAGTTAATATTTTATTTGTAATTTATAACTTTGTGGGGGATTTTGGTTTAGCAATTATTCTCTTTACAATTATTGTTAAGTTCTTAACTTGGCCGCTAATGAAGAAACAGCTTCGCCAAACGAAGTTGATGCGAAAAATCCAGCCAGAGCTAACGGAGATTAGAAAACGCTGTAATGGAAATAAACAGATGGAATCATTACAGATGATGGATTTATATAAGCGCAATAATATTAAACCAATGAGTTCGATTTGGACAATTTTAATTCAGCTTCCGATTTTTATTGCGATGTTTACGGCGATTAGAGTGATGGCACTTCCAACAACAAATGATTATCTTGAAAAGCGTGCTTATACTCCAGTTGCTTCGCTTGATCGAATTAATGAAGTAATTAATCATCAGAAAACTTATTTTGAGAAACTTGAGAATAAGCAGGAGGGGGAAACTGTTAATTATGAATTTAAGCCAATGTTGTTTGGCGCGATTGATTTATCTGCTCGTCCGGGAACAGGGAATATTAGTCAGTGGGTAGTTCTAGGTTTTGCAGTTGGCGCAGCCTTAATTCAGTATCTAAACTCAAAGATGCAGATGGCCTCAACAAAGAAGAAGGGCGGAACTTGGAAGAAGATGATGGCTGATGCGAAGGCTGGGAAAGACCCAGATCAGAATGATATTAATGAGATGGTAAGCGGCCAGATGACTATTATGATGCCGGTTATGATGCTTTTAATTACGATTAATTTACCAGGTGCACTCTGTTTCTATTATATGCTTTCTAATTTGATTTCTACTATTCAGTATAGAGTGATTTTAAATAGAGTTGATAATGAGATGGATGATAATACTGACCGTGCAATTCTAAGGGAATTAAAACAGAAGACAAAACAGATTCAGGAAGCTGAAGTAATTGAAAATAAGAAAACTGGAACTAAAATTACTCGCATTAAAGCGAAAGATTTAAAAAATAAAAACACGAAAAAGTCTAAAAAATCCCAGTCCGAAAAGGGCTAGGAGAAAATAGGAGAATAATATGAATCGTGATGAATCTATCCGCTTCGCTACAAAATATCTTGAAGACTTATTAAGTTTCTTCGGAATTAATGTCGCTGTCTGGTCGACAGTTGAAGATGATGTTATTCAATTAAGTGTTCCATCAACTTCACTTAACTCATTATTAATTGGAAGAAATGCTGATAATCTGCGTGCATTACAATACATTGTTTCTCAAAGTTTAATTTCTCGTGGCGGGGAATTAACTAGGGTAAATGTTGATGTTGCTGACTATAAAAGGCAGAGAGCCGATCGTATTGAACAAAAAGCTGAAGGCTGGATTTCTAAAGTTCGCTCGACTGGCGAACCAATGACGATTGAACTTAATGCGGCGGATCGCCGAGTTGTTCATAAGCTTGCGCAAGATTATTCTGATATTGAAACGCATTCAGAGGGCGAGGGAAGAGCAAGACACTTAATTATCTCTAAAAAAGATTTACCTGCTGAAGAAGAATAAAAATATTTATTAAGAAGTTTGTCTTAATAAGTTTTTAATTAATTCTTTTAATTCTTCGAAATCAATATCCTTGATAGTTTTAGAATAGATAACAAAGATACAGTCTTTATTATCTTTAAATTCAGGGAGATTCAAACGAATAGCCTCATAAACGCGGCGTCTAACGCGGTTTCTGCCAACTGCAGATTTTATAACTTTTTTGGAAATTACAACTGCAAATCTCTGATGATTTCGAGTGTTGCTTGCAAAAACTAAAGACATTTTTGGAGTCCGAATAGTTTTACCGTGTTTATAGGTAAAGTTTACGCCACCTCTGGAATGAAATCTGTATCTTTTTGCTAACATAATATAATATATAGTATATCACAACTCTAATTCTTCTCTGTAAAAAACATTCCGGATATGGTAAAATAGAATAGTAAAAGCTGGAGGGAAATTGGCAAATAATTCATTTATCGACGGATTAAAAACTCGTTCTGAAAAAACGAGTAATTCTGTTTTTAAAAGTCGATTTTCTTCTGGGCATATGAGTTATGAAACTGGAGATCCACTGGCTTCTAGGTCAAGTCGAAGGAATATTGGAAGAACTGTAGACAGAGCAGTTTATAAGAAGCCGCTAAAGACGCCAGAGAAAAAAACTCGAATCCTAAAAACCGCTAATATTTCTCAAAAAATTGATACTGCTGCAAAGAGCAAAGAGAGTGGATTTATTAAAAAAGAAACTAGAATGATTGAGCCGAGTCGTCCGAGGTCTTATGCTCGAGATATTTTAGGTATTGAAGAAGATGAAGAATTGGAGTTTGATTCAGACGATTTGAAAAAATCTCGCCGTGAAGCTAAACTAGCAAAGAGGAAGAATAGGAAGAAAAAGCGTCAGAAATTATTTATTTTTCGCCATAAGATCTTTTCATTTTTAATTGTTCCGATTACGGCTGTAGCATTAGTAGCATTTATTTGGGGCGACTCGATTATGTTAAAAATTACGAACGGTCAGTCTGGGCTTTTTGATTTTTTGCGTTCGATTGTGCTTGGGCCGACGGAGTTAAAAACTGATGAAAATGGGCGAACTAATCTATTACTTTTTGGAACCTCTGGATATGATATGGCTGGAACGGAGGCGGACGGAGTGCATGATGGAGCACAATTGACGGATTCTATTATGGTGGTGTCTTTAGATCAAAAATCTAAAGACGTGGCGATGATTAGTTTGCCGCGTGATTTAAAAACTGATAGTTGTACGGCAACTGGTAAGATTAATGAACTTTATTATTGTGAGAATAAGGATGGTAATAATGAAATTGGTGGAGCTCGAATATTAAGAGAACGGGTGGAAAATATACTTGGCATTCAGATTCAATATTATGCACATTTAAACTGGATGTCTTTAATTCAGATTGTAGATGCGATTGGAGGGATTACAGTAACGGTTGATGAGAATATTAATGATGATTGGACAAAAACTTATGTTAAGGCGGGGGTACCAGTTAATTTAAATGGTGAACAGGCTCTTGGCCTTGCTAGGGCTAGACATGGAACTGAAAATGGAGATTTTACAAGAGGAGCTTCGCAGCAAAAAATCTTGATGGCAATTAAGGATAAAGTAGTAAGCCAGCATTTAAGCGTAATTGATTTAGTAAATCTTGCGAATATTCTAGGCGACAATGTTCGATCGGACTTAAATGCGGATACGATTACTGCTGGGGCGAAAGTTTTGGCAAATACCGATATTTCGACAGTTAGGCAAATTCCGCTAATTGGAACTGGTAATAATTTCTTTACAACAGGGTATATAAACGGAATTTCTTATGTTTATCCGATTGCGGGTACGAGTAATTATTCTGCAATTCAGGAATATGTTAAATCTTCGCTTTTAACTAATCCAGTTTTATTAGAGAAAGCTCAGATTCTAGTATTGAACGGTTCGGGAGTTGAGGGAATTGCCGAAAAAGAGCGTACGGAATTAGTAAACTCAGGATTTAAGGTTTTAAACACGGGGAATGCTCCATCTGGTGAATATTTTGAGAAGATTTATTTGTATAGTTTAACTGATAAGACTGCAACGAAGGAGCGTTTAGAAACGTATTATAATGTTAAGGCACTTGATGCCGCATATCTACCAGATGGGGTTAATACTGCTGGAGCAGATTTTGTAGTGATTTTAGGCGTCGGTTATACTGTTGAGTAGTATGGTATAATAAAGATAATATGGGAGTTAAAATTACAAAGAAGCAGAAGCGAATTTTAGACTTTATTTTTGATTTTAAAGATAAAAACGGAATCTCTCCGACGTATCGTGAAATTGCGGCGGGATTAGAGTTAAAATCGGTGGCGAGTGTTGCGGAGCATATCGATAATTTGGTTGCGCTTGGAGCCTTAAAGAAGAGTGGCGAGGGGGAAGCTAGGGCGCTTGAAATTGTTGATTTAACTTTTCCAGAAACAACTAGTTTATTTAGATCTCGTATGTATACAGCTACAGAGGAGCAGAAAGAGGTTTTAAGAAAAGCGGCGATTATTCTTGGGATTGATAATATTGAAGAAAACGAATTAGTGAAAGAAGAGGTGAAAAATGACTAAGAAGATTTCGGTAGTAATTCCGGTTTGTAATGAAGAAAAGGGAATTAGAAATTTTTTGGATAAGCGACTAGTTCCGGAGATTGAAAAGATTAAAGATTATGATTTTGAGTTAGTTCTAGTTAATGACGGTTCAAGAGATAAAACTTTAGAGATTTTACAAGAATATGCTGAAAGCCGTAAAGATGTTAAGGTAGTTTCGTTGGTAAGAAACTTTGGAAAAGAGATGGCGCTATCGGCGGGATTAAGATACGCCGAAGGTGATGCGGTTTTAACGATTGATTCGGATGGGCAGCAGCCGCCAGAAAGAATAAGCGATTTTATTAAAGCGTGGGAAGATGGTGCGGAAATTGCGACTGGGGTGCGTGATCATTATACGAAGCATGGCTTAATTCCGAAAATTGGTTCAAAAATCTTTTATAAGCTTTTAAAATTGATGGGAAATAAGACGACTGTGCCGGGTTCGACTGATTTTCGCTTGATGGATCGAGTGGTTGTTAATGAGTTTAATGAGCTAACTGAACATAATCGAATTACGCGAGGATTAGTCGACTGGATGGGATACGAGAAGAAAGATATTTATTATACTTATGGCGAACGGATGGCTGGCAGTCCGAGCTATAACTTTAGAAAGCTATTTAATTTGGCGATCGATAGTTTTATTTCGATGTCGACAACTCCGCTTGTAATCTTTGGCTATGTTGGTATTTTTATTACGATTGGCTCATTCTTACTCGGGACTTTCTGTATTATAAATCAATATATTTTAGGCGATCCGCTTAGGCTCTATTGGAACGGTGCGGTTCAGATGGCAATTTTCATTACTTTTCTAGTAGGGTTAGTTTTAATTTCTCAGTCGATTACGGCGCTTTATATTTCACATATTCATACTGAAACTCAGAATCGTCCGCTTTATATTGTGTCTAAAAAGCAGTCTAGAAATATTAACGCTACCTCTGTAAAACCGAACAAAAAATAAAAACCGAACGAAAAAATCCGAACAAGTTTTACCCACCTGTGGAAAAGAAAGGAGAATATGTTTAAAAAGAATTCAAAAAATGACTTTAGTTATTTAAATGAGAAAGATATTTATCTTGATGGGGCTTGCCAGAGCTTAAGACCGCTTCCGGTAATTGAAACTTTGGAAACGTATTATAAAGAACATAATTCTTGCGGTGAGCGTGTAAAATACAAGTGGGGAAGAATTACCGATGAGAAGGTAAATGCAACGCGCGAAAAAGTATTAAATTATTTGAAATTAAAAAAGAAGGATTATTTTGTCAGCTTTACTCTAAATACGACATACGGCTTAAATCTGATTCTAAGTCAGTTTGATGCGAAAAAAGCCAAGATAAAATATATTGTTACTTCAGAAGTTGAACATAACTCGCCGTTTCTTTCGACTATTTCTTTTGCAAGGAAGAACGGGGTTAAAAGAAAAGTGATTGCTCGAAATTCGGATGGCTCAGTTAACTTAGAAGATATCCCTAAAAATTCACTAGTAGTGTTAAATTCTGCTTCAAATATCGACGGAAGAGTTTTAAAGAATATAAAAGAAGTGATTAAGAAGGTACATGAGAATAGTGGATATATAGTAATTGATGCGGCGCAGACGATGGCGCATAGTTCTTATATTTTAGAAAAATGTGATGCGGATGCGATTTGTTTTTCGGCACATAAAATGTATGCTCCGTCGCTCGGCGGGATTATTATGAAGAAAAGTTTTGAGCCGCTAATTGAAACGAGCTTTATCGGAGGGGGAATGGTAGATGATGTTGAGCTTGATTCATATCTGTTATCTAAAGATAATCCAGAGCATCTTTATACGAAATTTGAGGCAGGTTTGCAGGCTTGGGGAGAGATTATTGCGCTAGGTAGTGCGATTGATTGGTTAGAGAAAATCCCGAAGGCAGCGAAGAAAACTTTGCAAGAAAATGAACAAAAAGTTTTTGATTTCTTTGAAAAATACGGCTCGGTCGGGGAAGTTGATAAAACGATAGAGGAACGTCGTTTACATAAAGGAAAGCTACATCTTTTAAACTATGAGCCTAGCTCGACAATGAGTTTTTATGTTGATGGGTTAGATTCGCATCTTTTAGGTGAGGCGCTAGCAGAAGAGGGGATTATGACTAGGACTGGTTATTTCTGTGTACATTATTATCTTGATCATAAAATGCATTTTCCACCGCTAGTAAGACTCTCTTTTGGGTATCAAAATACGCCTGAACAAATAGACAAACTACTCGAAGCTTTGAAAAAAGTTTTATAGAGATAATACCTCTTGAATTTAGAAGAGAGAGAAGATATAATAACCATAAGCGACAGATATTTTCAGGAGGTAAATTATCAAGAGGGAAACTGGTGTAGTTTTTAGGGTGGCGTTGATTATAGGTGATATAATCGCAATCGTCACCTCTTTTCTTTATGCGTATTTAATCCGCATTCATTTTGATACGCGTCCGTATTATTTCGAATCAAATCCTGGGCAATTTGTGCTGGCGACGAGTATACTTTTGCCGATTTGGATTTTTATTTTATTCGCGCTTGGGCTTTATGATAAAAATATTATTTTGAATCGTTCGAAAACGTCTGAAACTTTAAGGCTTTTAACGGCAAGTGTGATTGGGGTGATGTCGATTATTACGGTGGATTTTTTTCTAAAATCTGACCTTTTTCCGGTGCGTCCGATTGCGCTGTATGCAATGTTAACTTGCTTTTTGTCTTTAGTGGTAATGCGCGCGATAATTAAAAAGGCTAGAAGCTTAATTTTAAGAGAGAAAATCGGTCTTCAGAAAGTATTGATTATTGGAGATAGCGAAAATACTGCGCGATTAATTACGAATATTTTAGGTTATCCAGAAGAAGGTTATAGGATTGTGGGGGTGGTTAGTAAGGCCAGCTTAATTCCGAAAGATCTGAGAAAGAAAATTAGATTTTCATCTTTAAAACAGGCACTTCTAAAAACTAAACCGGATATTATCTTTCAGACTGATGAAAAACGAGTAGAGTATGTTTATAAACAGGCGGTGGATAGACATATATTGTATTATTTTGTTCCGACTGAATCTGGGCTTTCGCATCATCTCGGAGAACTTGAACTAATTGGAAATACACCGGCAATTCTTGTAAAGGCTACGCCTCTGATCGGGGGAGCGAAAGTATTAAAACGCGCGACAGATGTAATTTTAGGAGGGATAGTGTTTTTGTTGGCGCTAATTCCAATGGTAGTAATATTGATAATTCAGAAGATTCTAAACCCAAAATCTAAAGCATTATACTGTCAGATAAGATTAAGCCGATTTAATAAGAAGGTAAAAATCTATAAGTTTCGATCAATGAAGCCGGAATATTCTGGGCTGACACCAGAACAGGCTTTCTTAAAAATGCAAAAGCAGGGAATAATTAAAGATGCAAAGAAATATATTGATGATTATCGTAAGAACGGAGATTATTTGGAGAATGATCCGCGAATAACTAGATTTGGGGACTTTTTGAGAAAGACATCATTAGATGAGCTGCCGCAGCTTTTTAATGTTTTAAAAGGCGACATATCGCTGGTCGGGCCGCGCGCTTTAGTTCCAGGCGAACTGAAAAATTATGGTGATAGAAGTTTACTACTGTCGGTTAAATCTGGTTTAACTGGATTAGCGCAAGTTTCTGGCCGAAGAGATATTAGTTTTAAAGAGAGAAGAGCACTGGATATTTATTATGTTGAGAATTGGTCAATGAGATTAGATTTGCAGATTCTGATGCGTACGATTAAAATTGTTTTGACTAGGAGGGGAGCAAAATGAGAAAATTGAAAGTCGCGCTGGTCTGCGAGTGGCTAACTGAGGTAGGAGGAGCAGAACAAGTTTTATTGGAGTTTCATAAACTTTTTCCAGATGCGCCGATTTATACTAGTCAGTATCGAGAGGGAAGAATTGACTGGTTTTCAGACGGAAAGATTAAGACTGGATACTTGAACTTTCTTCCAGTTAAATTACGCAGATTTATGGCGCCATTAAGACAAAGATACTTTAAGAAAATGGATTTAACGGGTTATGACCTTGTTATATCGGTAACAGGATCTGATGCAAAATTTGTTAAAACGGATGGAGTTCATCTCTGTTATTGTCATGTGCCGACTCAATATTATTGGGGTAAATATGAAGAATATCTGAAAAATCCAGGTTTTGGGATTTTAAATCCGATAGTGCGTAGTGTTTTTAAGAAGATGTCGCCAAAGCTTAGGGAAAATGATTTCGAGGCCTCGAAGAATCCGACAAAGTTTTTAACGATTTCAAAATATGCAAAAGAGGAGATTAAGAGATTTTATAAAAGGGAAGCAAAGATAATTTCTCCCCCTGTTAATACGGAACTTTTCTCGCAATATGTGGATAACTTAAACATCAAAAAAGGGAAAAGTCAAATTAAAAAAGACTATAATAATGTAATAAAAATTAAAAAAAGTCAAACAAAGATATGGACATATAAAAACATTGAAATTGACATAAGTCAAGGCTCTAAATCCGAACAAAAGTTTTACACCAACCTCAAAAATGTGGAAAACCTTGACGCAGTTGTTGAAATTTTAACAAAATATCCGAGCGGCTTTTATTTGAACTTCTCAAGACAAGTAAGTTGGAAGAACTTGGATTTAATCGTGAAGGTATGTAAAAAATTAAAATTACCACTTGTTCTAGTTGGCGATGGTCCGGAACATAAAAAACTTAAAAAGTTAGCTGATGATTCTCCATTTATTACTTTTTTAGAACCGTTAAAACAAACTGATCTTGCATTTCTCTCTTCGCTTGCTAAAGCCTTTATTTTTCCGAGCGAGGAGCCGTTTGGGATTGCGCCAGTAGAGGCAATGAGTGCTGGTTGTCCAGTAATTGCATTAAAGAAAGGAGGAGTTCTTGACTATATTAAGGAGGGGGCAAATGGGTTTTTCTTTGAGGAGTTGGCGGAAGAATCGCTTGAAAAGGCCTTGAAAGAATTTGAAGAGCGAGTAATCCCCCTTGACCGAAAGAAGGTTAGTAAGAGTGTTGAAAAATTTTCTAAAAAGAAATTTGAAGAAAAAATTAAGAAAGAGATTAGTAAGGTCAGAGTAGTTCCCTCTAAAAAATCCGCTATGAGAGCCAAAGCTGACGAGAGTTTTCTTGTAAAGTTTAGAAGGTGGATTTTTATAACTTTTCCGGCAGTGCTATTCTTCTCGAATTGGCCAATGTTTAGACTTGGAGAAAATGAATCTATGCATTTTAAATTAACGCTTCCCTTAATTTGGTTGGCGATTTCTGCGATGCTGAATTTAAAATCTGCTGGATTATTCTTAAGAAAAAACTTTAAAACACCGCTTATATTAACGTTAATTCCCCTTTTAGCGTTGCTTTGGACGAGTGATAAAACGAGAGGATTTTTGACGGCTGGTATTGCGGTTTGTATAGGTATTTCTATTTTAGGAGTAAGAGATTTAGTGAAAGATAGACAAATAATGAGGCAATTTAAAAAAGCACTGTTATTGGCGACAGTGTTTGTCTGCTTGTTTTGTATCTTACAGATTATGCTCGATATGATTGGGGTGAGTAGAGAGTTGGCTCTTCTCTGCCCGAATTGTACCTCCGAAGTTTTTGGGTTTGCTCATCCGAATGGGTTTGCGGCTGAGCCTCAATTTATGGGTTCGTTATTACTGATACCGGCAATTTTGGCGCTCAATTCCCTACTAGAAAATAAAAATAGAAAAAGTCAAATAAAATATCTATTGGTAGCTACTTTAAGTATTTTGACGATTTTCTTGACACTTTCTAGAGGAGCGATTTTTGGTTTTCTAATAGCATTTCTAGTTTTAATGATTTGTAAAATTAGGCAAATTAAGAAGATAATAGGTGTGATTATTCTGGTTTTCATAACCTTTATTTTAAGTTTAAACGTACAGGGGTTATGCTCTTCTCTTGGGCCAACAAATGCAAATTATGTGACGGGAATAAATCATGCATTATCTCAACTGACGTTTGATCGACTCGGGCATACAGAGCCAGAAGAAAAACAAGAGAAATCTACGGATTTTGATGGGTATGTTGCTGAATCTACCGACCGAAGGTTGGAACTAGCTGGGTATGCCCTACAAATTACAACAGAAAGTCCGACGAATTTATTATTCGGAACTGGAATTGGATCGGCAGGAATGGAGATGTTAAAACGATTCCCTAGTCAAGGTCATGCGAAAGAAATTGTCCAAAATCAATATTTAGAAACTTTACTTGAAATTGGGGTAATTGGGATAGTGATGTTAGGGCTAGGGATAATCACTTTTATTAAACTAGAACAACTTAAGATAACATCAGTTAGTTTGGCGATTTTGTTTGGGTTTATGATTGAAATTATATTCTTTTCGGGTTTTCCAAATGCGCTTCATATTTACCTGCTACCTCTGATGATATATAATATAAAGTATGACTAGAATAGCCTTTTCTGAAGAGAATAATGAAATAATTAAGAAAGCCATAAAACGTGCTCAAGATAAATTTGATGATTTTGAGCCGGTTTTTGCAAAATCGCTTGAAGAAGCTTGTGCAAGAGTAAGGGATGGCGAGGCTGACGCATTAGTTACGGGAATTGATTATACTTCTCGCGAGGTCATCCTCTCCTGTCGGGATATTATTGGAAAAAGTAGCAGGACTTTTTCTGCAAGTTTTGTTTTGGAGAGAAATAATGAGGTCTATGTTTTGGGGGATGCGGCGGCGTGTAAAAATCCAACCGAAGAACAGCTTTATGATATAGTTGTCCAGACTTATCAGACGGCAAAAGCAATTCTAAAGGATGAACCGCGACTGGCTGTACTTTCGTTCTCTACACTTGGTTCTGGCGGAAATGACCCCTCGATTTCAAAAACACATAATGTTGTTAATAGAATTCATGAAGATTATCCAGAGATTCAGATTGATGGTGAGCTACAACTTGATGCGGCGATCGTCAAAGAAATTGGCGATAAAAAAGCTCCTGGCTCAACTGTGGCTGGTAAAGCAAACGTCCTAATTATGCCGGATTTAAATTCTGGAAATATTCTCTATAAGGCGATGGAACATTTTGGAGGTTTTACGGCGGCGGGCCCGATTTTACAAGGGTTTAACGCACCGGCTTCGGATCTTTCGCGAGGGAGTTCGGTTGAAGATGTATTAAAAGTGATTGAAGTTGAGTTAGAGTTAGTAAGAAATGGCGCTTAGACCTTACTTTAAAAATGGAGTTTTTTCTAGTAAAAAAGAACTAGTAAGCTCGGAGTTTATCCAGGCGATTTCGATTGGGTTAGTGCGTTATCTAGGTGTCTCGAGAGAAGCTAAATCTGGAGCTGAAATTCCAACATCTGTTCTTCTCTCTTCAGACGGCACGGAACAATCTAAGAGAATTGTTCACGAATTTGAAGATGCTTTTGAAACGATTGGGTTGGAAGTTGGAAGTGCTGGAAGATTGGAGAAAGCTGGGCTTGAGGTTGCGTTTTTTAAACTGGGATTTGATGCCGGAATTTATATTAGAGAAAAAGATGATGAAATTGAAATTGAATTTTTTGAGAGAGGTGATGAAATTGGTGGAATTGAGGCTACCCTGCCAGGTGGCGTAAACTACCGTGGTAAAGCGAAGAAAGTCGATCATGCTTTGCCGATTCCTCAGATTGCGGTTAATCAAATTGAACACGCATTAAATATGCAGGCGGCGCTTGAATATGTGAAACCGGCTGAACTGGTGCGAGACTTGGAAAAAGAAGCGCGTATGATTTGGGAAAACTCTAAGGAAGGGATATAATAGAAATATGAAGGTTTATATATCGGGGATTTCTGGAACTGGTATGGGTCCATTAGCATTAATGGCGAAGAATGCTGGAATGACGGTAGTTGGTTCAGATAGACAGGCTGGCCCGATTGTTGATGAACTGAAGAAGGCTGGAATTGAATTTGAGATTGGAGAGCAGAATGGGGATTATCTCCAAAAACAAGATAACATAGACTGGTTTGTTTATACCTCTGCCCTGCCGGAAGACCATCCAGAGTTAGTATTTGCTAAAAATCATAATATTAAAGTTAGTAAGCGCGATGAATTTATTGCATACTTAGTTAAGGAATTAGGACTAAAGATGGGTGCGGTAGCAGGAACGCATGGAAAAACTACAACGACTTCAATGTTGATTTGGGCAGCAAAAAAACTTGGAATAAAAGCCTCATACTTAGTCGGGACGACATTAG
>JAFVCN010000038.1 GCA_017479205.1 Candidatus Saccharimonadota bacterium
AACCTTAATTGAAGCGCCGAAGAAACCAGTAATTCAGAAAGTTGTTAAAAAAGCCACTAAAACCGTTAAGAAAGCAGCTTCAAAGCCAGCACAAAAGAAGAAAAATGCAATGCCAGTTGTCGGGCTTCACTCTAGTGGAGATCCTTCAGTTCGTATTAAAGAGAAGCCTACTATTGAAGAATTAGTTAAGAAGGAGAAAAAATAATGGCCCTTTTGATTCGTTCCCATTTTGATCTTGCTCGTACTTCCCTGAAAGAGCGCCGGGGTCGTACTTTTCTAACATGTCTTGGTATTGCGATTGGGGTTGCTAGTATTATTTTGATTTTAAGTCTAATGGGCAGTATCAACAATTTGATTAAAACCCAAGTTGAAGCGATTGGCGGAAATCTAATCGTTGTACGTCCGAGCGATAGTAAAGACGAAGTAACTAATATTCTAAGCGAGCTAACAAATACTAATCATTTTAATAAGTCCAATTTAACCTTAAATGATGTACGTACTATTACTAGTCTTAACGCCGATAAAAGTGTTGAAGCCGAGTTCCCGATTATGTCGGTCGCTCCATTAGCGATCTCGACTAATACACTGGTTGGAGAACATACAGTAGAAGCGGGTAGTGTTCTTGGTACGACTGAGGAGCTACAAGATCTAATTGGTTTAACCTTAAAATCTGGTACTTTTCTAAAAAATAGCACTTTTAAGTCGGCGGTAATTGGAAAAAGTTTATCATTAAGACTCTTTGGAACTGATGAGCCAGTTGGAAAAACCTTTACACTGCTTGGGGAACGCTTTATTATTGTCGGGATTTTAAGCGAGTCGAATTCGCCGATTAACTTTAATAGGGTTGATTTGATGATACGGTATTAGTTAATATTAATCATCTAAAAACGTTAGATACAAACCTACAAATTCAGCAGATTAACATTAAAATCGCTAATGAAGATAGAACTGCTGCAACAGCGAAGAAAATTGAAGAAACCCTACTGACATCGAAAAACGGAGAGAAGAACTTTATCGTAGCTTATGGTGACGACATCACTCATCCGGCGGGCAGTCTGTTTGATATAGTCTCAGGTATGCTAACACTTGTTGCAAGCATCTCGCTCGTGGTCGGAGGAATTGGAGTAATGAATATTATGCTAGTTTCAGTCGCCGAAAGGACTCATGAAATTGGAGTGAGAAAAGCAGTTGGCGCATCGAATATGAATATCTTCTTGCAGTTCCTCTTTGAAAGTTTAATTCTCTGCTGTCTTGGAGGTATTCTAGGTTTAGCACTTGGATATGGGCTAGCATTCCTGATTTCAATTATTACGCCTTTTGCTCCGTTCATTAATGTTGAAATCGTGTTCGCCGCACTTTATATTCCGTTAATTGTAGGAACACTCTTTGGACTTTATCCAGCGTTTAAAGCTTCACGTCGCAATCCGATTGATTCCCTCAAATCGAATTAAAGCTTATGCTCGCAATTCCTCCCTGTTATGATATAATAATGTCATGTTAATTTTAGGAATTGAGACTTCTTGTGATGAAACTGCTGCTGCCGTCGTTGAAGACGGGGTAAAAGTTTTAAGTAATGTTGTTGTTTCACAGATTGATATTTTTGCAGAATATGGAGGCGTAATTCCTGAAGTTGCCGCAAGAAACCATCTTGAAGTAATGATGCCAGTTGTAGATAAAGCACTAAAAGATGCAGGTAAAACTTGGGGCGAGATTGATGCGATTGCGGTAACTCATACTCCAGGTCTACTTGGTTCACTTTTAATCGGAACTTTAACGGCAAGAACATTAGCAATTCTACACAAAAAGCCTCTTTATGCGGTACATCATCTAAAATCTCATATCTATGCTAATTGGCTGATTGAAGAATCTAGTATAGCCTCTGAAAAAAGTACATTGGATTTTCCTTTGCTAGCGCTAGTAGTTTCTGGCGGACATACGCAGATTTTAAGGATGGAGGCACATAACCATTTCGAGATTATCGGAACGACAAGAGACGATGCGGTCGGAGAGTGTTTCGATAAGGTAGCGAAGATTTTAGGTCTTCCCTATCCAGGCGGTCCGGCGATTACAAAGGCAGCAAAAGATGGCGATAGAAATAAATATAAGTTGCCAAAACCGAATGTCGAAGGTCTTGATTTCTCTTTCTCTGGACTTAAAACGGCGGTCTTAAGAGCAGTTCAGGCTGAATTAGGATTACCGATTAGCCATCCATCTCATGATCTTAAGAATCACTTAAATAAAACTCAAATTGCTGATTTTGCGGCGTCGTTCGAAAAAACAGCGGTTGATTATCTGTTAAATAAGCTAGAAAAGGCTTATGAGTCTAATCCCGAAACAAAATCTTTTGTGTTTGCTGGCGGGGTTTCCGCAAACGAACTACTACGAAAAGAAGCCGAAAAGCGTTTTAATAATGTTTTCTTCCCTGAGCCAAAATACTCTGGAGATAATGGCGCTATGGTAGCGGCAGCAGTTTATTTTGAAATAAAAACTGGCGTTCAACCGATTGACCCTTATAAATTAAATATTATGCCGCGTTCTAAAATTAGTTAATTATTCTGTCGCTTCTACGCTTGGTTCATTAAGGTCGGTATTGGCTTTTGAATAAAGATAGATTCTATCTGAATTTTGAGACTTCGAGTTAGTAATAATGCGATCCAAGTTGTATCCTGAAAATACCGAAGTTTCGCCCTCTTCTAGATTCTCCTCAATTAGCCCAAGAGTAGCAAGTTTTGAAACATTCTCTTCTGGTAGTTTATCAACGACTTTAATATCTCGATGTCCAGTTAAGGCTGAATCTGCTAGAATTTTATAAAAATTATATTCGTCTTTATCTAAAACTACGAGAGTCGAATTATCCTCAACATGCTCTCGAATTAGACTGAGGTCGTTCGTAAACTGATTTGCTACTGCTGGATTATAGCGGTAACCAAAGATAAAGTGCGAGATGTCGGAAGTAATCATAATGCCGAGAAATAGTGCGATTGGCACCATCCCAAAAACTCGAGCGTATGGGTTCTCCGGAAAAAGACCATACCATTTTGTAAGGATATATCTAAAGCCGTGCGCGATTAGAATCGCTAACGGCAAAATTAGCAGGATAGCTGAACTTGGATTAAAGCCAGAAATAATAATAGTAAAGACAATTAGATAAGTTGCGATTGAGTTTCTGGAAGCGAAGAAGCCATGATAGGTAGAAATAAGACCGGTAATCGCTAGAGCAAGCGAAGCTAGACCGATAAGCGGTGCGAGGAAGGTACTTTCAACCATCCCACTCCACTTAAAGAACGGAATGAGTGCTTCTCTAATATTTCCTAAATATCCTTTTAGAGAAAAGTCTTTCATAAAGAGGAGATCCGTAATAGTTTCCTGTCCTCTTAAAGCATTCATTGTAATTAGAGCCACTCCGCCAATAATAATTAAGGTAACTAAAATTAGCGGAATTTTTGGTAAATGCGTAATCGTAAAACGAAGATGCGGATGAAATAGAGCATAGAGGACGATAAAGATAGCAAGATATGTCATATACGGGGTAAAGAGACTAAGGAGTAAGACGATGGCAAAAATAAAACAGTAGAACGGCTTTGGCTTTGTTTCGCCCTGAATTTTTGAACCTAGCCAGAATAGTAGGGTTGGCCAAAAGACTGTCATGATAAGCGGAGTACCAGAGCCTGCAATATAAAGAAAACTTGAAGATAAGACTGCTAAAACGCTCGCCATAATCGCAACGTTGTTTTTGAACCAGCGGTTTAGAAGTAAGATAAAGAGAAACCCGAGTAGCCCGCCTATGATAATACTTGGAATCTTTAATCCGTAAGGGGTTAAACCGAATAAAATAATACTAACTTTTTGAAGGACATGATAAGGTAAGTCAATAATATTACCCGACAGAATAGTATCTTTGTTTAAATTTCTACTTGTAACGGCTGAAGTCATTTCTGCCTCTGATAATCCGTTTGGGGTAATCGTAGGAAGCCAAATTAACATCGTAACAAACACTAATCCGAGCAAAAAATATCCAATCCCAAATCGGTGTCGATACAGAAACATTTTAGAAATCGTATGTTTTTTCATAACTTCCCACTCTAACTTCTTCTAGTATAGCATGAATCTAAAAATTAGTCATCAACTGAATGTTCTTCATCTACGGATAAGAACTGATCGTGATTATCATCGAAAAAGAGTTTAATACGTCCGATTGGCCCATGACGATGTTTAACAATATTAAGCTCGGTAATATTAGTTTTTTCGTAACCCTCTTCCTGATGATAATAATCAACACGGTGCAAGAACATCACGAGGTCGGCATCCTGCTCGATTGAACCCGATTCACGGAGATCGGATAGAACTGGTCGAGGGTCATCACGTCCAGTTACCTGACGGTTTAGCTGGGCTAATGCGATAACAGGAATCTCTAATTCCCTTGCCATAGTTTTTAATCCACGCGAGATTTCAGTAACCTCCTGAACACGGTTACCTTTATAACGGTCCGAACCTTCAATTAAGGTTAAATAGTCAATAATAACGGCACCGATGTCGTGGTCGTGCATGGCACGACGAGCCTTGTTACGGATTTCTAGAATACTGACACCGCTAGTATCGTCTATGTAGATTGGCACTTCGCTCATAGCTCCAAGTGCATCGCCAATTTTTGCAAAATCTTCATCAGAAATATTACCGTTACGGATTTTCCAAGAATCTACGCCTGAAATCGGGGAAATCATACGGTCGATAATTTCATTTTTCGCCATCTCGAGCGAGAAGAAAAGAACGCCTTTTTTATTAATGTCCGCCATATTATAGGCCAGATTCTGAGCTAAAGTCGTTTTACCCATCGCTGGACGTGCACCGATAATGATTAAGTCGCCTTTTTGAAAACCTGCGGTCTTTTTATCAATATCCGGATAGCCAGTTTTAAGACCGCGCAATGCGCCTTTGTTTTTATGGAGGTTCTCCATACGTTCAAACGCATCAACTAGGAGTTCGCTCATCGGAGTATAATCACTTTTGATTGTTTTATCTGAAACTTCAAAAAGATCATGTTCAGCAGAACCAAGAAGCTCATCAACTTCTTTTTCACTATCATAAGCGCCCTCGACAATCGAGGTACCAGCGCGAATAAGACGGCGTCTTACCGACGCACGCTCTACTAAATCAGCATAAGATTTTGCGTGAGAAGCAGTCGGGACAACATTAGTAAGTTCTGCAAGATAAGTTGAGCCGCCGATTTCTTGCAAGAGCTTTTGATTTCTAAGTTCCGAAGTTAGGGTTAAAAGATCGATTGGCTGTCCACGTTCATAAAGATTCGTCATTGCGCGAAAAATTGAACCGTGCTTTTTATCGTAAAAATCCTTTGGAGATAGCTTTTCAAGAATATCTGGAAAAGTTGTATCGTCCAAAAGAATAGCTCCGAGCAATGAACGTTCTGCTTCGGTATCCTGAGGGGTAATTCTACCTCGTTCCGCCATTAAAAGACCTCCTGACCATCAACTGCTTTAACTTCTCCTCCCATTATATCAGACAAATTGTTAATTTGTTTCTGTTCTTTTTCGCTTAAAGACTTTTTTCCTAATGGCGAGATTGCGTCTTCTGGGACTTTTTCTTCCGAAACATCAACTACCATAACTTGATAACCTGGAGCAGTTTCTCTAAGAACACTTAAATTGTCGCGACTTTTAAGAATATTGACATAAGTTTTAGATTTCGGATAGATATAGACGCTTTTATCCTCGATTTTAAATCTAGATTCTTCAACTGTCGCGCCTAACATACCGTTAATATCTTTGATTTCTTCAATGTAGGCTTTTAAGTCTAATTTTCCGGCTTGGATAACGGATGAAGTCAGCTCTGCAGCTTCTGGTTCTTTAGGTTTAGGCGGTTCTTCACGCCTTCTCTCGGCTTCTTTTTTAGATTTTTCAATTCTTTTTAAGAGCTCTGCTTTTTTAGCGTTTGGTTCTTCGTTTGTCGAGGGTTGGCTGGGGCCAGCTTGGGCAACAGCAACTCTAGGAACAACCTGCGGAGCAACCGGAAGTTTTTCTCCGCTTTCTAAAAATGCTACTAGAAGTTTTGCCTCTGCAAACGGATACTGAACTTCAAATAATTTTGAAACTAGATTCAAAGTCCTTGCGGTCGGTTTTTCGACGATTTTTCCAATAATATTTTCGGCGATAGTTTCTGCGCTAGCACCGGAATTGAGTAAATCTTTTAGAGGCTCTGTAACGGTTTTTCCAGCTTCAAAATCTGTTAAAATTTGTTTAATTTTTGTTTCTTCGGGAAGGCCTAAAGCCGATTCGATGTCAGCCGACGAAATCTCTTCACCATGAGCTTTTAGATTTGAAATCTGGTCTAATAAAGATAACGAATCGCGAAAACTGCCACCACCACGAGAAACAATAATCGAGAGCGCGTCATCGGAGATTTTAATTCCCTCTTTTTCTGCAACCATAGAAAGATGTTTAAACATCGTTTCATTATCTGCTAATTTAAAATTAAAAACTTGCGCCCTTGAAGTAATTGTAACTGGAACTTTTTCGAGGTTTGTCGTCGCGAGCAAGAAAATCACATGCTCTGGCGGCTCTTCCATAATCTTTAAGAGCGCGTTAAAGGCTGACTTACTAAGCATATGAAATTCGTCGATAATATAGACTTTATATTTTCCTTCGCTCGGCGCAATCATGGCTTTTTCGCGTAAGTCACGAATATTCTCGACTCCAGTATTACTTGCGCCATCAATCTCAATAATATCAACATAAGAATCTTCTAGCTCATAGGAAAAGCCGTTAATCTCGTGCGCGAAAATTCTCGCTACACTAGTTTTCCCACATCCTCTCGGACCAGTAAAAATATAAGCATGTGCAAAGTTACCAGAGGAGATCGCTTCAGATAGAGGCTTTACTACTCCCTCCTGCCCAACTACTGTCGCCAGAGAAACTGGTCGATATTTTCGATATAATGCTTTTCCCATGTTATATCCATTTTATCATAAATCTCTGTTATAATCATCTTATGAAAAGAGTTATTCTGGGGATTGACGAAGTTGGGCGCGGACCTTACGCTGGGCCATTAGTAATCGGTGCTTGCATTTTGCCAGAAGACCGCGAAAACCACCCTTGGATTAACGAGTTAAATGATAGTAAAAAACTTTCGAAGAAAAAACGTGAAGAGCTTTATCTAAAAATCTCAGAAAATGCAACATTTGCTACAGGCTGGGTTACAGCAGAAGAACTTGATAAAATCGGCATCAGTAAGGCACTGAATCTTGCTACTGCGCGTGCAGTAAAGAAAATCCAGGCTCAAAAAGTGCCGTTTACGGAGATTATTATTGACGGGATTAGTAATTTTCTCAAAAATACCCCACTTGAAAAATATGTAACGACTATGAAAAAGGCGGACTTTTATGTTAAGGAAGTGTCCGCAGCTTCGATTGTTGCTAAATTTGAACGTGATAAATATATGGTCGAGCTAGCTCAGAAATATCCAGGTTATGATTTTGAAAATAACGTTGGATATGGAACAGCAAAACATCAGGCGGCAATGGAGAAGCTAGGATTAACTCCAGAGCATCGCCGTTCTTTTGCGCCAGTTGCAAAATTAAAAAATACAACCAAGATTGGAAATAAGGCGGAAGGGGTCGTTGCAGATTTTTTAGAAAAATCTGGACATAAGATTTTAGAGAGAAACTACAAGACGAAGTTATTTGAAATTGATATTATCTCCGAGAAAGATGGAGTGGTTTATTTTACAGAAGTTAAGCATCGTAAGAACCTCAATCATGGTTCCCCAAAAATGTTTGTCGATAAAAAGAAAATGGAAAAAATGAAGCTTGGAGCAGAATGTTTGATGAAAAATAAAAACAAAAGTTTTAGATTGGCGGTTGGGTGTACTTTAGGGGAAGATTTTAAGTTTTTAGAATGGTTCCCGCTTGATTCTTGAATTTTATGGGGTTCTCATATACTAATATTTATGATATAATAAAGAGAGTTGGTATCTTAAGCTATCGCTTTCGATGCTCGCATTCGTTTTTCATTTGGCATCGTAGCTCAGTTGGTTAGAGCGTAGGACTCATAAGCCTAAGGTCACTGGTTCGATCCCAGTCGATGCTACCATTTTTTTATTCTTCCGGTTTTACAATCGGAATATTTTTTACGAGCGAAATAATCCTGTCTAAAATCGGAGTGTTTACGGGTTTAACAAAGCTCGGAGTTTTAGCGATCTGTTCAACAGTCGCTAGACCTTCTGTTGTCGGCAGCTTTACTGCTCCAGCTAGAATCTTTTTTCCAAGTTCCGGATCTTTCTTCAATTTTACGCCAAAATCATAGTTGCGCGAAGTAGGCGAAGCGCAAGTAACTACTAAATCATTGAGTCCGCAAGACAAGCTGGCAGTTTCCGGTTTTCCGCCATTATTCATTAAAATTAACCGCATTTCATTAAGGACGGAATTGATAAAATCATCAAAATCTGGAGTTGCATATTTTAGCCCCCAGTAACCAGCGCCGATTGCGTAAACATTTTTGAACGAGCCGCAGAGCATAGCTCCGATATTGTCTTCTGTTCTATCGAAAGAAAGCCAATCGGTTTTAAAAAGCTGTTCAACTAAATCGCTAGTCGCAGTTAAAGTAACTCGTTTTTTATTATTCAAATCAGCTGCAAACGCTCCGCCAGTAATAATTGAAAAGTTTTTACCAAATTGTTTAAAAGAAGCTAGGGTAAGAAAACCCTTACTTGCACAAATTAGCGGTTTATCGTGCGGGAGAAATAGCATCAACTTCGGCGCCGCGCTACTTGGTACAGCTAAGATATTAACTTCGCTTCCTGCGGTTACTGAAGTTAAGTTCTTATCAGGATATTTTTCTGGATCATAATAATCGACTTGATGTCCGTTTGAAATTAATATATCTCCAAGCGCAGTTCCGAATACTCCTGCCCCAAAAATCGCAATTTTCATAATATTAGTATAGCATAAGCGTTATTTATAGGCAAAAGATTAAAAACCGTCCCTTCCGGGACGGTCTTTTTAGAGAATATCTAGATTTGGGTCTGGGCTTTGAAGATAAAGTGTCGAAATTCTACTAATCTCGGTAATATATTTTTTCATTACCTTAGTCTTTTCGGAAAGCTCAATGTCGTAACGCCGATAATCGTCTCCACTAATTTCATCTGGACGCATATCTTTTGAAATATAGACGATTCCAACTACTTCGTCGCCAGCGTGTGCGCAAACTGCTGGTGTTAACCGGTGAGTAAGATCAACTCTTGCCTCAGGACAACATCTCTTAATCTGTCTTGCTAACTCTTTAGCATGCTTAAAAGTTTCGTCATCCTTCAGGCCGCCATACACAATCCATACTTCTGCGTTCTGCGAGTACGAAAAATCACGAAATTTCGAAGTCAGAGAATTTGCGAGAGCCCTTCTACCTGGAAAAATATCTCCAGTTGCGTTGATTTTACCAGTACGCGGGACATACATTAGAGGTATATCCTTTTTTGCCTCCGATACAAACATCTTTTTCAGAGTCATTTTCGTTAGACTCGGATCAAGCTCGGTAAAGATTCTGCTTTCTTTTACGAAGTCGAAATTTTGAGATGTAAACTCATGGACAATGTGGTTAGCCAAAAACTGATTATAGGCAAAAATTTCGCCAACCGTATGATTCCCTGAATAGATAAAAGGCACCATACGATAAAGATAGAACCCTAAACCTCCGGAAACACAGGAAGTATTCAAGATGATTAGGCGATTTTTAGCCCGAAGCTCCGGCTGCTTTTCATTTAAAATTTTGCCGACCTTTCGCGCGCAAGAGTTAATGCTCGAGAGAGATTCTCCAGTTCCCGCAAAAATCACGAATTTGTGATTTACAAGAGCGGTTCTTAGAATCTTATAGACCCTTTCAATATCAACTGATGTGACGACTTTTTCAGCTCGTTCGTTTTTAACATCACTAAAAAAATCATCAAGGTTGTCGTTTGTGTTGAAATTCTTGGGCTTTTCTCCTAAGACTTTGCAGTTAAGAGGAATACTAATAATTCCTAACTCAGCCAACTCGTCTTTTGTTAATCCAGAACCGCTATCGGTAATTACCTGACAATTCTCTTTCGACAAAAAGGTATCTTTCTTGTAAAGTTTTTTACCCATACAATTCCCTCCTTAAAGTGCGTAATGTACAAATGTTTTTATGGTCAATTAGACCGCCACCAGTCTTTACATTAACATATTTTCACAGAAAAAGCAAGTAGCTCATGCTTACTTAAGGAGTTTTATAACTTTTTAGGAGAAGGATAAAGATGCTAGGGATTCAATATGAGGAGTTCTTGGGAAGAAGTTAAATAATTCAAGGCTTTCTAACTTCGCGCCAGCGCTAACCATTTTTTCGACATCCCGAACTTGAGTAATTGGGTTACAAGAAAGGTAAATTACCTTCTTAGGCTTCACTTCAATTAGTTTTTCTATGAGTTTTATATCGCAGCCAGCCCTTGGCGGATCTAGAATTACAACCGAATCTGGAGCGATATAATCTAGCGCTTCCTCTGATTTTGCAAGAATAGGTTTTGCGTTACTAATACCGGCACAGTTCTTCTCAAGCTCCTGATAGGCAGATTTATCAATTTCAACGAGAGTCAAATCTTTTGCTCTCGCTACCGATAGTCCAATAGTTCCTACACCAGAATATAAATCTAAAACTTTTTCCGCCTGACCGACTAGTTTTGAAATTTGTTTTAGGGCTAACTCGTAAACTGGCAAATTAATCTGGAAAAAGCCGTTCGGAGAGTAGGAATAAGTCTGGCCTAGAATCTGATCTTCAAGATTATTAAAGACTGGATGCGACTTATGTTTCTCGAATAACCCTCCTGAAACTTCGCCTTTTTGGTTACATCTTAAAAGTAACGACTGATATTTTCTGGCTTCTTCGCCATTTTGGTTTAACTCAGAAACAACTTCTTGTGCTCTTTTAAAAATTTCTGGTCGTTCAAGAGAACTTGTTTCAACTGGGATTTTCTGGTGCGAACCGCGAAGATGCATCGCCAATTCAATTTTCTCTGTAGTAAAATTATAGTAAAGAGAATACTCCATTTTATTGCGATAATAATAAAAATTCTTATCACTAATAATTTTAATTTCACTAGTATAAAGGTTTCGATAGAGCTCTTTTAGAATTTTGACTTTTGACTCTTCCTCATAACTTTCGCTCATGATCTGCCAAGGTGAAGTCGAGAGGAATTGTTTGTCTTTCGGGGTAATACGGTTTGGATTAGGATTATCGATTTCTTCAGCGATAGCCTCAATAAAATGAGCTCTCTTTTTGACGATGCGATATTTTAAGACCTCTTCTTCTGGAAGGGCATTCCAGAAAAAAGCCTTTATTCCATCTTCAAGAGTTCCAACCCCCTGTCCGGTTGGGGCGAGTTTATCAATTTTAACTGCCTCTTTTAGAATAACAACTTCATTTAAATATTTCTTCCGATTTTTTCTAGACATTTCGTATATTATAACATTTTCCTTCGAAAAATACTTTTAAAACAGGTTACTCCCAGATATTGAGGGTTTTTAACTCTTTTAGCCTTTGAAATTTCTGCTTCTGCTTTTTCCGACGATTTTTAGCTAAGAGAATAATACTAAAAACCAGGATAAGGTATAAACCTAAAAATAAAAAGTTTTTCTTAGGAGTTTCAATTAAAAATTCAGCTTTTTCATCTATAAAGTTAATAACTAAAGTATGGTATTTTAAGACTAGACTAGAGATGGCGCCAAAAAGATTAGCGAGAAAATCTAGTCTAATTAGACCTAGTATTCCGGTAATAAAATTTAGTGCCATTGTAAGTGGGATGGTCGGGAGGATAAGCAAGTTAGCTAAAATTGAGAGAAAATTAAATGTTCCGAAAAAATAAAGCTGGAGAGGTAGGCAAGTTATCAGAGCTGAAAACGAAGATAGAATGGTTTGTCCGATAAATTTTGGTTCTTTTCTGCCGTAGAAAAACTTTTTTAGCTCCGGAAAAATAATCATAATACCGGCATAGGCGAAAATTGACAACTGAAAGCTAAGATTCGTTAAAAAATATGGGTTTATTAAAAGACAAAAACCCATAGTTAAAAGAACTGTTCTTTCTGGTTTAAGTTCCCGACCGAAAAACCAGGCAAAAAGGTTAAAAATAGCAACAAATCCTGCTCGAAGGAGAGATGGACTAACTCCAACTAGCCCGATATATAAAATGAGTAGAAAAATTGAAAAATAGAGCGCAGAAAATCTTGAAACTCTTTCAAAAAGTTTACGCATAGAAGTCATAATAATTGAAAGATGAGTTCCAGACACAACGATTATGTGGGCTAGACCGATTGTTTGCATTTTCTTTTCAATACCATCTGGGATTTCGTCTTTTTCTCCGACTAGATAGCCTAGACCTAGACCGGCAATTTCCGAATCGCTATGTTCTAGAACCTCATTTGAAAAAGCTGATTTTAAGGCTGGAAAAACTGATTTTACCTCTGTTTTAGAATAAGTTTTTGGTGGCTGAAAAAAGATATTCAAAATAGTTGCGTAGAAGATAATTAGGATTGAAATAAAACTTAAAATATTTTCTTTTTTCATGAAATCTAGCGTGATGACTTTGAACGAGCCCTGCTCTAGAAACAGAACTCTTTTGTGTTTGTAGCTTAACGCATTTCAGCGCTAAGTTTGCATCAGATACTATATTCAAAAACTTTTTTGAGTCAAGCATAAGATTTTTGTTTTATTAAAATAACAGATGTATATGTTGTTATTATTACAACATTAAAGGTGGCTATAAGTGTTTTTTAGACCTCAAAAAGTGTATTTTTATACTTTTTACCCCTGTTATGGAGGTACAATTAGTCGATTTTTAGAAGATCCTGAATTTCTTTGTATTCTTCAGGGGTTAATTTTACACTCTGACCTTCTTTATAGTTAGGATCAAGCGGCATAAGATGGATATGGGCGTGAGGAACGTCGGTTCCGATAACCTTCCAAAGTGTTCTCTGGCCGAGTTTTTCATCTATATTTTTAGCAATTCTCTTTGCAACTTTCATAAGGTGCATATAGATTTCATCATCGAGATCATAGATTTTATCAACTTCGACTTTCGGGATAACTAAAGTATGACCTTTAGAAACTGGGTTATTATCGAGAAAAGCAAAAACTTTATCGTCTTCATAAATTTTATAACAAGGCAATTCCCCATTGATGATTTGCATAAAAACAGTACTCATAAAATCCTCTCTATTATTTTGTATTATTGTATCATACTTGTGATATAATTGAGATAATGTTGAGTAGGAGAATTGGCACGTTTATTTCAAATGTGATAGCGATTATTATATCGTTTCTTTTTGCATATACATTTCGTTTTGGCTGGGAACCAGACGATACATTTAGAAATATCAATGATGCATTAGTTCTCTCTTATCTACTACTCTGTTATGTGCTTGTATTTATGTTCTATCGGGGATCGAACGTTTCTGGCAGACGAGGAATTTTACGACTTTTTAAAGAGTGTTTTATCTCTGTTATTCTAACAGCTGGAGCGTTCGTAACAATCGTCTATACAACACATATCTCCGATTCGATTCCTCGCTTGTTCTTTGGCTATTTCTTCTCGATTTATTTTATTCTGTCGCTAATTATTTCAGGAATAGTACACGCAATTTTTCGAGCATTCCAGGCTCATCATAAACGTCAAACTGTAGTTTTTACAGATAGAAAAGATAAAGAAAATCTAATTCGTGGGCTTTTGAAAAATGGAGCAGATGATTTCGAAATAATCGGAGTAGCGGAAATGAACGCTCGCGATAAATCGACTTTTTATAGCGTTACTGCAGAAAAGCCGGAAGGGCTAAAAGATAAAGCCGCGGCAGTAGGGCTGGTTGAGGTGAACGTTGAAGAAATTGAATATCAGCTGACTAAAGAAAAAACCGATCCGATTGAATTTTTGAAGAGACATAACGTCGATTTAGCAATTATTTCAGTAGACCATCTAGATCGTGAGAGAATTAGAAATGTGATTGATTTAGTCGGAGAAATGGGAATTGACTCGATGATTACACTTGATTCATTCTCGATTGAGACGTTTGACTCGAAATTGGAAGATTTTGGAACTCTAGAAGTCGTAAGATTTGCGCCGAGGATTTTTTCACAAATTGAGCTACTCATTAAGAGAATCTTAGATATTATCGGCGGACTAGTTGGGTGTATCTTTACAATAATTATTGGACTCTTCGTAGCGCCAGCGATTTTGATTGAAGACGGCGGGCCAGTGATCTTTAAGCAGAAGCGAGTCGGTAAAAATGGAAAATATTTCTATATGTATAAATTCCGTTCAATGTATAACGATGCGGAGAAACGCCGAAAAGAGTTGATGAAAAAAGGCGAAAATGAAATGGACGGAGCGATGTTTAAGATAAAAGATGATCCGCGTATTACAAAAGTTGGAAAGTTTATTAGAAAAACCTCACTTGATGAATTTCCGCAATTCTTTAATGTCCTAAAGGGAGATATGTCGCTAGTTGGGACGAGGCCGCCGATGCTTGACGAATATCAGCAGTATTCCCGCCATCATAAGAGAAGGCTATCTTTAAAACCAGGGATTACAGGGCTATGGCAGACGAGCGGTAGAAGCGAAATTACAGAT
>JAFVCN010000039.1 GCA_017479205.1 Candidatus Saccharimonadota bacterium
AGCAGATTCAGCAGGAGCAGCATCAACAGCGACAGCTGCAGCAGCAGCTGGCTCGATGCCATATTCATCTTTAAGAGTGTTATTGTGTTCGTTAAATTCAAGAACTTTAAGGTTTACAAGCTCTTCAGCTAATTTTTTAATATCTGTAGCCATATTATTAACCTAAGAAGGAGAAAACTCTCCTTCTTCCTTTCTTTTTAATTAATATTATTAGAAATAGTTACTAATTTAAGCGTCTTTCTTATTCTCAAGACCAGAAACGATTTCGGAAACGCCATTTGCAAGTCCAGAAACAGACTCGTTCAGCGGCGAAAGAAGGTTTGCGACGACCTGAGCAATAAGCTCGTTCTTCGACGGAAGAGCAGCAAGAGCTTTAACATCCGCGTCAGAAAGCGCATTACCACTATCATTGAAACCGCCAGCGATCTGAAGAATGTCGTGAGTTTTTGCAAACTCAGCGAGTACCTTCGCTGGAGCGACCTCATCAGAGTCAGAAACCGCGTAAAGCAACTGTCCGGTTAGACCAGTTGTATCAGTGTCTTTATAGACTGCAACTGAGCCCATCGCGACTTTTACTAGACGGTTTTTAACGACTTTGATTTTAACGCCGTTCTCGCGAGCATTTTTACGGAGCTCTTGGAGTTCCGCAACGGTTAAGCCCTGATAACGAGCGTAAACGGTCATTTTACTTGTCGATAAAAGCTCGGTTAAATCAGCAACCAATGTATTCTTTTTATCCTTTGAAATTGCCATAAAAAGTCCTTTGGTTTTATTTAACGTTAAAAACTGGTGAATTGTTAAAATTCGTTACCAACTAACTCTAAAACAAGATTTTCCTCGGCGACAAATTAAGGTATAAACCAGTCGCTGTCTTTGGTAACTTCTTAAAGTATATCATAAAGCAAAGAAAAAAGCAATAAAAATACGCCGGAAACCGAATTGGTCCCGACGCGAAATAAAATTAACAAAGAGTTACTAGAGTTAAAAGCTCCATCCCTAATCTCTAGTTAAAAATTGATGAGATTTGATTAGGCGTGTAGCTTCTATCTCCAACGAAGAACATAGTCTCCCAACGTCCGTTCTTCTTCTTGGTTATTTGGCGGATATAAACCGATTTTGAGTTCCGATTCATAGTAACTGATTTATATTCAACCGTAGCCTCGGCCGCAACCTTGTTCTTTTTAACAGTTACAAATCTCCAGTCGCAGTCCCACCAGCCTTTATTCTGAGCGTTAGCTCGAACAGGGACAAAAGCGATTTGGGCCTGTTTCTTGGCGATTTGTTTCTTACTTAGGTCGCGATCAGATTTATCTGTAATCTTAAAATCTTCATACAGATAAACCGAATACTGCTTATTATTGCTACAGTTACGGTAATTTTTATTATACCAGCCGTTATTATACCATTCGTCAACTACCTCTATGTCGCCATATACCAAGTCGTCATCCCAATAAATTGTGCCGGGAGACAGGTTCGAGTTTCTGAGCTCGTTTTCTGTCATACCCCAGGTCTGACGATTTGTGGCCGCCTGTACTATTGTCGGCATAATCACTACAAAAGCTAAAACAGTTAATACTACCATTGATAATACCTTTATTTTCTTCATAACTATTCTCCCTTCGTTCCTTAACCTCTAACCATTTATTCAAAACAGGGAATCACCCTGATAACTCGGAAATTAGCTTTCTCACCTACCTTTCCTATCTAACTCTTGTCTTAATGTGCAATAACGTCATAAGACGATAGATATGTTTATATTTTATCACAAAATACCCAAAAAGTCAAGACGCTAAAGCCAAAAGCTACCAGGCGAGCTATTAAACGAAACTTTATCCACAATTTTTGTTGTAAAAATAACAAAAAGAGGATAAAATTAAGGTATGATTAAGGTAATTGCTGGTGGAAAGAAAAGTACAGGTTGGGTGCTTGAGGCCTGTGCTGAATATGAGAAACGACTAAAAAAGCCCTTCGATATTACTTGGGAGATTTTAGATGAAGAGAAGTTAGAAAAGAAACTCGAGAAGTGGGAGTTTAAAACGAACCAAGTAGTAATTCTTGCGGACGAAAGAGGCAAGAATATTAGTTCTCCAGAATTATCCGATAAATTAACAAAAGTTTTTAACTCTAGCTCCGAAGCTGTAATTATTATCGGCGGAGCCTATGGCGTTTCTGAAGAAGTGCGAAGCAGGGCTGATTTTGTCTGGAGTTTTTCTCGACTGGTCTTTCCGCATATGTTAATGCGTATTATGGTAACGGAACAAATCTACCGCGCACAAGAAATTGCAAATGGCGGAAAATACCATCACGAATAATATTAGAAAAAAGCTATTGACAAAAATTTTTAGACGATATAATATAATATTAATACTATATTAAACAGACAGGATGCGAGGATGTCTGAATTACCAGAAAAACAAATAAAGAGGTTACGATCACTTATCCAGGAAGCTGAGACTAATTTAGCTGCTGCTAAAGAGCTTTTGATTTCGATTGTTGGAGATGGCGACACGATTACTGCGCCGCGAGATGTAACTATTTCCGGTCCAGAAGGTAAGGTTATTGAGGGTGTCTTCGATGGACAGATTATGATTGACCAGGAAGGGAAGAATTATCCAGTCCCGGCAAACTATGCTAGTAAATCAAAACTTGTTGAAGGCGACATTATGAAATTAACAATTACGCCAGACGGTAAGTTTCTTTACAAGCAGATTGGTCCAGTCGAGAGAAAGACTGTTATCGGAACGCTTACACATCATGATGATAAGTATTTTGTAGAGGTTAATGGACGCGAATACGAAGTATTATACGCATCTGTCACTTACTTTAGGTTAAAAGAAGGCTCGCAAGTTTCAGTCGTCATACCGGCAAATAATGAAGATGCAAACTGGGCCGCTGTGGAAGCCGCCTTATAGACAAAAACCATCTCAAGTAGAGGTGGTTTTTTGTTATTAAAACTGATATAATATAGGTAATGTATAATATTTTTAGTGATTTTATTAAAAATAAAGCCAGAATTTCCGTAATTCAGGCAGAAAATCCGGATGGAGATTCACTCGGATCTGCTCTCGCTCTAGAATCAATTTTAGACGACAGGGAGATTAGTCTTTATTGTCCAGTTGATTTACCGAAATATTTAAGATATTTTGATGGTTGGTCTAGAGTTACTAGTGATTTTGATTTTAATGCTGATGGATATATTATTGTCGATACGGCAGCCGAGATTTTACTTTCTAAACTGCTCGAAGATCCAGCGATTAAAGATAGTTTAGAGAAAAAACCAGTATTCGTTCTTGATCATCACGAAACCGAAGACGACCTGACTTTCCCGCATGAGAAAATTATTGAGGTTCTGCCGTCTTGTTGTTCTTTAATCTTTAAAATCGCAAAAGATCAGAAACTAGAGATTAATAAAATTGCCGCTGATATGATTTTCAATGGACTACTTTCCGATACTCTAGGCCTAACAACAGCAAGCGTTCAGGCAGAAGATTTTGAGACGGCAGCAGAACTCACTCGGCTCGGAAGCAACGTTTCTGAACTTGAGGAACACCGCAAAGAATTCATGAAGAAGTCTCAGCGAATTTTAGATTATAAAGCTGATTTAATTAAAAGAATCGAATACTCGCTAGACGGAAAGTTAGCAACAGTTCATATCCCTTGGGACGATATTCAGGAATATTCTGACGAATACAATCCGAATGTTTTAATTCTGGAAGAAATGAGAATGGTCGAGGGCGTAGAGGTTGCTGTTGCGATAAAAACCTATCCAGACGGAAAATTGACCGGAAAAGTAAGAACTAGCATTCCAGTTGCTGATAAAGTTGCGGGCTATTTTGGAGGAGGCGGACATCCTTATGCGGCGGGCTTTAGAACTTACGATCTTAACTACGAAGACTGTGTACGCGATTTAGTTTCTTGCTGTAATAGCCTAATTGAAAACGACGTAGAAGAGGAAGAAACCGTTAGTTTTGGGAGCTTTTAATGAAACTATATAATACTTTAACTAAAAAACTTGAAACTTTTAAGCCTATTAATCCGGAAGAAGTAAAAATCTATACTTGCGGTCCGACGGTTTATGATTATCCGCATATCGGAAATTATACCAGTTACATCTATTGGGATCTCTTAATTCGAGCTCTCAAGAAAAACGGCTTTACTCCTAAACGTGTTTTAAACTTAACTGACGTAGGACATCTCGCATCTGATGCAGACGAAGGAGAAGACAAATTAGAAAAAGGTGCAAAACGTGAGCATAAAACCGTTTGGGAAATTGCCGAATATTATTCTAACTATTTTCTTGAAAACTATAATAAATTAAACTTAACCCCACCAGACATAATCGCTAGAGCAACAGATTATATTGATGAAGATTTAGCCTTAATTGATAGTCTAACCGAAAAAGGCTACACTTATGAAACTTCTGACGGTATTTATTTTGATACTTCAAAATTTCCAACCTATGCTGATTTTGCACGTTTAGATTTAGACCATCTAAAAGCGGGCGCCAGAGTTGATTTTAGTTCTGAAAAACGCAATATTTCCGATTTTGCACTCTGGAAATTCATTAAGGACGGAGAAGATCATGCTATGCGCTGGAGCTATCGCGGACGAGATGGCTATCCGGGATGGCATATTGAATGTGCAACGATTATCCACGAAAAACTTGGCGAAACAATCGATATCCATACTGGCGGAATTGATCATATTCCCGTCCATCATACTAACGAAATAGCCGAGAGCGAGTGTGCGTTCGATAAAAAGATGTGTAATTTTTGGCTACATTGTAATTTTATTACTATCGACAATGAGAAAGTCAGTAAATCGCTTGGAAATACTTATAAGCTTGAAGACTTAGAAGAAAAAGGCTATACTCCGCTTGATTTTAAGATGTGGGTATTACAAGGTCATTTTCAGGGTACAAGAAACTTTAGTTTTGATGATCTTTCTGCGGCAAAATCAAGGCGATTAAACTGGAAAAATAAAGCTGCTAGCGCATATCAGCTAAAAAATATTGATAAAAATGCCGATTTACAGGAGAAAATCCTCGAGGCTGTTAATGAGAATCTAAACTCGCCAGAAGCCTTCAGCATTATCGATACAAATGAGCTGAGTTTTGAAGATTGGAAGTTTATCGATGAACTATTTGCACTGGATTTAACTAGAGAAATAGAAAACTTACCAGATTACGTTAGTCGTTTGATTTCAGAACGCGAAGAAGCTAGGCGACATAAAAATTATGCACTATCGGATGAGATACGCGACGAACTAGCAGAGAATAATATTACGGTTAAAGACACTCCTGATGGTCCAATTTGGCAATATCTGAAGTAGTTGTGATAAAATATAAATATAATAAAGGAGGCATGTGAGTAAATCGATCGACGTTGACACCAAAACTTTTGTCCGCTTTTGGGCTGTTATTGTTGGACTTGGGATTGCTTTTGCACTAATACTTCAAGCAATGGGCGGAATAATCATTGTTCTAGCGTCGATTTTCTTCGCCATTGCGCTCCACCCTCTTGCTAAGCGCATAGATAATATCGATAAGCGTAAAGAAAGAAGAGGTGTTTCGTCAATCACCTCTGTTCTACTGGTTGTTTTTTCTATTATCGCGATAATTATCTTTGTCGGTCCAGTCGTAGTAAATGAAACTTCTAGATTTTTAGCTACTGCTCCGGAGCAAGTTAATAGTTTTCTAAGTAGTGAAGAATTAAAGAATATCGGTGATTCTATCGGTATCCCAGATTTAAGAGAGCAGGTTGTCGCTAGCGTAAAGGAGGCCACGTCTGGCTTCATTTCTAGCTTTTCCGCCTTTACTTTAAATAGTATTGGTACTATCGGGAACATTCTCACTGCTACTGTTCTTATAATAGTGCTTACGATTCTATTTATGCTTCAAGGGCCAGAGTTAATGGATAAAATCTGGGAGATGTCTTCGAATAAAAATAAGGAAGCCAGTAAAGTTTGGCGGAACATTATTAGTCGGATGGCGAACGTTATTGCAAAATACGTCTCCGGACAGCTTCTTGTTGCAATTTTAGACGGTACGGTTGTTGCTATATCTATCCTCGTTTTAAGCATTGTCTTTGGTTTTTCTGCAAATCTCGCCATACCTATGGGTCTTGTAGCCGCATTCTTCTATTTAATCCCTATGTTTGGGCCGATTATCTCTGCCGCACTGGTTACTCTTCTCCTCCTTCCAAACTCCATCTGGGGCGCCCTCACTTTTCTTGTATTCTATATCGTCTACGCACAATTTGAAAATAATTTAATATCTCCAAAAATTCAGGGAAAAGGCATGTCTCTTCCACCACTTTTAATCTTAGTGGCCGTAACTATTGGCGTGTATTCCTTTGGACTAATCGGTTGTGTTATTGCCATCCCAATCGCTGGCTGTATTAAGGTCTTTATTGAAGAATATCCGAATCTAAAGAAATTCGCTAATAATTAATTCTTAAAATAGAACCTTAAAATGCTTAAAATATTTTAAGGTTCTATTAAGTTATGTCTCGTATAATGGAGCTATAAACGAAAGGACATTTATGAGAATATTATACGTTGAAGATGAAAAGTATCTAGCTGATGCCGTAATTCATATGCTAAAAAAATCTGATATTGCCGTTGACTGGGCGGATGATGGCGAAAAAGGTTTAGATATGTCGGTTAATCCTATTTATGATGCAATCGTACTCGATGTGATGCTTCCAAAATTATCTGGTTTTGATATTTTAAAAGCAATTCGTGATCGTAATATAAAAACTCCGGTCATTATGTTATCGGCGCTTTCTGAAGTAGAAGATAAGGTTAAAGGTTTAACTATGGGTGCAGATGATTATTTATCAAAGCCGTTTAAGACGTCCGAGTTAATTGCTCGTCTAAACGCTTTAAACCGCCGTCCGCCGCTAAAAGCAGAAACTGAAATACACTTTGAAGACCTTAGCCTTAATATCGACAATCGCACTTTAAATAATATCCCTCTAACCGAAAAAGAGGCGGCTATCATGGAGATACTAATTAAAAATCCTGATGTTGTTCAGAAAAAAGAATACTTACTGGCTAAGATTTGGGGTTCGGAATCGCTTACTGAAGAGAATTATATTGAAGTTTATATGAGTTACCTCAGAAAGAAATTAAAAACCTTAAAGAGTAAATGCGCAATTAAAACGATTAGAAACTTAGGGTATAAACTGATTTGCAAATAAAACAACTTTTTAGATTAGTGTTAAAAAATAAGGAGAAAAAATGTTTAAGAAGCTACGAAATAAAATTATTGGCATCGCGATGGTTTCGACTACACTTGTTCTTGTAGTGGCTTTTTCAGTAATTTATTCCGTAGTTTCTACTGATATTGCAAATCGCCCAATGCCGAAAGCCGAATGGGAGAGCGCGAATAATAATGGTAGTACCATAACAATAAATTCTGAAGAATTTGAAAATGAGCAGTTAAATAAGACCATTAAAAAACATCTTAATGAAGATCGTGAAGGATTCTTAAAAACTTTGCTTTTATCACTTATTATAACTGGCGTTTTTATTGAAGCGATTGTTTTTATTATCGTACTCTTCCTAGCAGAGCAAAGCATTAAACCAGTACGAGACACCTATGAAGCGCAAAAACAATTTATTGCCAACGCTTCTCACGAGATAAAAACTCCGCTCGCTGTAATTCAAGCAAACCTAGAAGCAAGCGAAATTACGGATAATATTTGGATTAATAATGCTGCCGAAAAAGCCGAGGAATTGGCGGAGCTAAACGGACAGCTTTTAGCCCTGGCGCGTATTGAGGCGAACACAAACGAAAAAGTTGATAAAACTGAAGTCGAACTTAAATCACTTGTAAAGAAATTGTCCGATCCACTAAAACCGCAGTTAGAGAAAAAGGGAACTAAACTTAAGATTGAAGGTTCTGAGACTAAACCACTTTCGCTAAATCTTCCTGCCGCGAAGCAGATTCTAAATATTTTACTTGATAATGCTATTAAATATTCGGACAAGAAAATTAACATTGTAGTTAGCGGCAGGAAAATTGTTGTCAAAAATGACGGTGCAATTATTCCAGCAGAGAAACTACCCCATCTTTTTGAACGCTTTTATCAAGTCGATAAAACTTCTAACGGCGTCGGACTAGGATTGGCTATTGCCAGCGAAGTCGCCGAGAAAAATAACTGGAAACTTACCGCTTCTTCTGATAATAAAAGCACAAGTTTTATTCTGATTTTCTAAAACTTATGTTAAAATAGAAAATATGGAGAAAAAAGAACTGACATTTTTTGAACGATATCCAATCTTAAAAGATATTTTAAGTTTAATCTGTTTTGTAATTGCTATCGTACTTGGAACTATCGTTCTCAATAGTTATGTCTTTCGTTCTTATAATGTGGTTGGCGTTTCGATGGAGAATACCCTACATAATAACGACCGCGTGATTGTGAACCGTTTAGCTGTTTCCGCGGCACATTTTATGGGGCAGGAATATGTCCCTGAGCGTGGGCAAGTAATCGTTTTTGTAAATGGCGAAGCAGATGGTCCACTAACATGTGGAGTAGATACGAGCGTTCGAGATCAATATATTATTAAGCGTGTAATAGCTTTTCCGGGAGAACGTGTGGTTGTTAAAGATGGAACCCTAACAGTTTATAATGACGAACATCCTGAGGGTTTTTTGCCTGATAATGATACTAGAAAATCTGAAACTGATGGGCCAAAGGCTTCTACTTCTGGTGAAGTCGATATGATTGTTCCGGAAGGCGAAATTTTCGTTGCTGGCGATAACCGCGAAGGAACACATTCCTACGATTCACGTTATGGATTAGGAACAGTCCCATATTGTCGTATCATTGGACCAGTTCTACTACGCCTATTCCCATTTAATCAAATTCGTTTATTCTAGTTTTTAAATTTTTCTTAAGGTTATTTGTGCTATAATTATATATATGTCAGATTTTGTGTTTATTCGTAAAAGTCGTAACGCTTTAAGCTCAGCTCTTCATGTTATTTTAAATATCGCCCTAGCTGCTGGTTCGATTTATATTACTTGGGCGACCAACAGTTTTGTAATTGGCTTAATTCTAGTTTTACTTAGTAAATGGCGTATGTTTGCTGTCCGTCCGCGTTACTGGGCGTTAAACTTAAAATCTAATCTTGTTGATTTAATTGTTGGCTGTTCTTTTATATTTATAGCTTATTCGGCTGGCGCAATTGTTCTACCTATCCATTTTATCTTAGCGATTATCTACTCTTTATGGTTAATTGTTTTAAAACCAAAATCATCTGAACTCGCGACTGATTTACAGTCTATTTTCGCCGTCTTTTTCGGAACTATTGCGCTGACTTTAATGACAGCTAGCGCTGATTCGATTTTTCTCGTACTCGGCTGTTTTGTAATTGGCTATGCTAGCGCGCGCCACGTATTAGTTCAGAGTGACGACGAAGACTATAATGTTGTAACTCTAGTTGCTGGAATTATTTCCGCTGAAGTAGCTTGGCTTTGTCATTCTTGGCTAATTGTTTACTCTTTCTCTGGAACTGGAATTATTATTCCGCAGCTTTCCATAATCTTAACCATTTTGTCTTATCTAATCGGCTTTATTTATAAATCGCTTAATCGTAATGAAGGAAAAATCAATTGGTCGGAGATTGGTATGCCGACGATCTTTTCCATTTTAGTAATCGCGCTAATTGTAATTTGGTTTAGTCAACCGATATTTAATGTCTAATTAAGGAGGTATTATGGACGAAGATACTAAAAAAGAAGAATTAAAAAAAGCGAAAGAAGTCAAAAAGACTGAAGAAACTAAGAAGACAGAAGAGGCTAAAAGTAATAAAAAGGCCGATGAGGTTAAAAAGGTAGAAAAAACGGAAGAAATAAAGAAATCCGAAGAAGTTAAGAACGATAAAAAAGACGAGCAGCCTAAGTCAAAAAAAGACTCGCAAAACAATGTAAGCGTTCTCTCACTTTTAACTTTTATTATTGCATTAGCGGCGCTTGGCTTTGGTATTTATAACTATTATGATAAAAATATTTCAATTACAAATTATAATGGTTCAGATGGTAATTCTATTAGCTTTGTAGAAGGTTCAATCGCAGAAATTGCAAATCGAGTTTCCGATAGCGTAGTTTCAATTACAACTGAAGTTAGAACTCAATCCTGGAACGGAACTAGCTCAACTTCAACAGCCGCTGGAACTGGTTTCATTCTAACTAACGACGGTTACATTATGACAAATAAGCACGTAGTCGAAGGCGCAAAAACAGTCAACGTTACTTTAAATAATGGAACTACTTATAAAGATGTAAAAGTAGTTGGACTTGATCCACTTAATGATTCTGCTATTCTAAAAGTGGAAAATCCTCAGGACTTCAAGCCAGTTACGCTTGGTGATTCGAAAACTGTAAATGCTGGACAGCAGGTAGTTGTAATTGGTAATGCTCTAGGCGAGTATCAAAATTCTGTAACTGCAGGAGTTGTTTCTGGAACTGGACGTTCGCTCGTAGCTTCCGACTCAACTGGTTCTAGTTATGAACGTCTTTCCGATATGATTCAAACTGACGCAGCAATTAACGGTGGAAATTCTGGCGGTCCAATCATCAATGCCGCTGGAGAAGTAATCGGTATCGCTACTGCTTACGCATCTAGCTCGCAGACAGTCGGTTTTGCTATTCCTATCGGTAGCGTTAAAGGAATTATTCGTAATGTAATAGCTACTGGAGAATTCTCGCGTGCAGTCTTAAATGTCAGCTATCTTCCAATTGATGCTTCCGTAGCGGAGGAATATAATCTACCAGTTAAAGCTGGCGCATACCTACAAGGAGATAACGCTGTTGTTTCTGGCGGTGCTGGAGATGCTGCTGGACTTAAAACTGGAGATATTATCACAAAAGTTAATAGTATCGAAATTGGTAAAGCTGGTAGCTTAACCACTTTAATTGGAGAATATAAAGTTGGCGACACAGTTGCGTTGACAGTCTTAAGAGATGGCAAAGAAATAACCTTAAAAGCAACATTACAAGCCTATAAAAACTAAAAAATGACTTTCCGGGTTAAGCTCGGAAAGTTTTTTATGTGGTACACCCGGGGGGATTCGAACCCACGACCCCTTGTTCCGAAGACAAGTGCTCTAATCCACTGAGCTACGGGTGCTCAATAATTATTTATAGTATACCACATAATTTAATTTTTGCGATTTTTCTCGCCTAATAATACCGCTTGTGCTATACTTATATTATATGGCTAAACGAAAACGTAAATCTAAAACAAGGGATGTAGCTCCTGAGCACGAGCTACCGGGTGGTTTCTGGCGTCAGGCTGGCGCAATTGTTCTGCTCGCTCTTGCGGTAACTCTAGTAATGACGTGGTTCGGTAGTGGCGGAACGCTCTTAAATAATATTCACCAGGGTTCGCTTTATCTCATTGGATATGCAGCATATTCGATTCCGTTTTTACTAGTTTATCTTGCAGTGATGATTTTCAGAAGCGAAACAAATCAAGTCCCAATTTCAACTTGGATCGCTAGCGTTATTATGGTAGCTTGGCTTTCTGGTATTTTTGGGATTCCTACAATTGGTATGAAAAATCCAACGGGCGGGATACTTGGCGAAGGCTTAAATTCAGTCGCTACACAAGTTCTAGATAAAGGAGTAGTTTTCTTTCTCTATGCTGTTTTAATCTTCTTGACTGGCATCTTTATTTTAAGCGTTTCTCCAGCCACAGTATTTCGCTTTATTAAAGATCTATTTAGAGGCGGTCGCAGAGAAGAAGATCAGGAAAATGCAAAAATTGCACGTAAAGCAAACTCTGACACTTCGGGCGGTAAATTAAAAGATCTAAAAATTAATGCTCCGGCGATTGTCGAGGCAGACAAGGAAAATCGTAAACTAAATATTAAGAAGCCGATTGAGGATAGAAAAGAGCCTGAACCAGAACGTGCCTTGACTGCGGTTTCTGATCCGAATTGGAAGATGCCTTCGACCGATTTACTATCGAAGAAGCAGACTCCTCCGGATGGTGGAAATATTCAACAGAATGCCTATATCATAAAATCTACTTTTGCAGAGTTCGGTATCGACGTCGAAGTCGAAGGAGCAAATGTAGGACCGCGCGTTACGCAGTATACTATGAAGCCGCCTGCTGGCGTTAACCTTAGCAAGATTACAGCGCGCGACCGCGAATTAGCTCTTAATCTTGCAGTCGATAAAGTGCGTATTGAAGCTCCGATTCCAGGAACCCGCTCGGTAGGTGTCGAGATTCCGAACGTCCGTCCGGCTGATGTTACTTTACGCGCAATTCTAGAAAGTAAAGAATGGAATAAACCCGATAATCACGCATTAACTTTCGCGGTAGGAAAAGATATTTCTGGTAATTCCGTAGTTGCAAACCTAGCAAAGATGCCGCATCTTCTGATTGCAGGTACAACCGGTTCTGGTAAGTCCGTAATGACTAATACTTTAATTAGCTCTCTGCTTTATCGAAACTCTCCGAGCGACTTAAAGTTAATTATCGTCGACCCAAAACAGGTTGAAATGGTTCAGTATGATGCGATTCCTCATCTTTTAACTCCAATTATCAATTCAACTGACAAAGCGCTTTCAGCTATGAAGTGGGCAGTAAATGAGATGGAACGTCGTTATACGGAAATGGCAGAGCAAAAAGTCAAGAAAATTGAGGATTATAACGCTAAAATGGCAAAGAAATCTGCCGCTGTTAAAGATGAAGACGGAAACGAGCAGATGATGGATGGAACAAAAATGCCGTATGTTGTAATAATTATCGATGAGATGGCGGACTTAATGATGCAGGCAGGTAAGGACCTCGAGCAGTTAATCGTACGTATTGCACAGAAAGGTCGTGCCGCTGGTATGCATCTCGTCCTCGCAACTCAGCGTCCAGAAGTAAAAGTTATTACTGGTCTTATTAAGGCTAACGTTCCTGGTCGTATCGCGTTCGCAGTTAATAACAATACCGACTCTCGTATTATGCTTGATATGGGTGGAGCAGAAAAACTGCTCGGAAAAGGCGATATGTTAATGCTTACAACGGAGATGATGGGTAAACCTCGTCGTATCCAGGGTGCATTCTCGCCTGATGCGGATATTGATAAGCTAACAAATTTCCTCCGTGAACAACGCGCTCCAGAATATAATGATGAAGTGATTTCTCAAGCTGTTCAGATTAAAGGACTTGGACCTTCTGACGGCGGAGCGATTGGCGACCTTGGTCGTAGATATGATCCAAACGATCCGATTGTTCGCAAGGCCGTAGAGATTACTTTAAATAAGGGTAAATTCTCAACCGCTTCGCTCCAAACTTATCTCGGAAAAGGGCATGGATTTGTTTCTGGATTAGCAATTTGGCTAGAAGAAATTGGAGTTATCGGGCCGCAAAACGGAAATAAGCCTCGAGATGTCTTAATCTCATCACTTGAAGAATTCGATCAGCTTGCTGGTAACTAAAATATCAGCGAGCTACCTCTTGTAAAAAAACCAAAAGTATGATAAGATATTTCTAATATCAACTTTAATAGGAAGTTTTTTAATGAGTCGTATCGGAAAACTACCTGTGGACATTCCTGCAGGCGTGACAATCACGGTCGGCGACGATATTATTACCGTCACTGGTCCAAAAGGCACGCTCGAGGTTCCTGTTCAACAGAATACTACTACGAAAGTAGAAGACAATAAAATCGTAGTAACTCGTAAAGATGACGAGCCAAAGTCTAAAGCTTGGCACGGTCTTCAGCGCGCTCTGCTACAAAACGCCGTTGAGGGCGTAACTAAAGGTTTCGAGAAGAAACTTGAAGTTAATGGTGTTGGTTTCCGTCTTTCTGGTGGTCCAAAAGACATCGAAATGGCGCTTGGATTTTCACATCCAGTCAAATACTCTGCTCCAGAGGGAATTACCCTCACTACCAACAAAATGGAAATTACCGTTTCTGGTATTGATAAGCAGCAGGTTGGCCAGGTTGCAGCTGAAATTCGTGCGCTTAAAAAGCCTGAACCTTATAAAGGTAAAGGTATTAAGTATGTTGACGAATATATCGTCCGCAAGGCTGGAAAGGCAGGTAAGAAATAATGGATGCTATTTATCGTGCTAACCGCACTCGCGCTAAAATTCACGGCACTGCTGATCGCCCGCGTTTAACCGTTAAAATCAGCAATTTACATATCATTGCACAAATCGTCGATGATGACGCAAAGAAAACTTTAGCTTATGCAACAACTGTAGGTTCTAAAGTTAAAGGCACAAAAACTGAAAAATGTGCTGCTATCGGTAAAGAAATCGCAGAAAAAGCTAAAAAAGCTAAAATTTCTAAAGTAGTCTTCGACCGTGGTGCTAACGCTTATGCTGGCCGCCTATCTGCTCTTGCAGATGCAGCTCGCAAGGAAGGATTGGAGTTCTAATATGCCTGAGAATAAAGCAAATGAACCGCGCATAATTAATAAATCTGGAACTCTCAAGATGACCGATAAGGTTGCAGCTACTAAAGAAGCTCGCGATATGTCTGGTCGTCCAATGCGCCGAAACAATCGTCGTGATCGCGTTCGCGCCGACGTTGCTCCAAAAGAGTTTGAAGAGATTACTATTAATATCGACCGCGTTTCTAGAACCGTTAAGGGTGGTCGCCGTATGCGCTTTAAAGCCCTTGTTGCGGTTGGAAATAAGAAGAACAAAATCGGTGTTGGCGTAGCTAAAGGTGGAGATGTTACTTCTGCCGTTTCTAAAGCTACTACTAAAGCAAAGAAGAATATGATTACCTTTGCGATGGATGGTGAAACTATCTGTCATGAGGTTGAAACTAAGGTTACTGGCGCTGACGTCTTAATGAAGCCGGCTGCTCCTGGTACTGGTATTATCGCTGGTGGAGTCGTCCGTTCAATCATTGGTCTTACTGGAATTAAAAACCTAATTTCAAAATCTCTAGGTAGTACTAATAAAGTTAACATCGCTTACGCCGTTATTGAAGGCCTTAAACAGCAGGTTCCTCGTGAACAGTGGAGCACTACCGCTGTAAAAAAGGCTGCAAAAAAGGAGAGTAAGTAATGAAATACAATGACTTACAAGTAGAGAAAAACGCTCGTCCAATTCGTGCTGGTCGCGGTATCTCGGCTGGTCGCGGCAAAACCGCTGGTCGTGGTACTAAAGGCCAGAAATCTCGTACTGGTCATCACAAGATGCCAGCAGGATTTATGGGTGGACAGCGCGCAATTATGCAGGCTATTCCAAAACTTAAAGGCTTTAAGTCTATTCATCCAAAAGCTGAAGTTGTCTATACAGATAACTTAAACGGGCTTTCTGGAGATGTAGACAACTTTGTATTGGCTGAAAATAGTTTAATTTCTAGTCCATTTAACAAGGTTAAGGTCATTCTCCGCGGAGAAGTTACTGCTAAAATTAACCTTTCTACTCAATTTGCATCAAAAACAGCTGTTGCTGCTATTGAAAAAGCTGGCGGAAAGTTCACAAAAACTAACGTTCCAGCACGCAAGAAGACTGAAGGTTCAAGAAAAGCAGATAAATAGTCTTTAAAATCTAAAAAGCCGTCTAGCAATAGGCGGCTTTTTGTGGTACAATGAGATAAATATATATACAGAGAGGCTTTAATTTCAATGCATTTCAAAACTATTTTCAAATCATTCAAAAATAAAGATATGTTAAAGCGAATCGGCATCGTTTTAGGCATTTTAGTAGTTTATCGTTTCTTAGCACATATTCCAGTTCCAATGGGCGATGCTACGACTTTCCGCGATGCGATGGAAAACTTAATTTCTAAGTCTGATTTTGGTAGTTTTATTAACTTAATTTCTGGCGGTGGTTTAGCTAGCTTCTCTGTTATTTTAGTTGGTCTTTCACCATATATTACCGCTTCGATCGTGGTTCAGCTTTTAACAAAGGCGATTCCGCGACTTGAAGAATTATCTGAAGACGGCGAAACTGGTAGGAGAAAAATTAACCAGTGGACTCGTATGATTTCGGTTCCGCTAGCGATTGTACAGTCGATTGCTTATATCTATATTCTATTTCAATCGATGGGTTCATATTCGACAACTGCCTTTGAGCCGACATTCCACGATTGGTTTATTGCAGTTACCGCTATGACAGCCGGTTCAATCATTTTGATGTGGCTTGGCGAATTAGTTACCGAGCAGGGAATTGGAAATGGAATCTCGATGATCATCTTTATCTCGATTATTTCTCAGTTCCAAACAACCGCAGCTCAGATCGGTTCAGCGCTTTTCGATACAAGTAGTGGCGAAACGCTCAGCCTCTTTGGTTGGCTAAATCTCCCAGTTAATCCGACAGTCTTCTGGATTCTATTAGGCTTCGGCGTAGCTCTAATTATTGCATTTTACTTCTTGGTTAAAGTTAACGAAGCACAGCGCATTATTACAATTAATTACGCTAAACGCGTACATGGTAATCAGGAATACGGCGGAATTAAATCAATTCTTCCGATTAAGTTAATTGCCGCTGGTGTTATTCCAGTAATCTTTGCGACCGCATTCCTTTCGCTTCCAGCTCTAATTGGCCAGTTTATTACATCAGCTGATCCGGAGAACCAGGTAGGAGCTACTCTAACAACAATCTTTACTGCTCCTAGTGCAAATAACTTTAGTACAATGTATCCAGACGGAATTACGGCGCAATGGTTTATTTATCCAGCAATGTATTTCCTACTTGTAGTTGCATTTACTTATTTCTATACTAGCATTATCTTCAATACTAAAGAAATTGCCGATAACTTACAGAAGCAAGGCGGTTTTATTGAAGGTGTACGCCCTGGCCTTTCAACCGCAAGATACCTAGATAAAACAGTTGTTCGTCTTAACTTCTTCGGCTCACTAACTCTTGGTTTTATTGCGATGATTCCATTTGTGACTGACTATATCTTTATCGTTCTCATGGGACAGCCGCTCGGTCTTTCAATCTCCGGAACTGGACTCTTAATCGTAGTAACGGTAGCGCTTGAAAATCTACGTTCGATTGATTCACGAGCATTAATGGTAACTTACGACGATTATAAATAATAGAAAATAGAGGGTGAGCATTGAGTAGTTTAGAGGTTAAAAAATCACACAAAAAATATATACCATATATTATTTGGGGTGTAATTATTTTAATAGCAGGAATCTTAATTGCGCGAGTAGCGATTTGGGAAAAAAGCTACTACGAAGAAAAGGAAGGTAGCGAACGCGCTACAGCCGGAGTTGTGGGAGATGTTGACTCGAGCGAAGTGAGCGACGAAGTCGTGACCGAAGAACAACAAAAAGCGTACATCGTAGCCGCAGATAAGCCTCGATACTTAACGATAGAAAAATTAGGTGTTAGAAATGCTCGAATTTTTGAGGTTGGAGTTAACGCTAAAGGACAAATGGAAACTCCAAACACAAACTATGATGCTGGCTGGTATAACGGATCGAGTGTGCCTGGCTCTGGCGGAACAGCGATTTTAGATGGCCACAACGGCGGCCCGAGTTCTTACGGCATTTTTAAGAAATTAAACACCCTAGTTGCTGGCGACAATATTAAAATCGAAATGGGCGATGGTAGAATTTTTGAATATCGCGTTTATGATAATTTTGAAGTTAAATTATCTGACGCTGACAGTAAAATGTCGCTACTGGCAGTTTCTCCAGTCGCAAAAACTGAGTCAATTTCAATTATTACTTGTACGGGCGAATATAGCCTAAAACAAAAAACTTATCTTTCTAGACAATTCTTAAGAGCTACGCGAGTTTAATAGAAAAAACCTCTTGAAAAATCTAAAAATTTTTGCTATAATAATATGGTAATTTATGGCTAGTCAAAAGGAAGTTATCAAACTTGCAGGTAAAGTCGTTGAGGCTTTGCCTAACACGCAATTTCGCGTGGAACTTGAGAATGGTCATATTATCATTGCGCACATGAGCGGAAAAATGCGCAAAAACTTTATCCGTTTAGTGCCTGGTGATAAGGTAGAAGTTGAGTTAACCCCTTACGATCTTACAAAGGGTAGAATCAGTTTCCGCCTGAAATAATATCAACCGTCTTTTTGGCGAAAGTTGATATAAAGAAAACTGCGAGCTATTTTTCCGCAACTCGCGGACTTCTCTATATTAAGGAGTACCTAAAAAGATTTAAATTAAGAAAGGATTTTGACACTTCTATGAAAGTACGCGCAAGTGTTAAAAAAATTTCACCTGATGACATCATCGTTCGCCGCAAAGGTGTACTTCGTGTTATCAACAAGAAAAAACCTAAGAACAAGCAAAGGCAGGGTTAAGCATGGCAAGAATTGCAAGCGTCGTCATCCCTTCCGAGAA
>JAFVCN010000040.1 GCA_017479205.1 Candidatus Saccharimonadota bacterium
AAAAATGAAAAGCCTTTCCACAGTAACAAATCTATTTTCTCGAGAGAAATCTCAGAAAAAACTTAATTATCAGAAATTATTTAATATACTAGCAGTATTTAACTTTGCATTTCTTATTGCAATCTCTGCTAGTTTTCTTCTTGCTGAACCAAGTAAGAGTGAAGCGGAAACTAATAGCACAGTATCGGCTAGAGCAGGCTCTTCTGTATACTATGCTAGTATTTCTAATGACGACACAGTATCTATTCCTGTTACTCCAACAGCATCACAAGCTGAATATACTGCTTCTAATAATATAACGTTTAGTAATACCTGTACTGCAGGATCATATGTTTATATTTCTACCTCATCATCTAATAATTCCTTGACACGTACCGGGTCTGATACTGGTACTAAGACTATTAATGCTGTAACTGGAAGTGGGTTAACTGACAATACTTGGGGTTTTAAAGCAAGTGGAAATGCTTTCACTCAAGTTCCAGTTAGCTCATCTCCAGTTGTTCTTTATTCTAGTAGTACAGCAGAAACTAACAAGACTATAGGAGTTACCTATGGTGTTAAGGTAGATAATACTCTTCCTTCTGGTACTTATTCTAATGATGTAGTCTATACAGTTGTAGTGGATAATAGATGCTTACAATATACTCTATCCTTTGTTGATGAAGATGATACTACAAAACTCTACCCAGACATTAGCGTAAACTATGGAGATAATGTTAACCTAAATAACTACACTCCAACCAAGAGTGGTTATACCTTTGCCGGATGGACTAATGGTTCCTCTACATACACCGGAAATACAAACCCAAATCCAACAAACGATATGATGGTTACGCTTAAGGCGAAATGGACTGATAATTGCGAACTTTCTAGTAATTGTAGAACCGTTAAAGATGCAACCTACAGTGGTCTTGCGGAGTTGGTTATAAAAGATGGACAAAAAGTCTTAGCTCTAAGTGGTCCTACTAACGGAACGTCGTATGTCAGTTTACCTGCATTATCTAATGTTAATATAGCTAATGGTTTTACTGTGGAAGCGAAAGTTGCTTGGACTAAATATGGAGCATGGTCTCGAATACTCGATATAAATAATGGCACTAGTGATAATATTGTGATTGGAGCTTATCCTCCTGGAGATTCTATAGGGGTTAGTGTTCGTAATGGCGCTGATGTTGTTATCCAGGATACTTCATTTGGCAATGGTTCAATAGAATTGAATGTTACAAACGTATGGAAAATAGTACTTCGGAGAAAAACCAGCAGTGTTTATACGGTGGATGTCTATAAAGATAATCTATTAATAGGAACAAAAGATTATACTACGACAGTTAATAACGTCAGTACTTATCAAAATGTCTGGATAGGACGCTCAGCATGGAATTATGATGGCAATTTTAACGGCTACATACATTATGTTAAAATGACTCTTGCTGATGGCACAGAAGTTATAGATGTAGACTTTAATAAAGCTTAACAAGCCAATATTAGTACAAGTATTATTGCTGGCTTGCTCGTTGAACAGGGTTTGTAGTGATTAATCCTTCCTCAGTTTCTGAGGCGATAACCTGAATATGAACGTGGTTCTGTCCAGCAAAGAATAGGCCTTGCCCAACTGGGAAGTTAGCAAGACGCTTCTTCTCTTCTTCGGTCAACTTAAACACGTCAGATAGAACATCAACCGCAGCGGTAGATTGTTTCAGCAGCAACTGTAACGACGAGTTATGTACAATTGCGCGCCCCATCTTATTGCTCATAAAATCCTCAACATCCTGAGTAATCGTGGTTAGCCCAAGATAATATTTACGGGCACGCTTCGCAAGGCTAAAGAGGAAGTTCGCAGAATCGTCATATTGCATTAGCTGCCATGCCTCATCAACAATCAGTAGGCGTTTTCTCTGATCTGCACGCACGACATTCCAAATATGAGATAGAACAATATACATTGCTACTGGGCGGAGCTCATCTTCAAGGTCACGAATATTAAATACTACCATCGGGTTATTGATGTTAATGTTGGACTGTTGTGAGAAAATACCAGCAAAGGTTCCAGTCGTATACTTACGTAATCTCTGTGCGAGCTGTGGTCCAGTTCCGCCCATATGTAGTAGTGTATCGTAGAAGTTAATAATTGTTGGCGGGGTAGATTGATGTGTTAAAGGATCAGAAGTGATGCCGGCACGCGCATAAGTATCAATCAGTGCCTGATCAAGATCGGCTTCCTCGTTTGGCGTAAGCGCCGGTGCAACCTGTCCATTCGGACCGATCTGTGTTCCACCAAGCATTAGACGGAAAAGACCATGAAGTGTTACTAAGTTAGCTCTTAACGCATCGGATGCATCTTCTGTATCAATTACTTTTGGTAAATCAAATGGATTAATACGTACGTCAGAGTTAAGAGATAATCGGACATAAGAACCACCTACCGCGTCACAAAGCCTCTGGTACTCATTTTCTGGATCGATAATTAGAATTTCTGCCCCGAGCATCATTGAGCGTAGAGCTTCGAGCTTAACTGTAAAGGATTTACCAGCACCAGATTTTGCAAACACTACCATATTCGCATTTTCAAGTGTGAACCGGTCGAAGATAACAAGGCCGTTATTATGCATATTGATTCCATAGAGAATTCCGCGTTCTTGAGTTAAATCGGCGGAGGTAAATGGGAAGCTCGTCGAGATTGCGCCAGTATTCATATTGCGCCTAATTTGGAGCTGGTCGGTACACATTGGCATTGTTGTGTTCATTCCCTGCTCTTGCTGTGAGGTTGCTACTTTTGAAAATACCATCTGTTGTCCAAAAATAGTTTCAATTTTATGCTGAACGAAGTTTAATTCGTCTAAGGAATCTGCCCAAACCGTAACATAAAGTCCGAAACGGAAGAATTTTTCAGCACCGACCTGAAGTGCATCACGAAGCTCCTCGGCATCCTGAATTGCGGCATCAGTTTCTGGATTTCTAATACGGCCTTTTTCAGCGTTAAGAGAAATATCTGCTTCAAGCTGAGTAACTTTCTTGCGCAAGTTTTTCATAACAATCGCCGTATCTACTGGATAAACATACATCGAAATATCGAGTACTTCATCAATATTAATTAATGGCGAAAGCCAGCCAGTATAAAGCGTACGTGGATAGCCATAGACGTAAATTGTTCGGCCATATTTTGTGCCTAATCTAAAATAACTAGAATGAATTTCAATCGAACTTGGAGAAATGAGGTCGCGTAATGTCGTAATTCCCTGCTCAAAGGCGCGCTGAATTTCAGCATCCTCCATCGTCTGTGCCTGAGCGGCCAGCTCAGCTGCGGTAAGTTTCTTCTTGCGTGCCATTATGCTAATCCTCCTTGTGGTTTCTCGCCTTTCTTTACATAAGTCGTAGCCATTTTATTAAAATCAATAAACGGTTCTCTAACAGCGGTATCTGGGTTATTAAAGTTATAGAATAATTCAGAAAGCTCCTTTGTATTTAAGCGAACAGAATGAATTCCCATCTGGAATAATCCAGAAATTACGCTTTCGACGCGGTTATTAATTTCAGAAACTGCTTTATCATAAGTTGCGCGATCGATTTTTGTTACAGTTGGCTCTTTACTTCCGAATACTCCCGAGAAGATTCCTTTAACTTGAGTAGCGGCCTTTTCGGCGTCACCGCTAGTATAATAAGGAATCACAATGAAGAATGATTTATCCATAATGTTTGCTTCTTGAGAAAGAATATCAATAAAGTTAATATAATCATCCATCAGTACACCCAGTAGCATGTTATCCGTATTTCTACGAATATCATTCAGCCTTTCAAGATATGGTCCAATATCAACTCGTTGCGAGCGAATCATAATTTGTGTCGTAAAGTTAAGAGAGTTAATGAATCCTTGATAAGAATATTCAACCGCCTCGCGCTCCGATTCAGACATTAAATCGAAGTTAATCGACTTACAGGCAATTACGGCTCTAAAAGAACCATCTTTCATAATTACCAGTCCATCACGAAGCTCGGAAATAAGTAATGTGGTTTGAGTAGCAGTATTACTATCTGGAACGGCTTGAGTCTGTGCATCTGGCGCATCAGGAATAGCCATCGCAGCACCTTGCGGTACTTGCGGCATTTGATTTACAGGTTGAGCCTGTGGCTGTTGTGGATTCATCTTCTTTCTCCTTACTTATGAACTAAATATTGCGGTTGGCGGTCCGTAGAGGTCAGGTCTTGATTCGTTTTTCTCTGGCTCATGTGGTTGATTATAACGATGACCCGGTTCCGGTAAATCTGGAAGCGGAACGGACATTGGTTGGAATACTGGTGGCGTTCCTGCAACGGCTGGCGGCATCATGGTAGTAAAAGGATTTTGCGCTGGAGTCGGGTTTGGCGCCGGCATAGGCTGAGGCTGCTGAACCGGTTGAGCTGGTTGCATCTGTTGGACTAGCTGTACCGGTTGAGCCGGTTGTTGTGGCTGAATCTGCTGCTGAATCCGGTTTGCCTGTTGAGCAATAGTTTGGATACTAAAAGCATTATTGTTAGCAAGATTCGTCATCTGTCGATTGACGCTAGCTTGATTTAGTGATGCTTGTGTTAATTGCTGAACGGTTTGTGGTTGTGGAGTAGTTTGAACTGGCTGAACTGGTGTTGGCGCCGGCATAGGCTGAGGCTGCTGAACAGGCTGAGTCATCTGTACCTGCTGAACTGGCTGTTGCGTTGGCTGCACGTAAGCCTGTGGCTGATAATTCGCTCCCGGAGCTTGAAGCGGCGGATAAGCGGGATTAGTTATAGGAGCAGAAGCTGGCGCTGGCTGGTCATTAACGAGTTCGTCAGCGCGATTCATTGCTGTACGCATCTGAGAAACGAGTTCCATTTTTCTGGTCGTTTGTTCTTGCTTAATCATATTATCAATAATTGGATTACTACCAGTATCAAGAACGTCTTCAACAGTGTCAGCTTCAGCTGCGTATTCGTCTTTCATTGCGGAATCTTCGCCACGAATTGCATAACCTTCAGTATCGACGATATTTGCCAAAAAACTCAAACGATGAGAAGCTTCATCCTCAGTAATATTACGCGTACGAGATTTTTCAACTTTTTTCGGAGCAATAATCTTAATTGTCGATTCCCTCTGGCCTGGTGTCCAAACTCGACGATTAGGTTTAAGATAGAATCCAACCAGAGCAGCAAGATAGGTTTCCATCGGCTGGTCTTTTCTAATTGGAAGCGCTAAAATGCCAAAGAAAAAGACAAACGGAAGTGGAATAAGACCGAGTAAAGGAAAGATTTGAAAAAGACCCCACGCCCCAGCAATTCCAGCCGCCGCTATAAGGAGATAGATAAACTGTCTAAAGGTAAACGGCCCTAGAAGTTTATCCTCTGCCTCAACATCTTGAGGAACCTTATATTGAGCCATATATACCTATATTTTAACATATCCGGAATGAAAAAGATACACAAAAAAGCCCGTAAAAACGGACTTTTTTGAAGAATTAGTTGTCGTCGGTCTCGTCGTCCGAGCCGTCGCCATCATCAGCAGATGGTATTGGTGGCGGGGTTGACGGACCGCCGTTTCCGCCGTTTCCTCTTCGGCGCTGTTGATTTCTAATCGCGCGCTCTTCCTCACGCTGCAAGAAGATTTCTTGACGGCGTTCGCCAATTCTGAGGGCATTGTAGATAGGCGTCTTCATCATATCGACGTTCATGTTGCCAGAAGCAAGCTTTGTAATACGATCGCCAAGCTGTTCGCGTAGCTGTGCATAAGCCATTTCGGTTGCTTGCGCATCGCCTTCTTCTGTTGAAGTATCGATGTTTGCCTCTGCGGCCTTATCCATTTTAAGGCGAGCTACGATACCGCCCCAAGTATCAGATTTCATCATAATGAGATCACGTGCCGTTAACGCGCCGAGATATTTATTCATAACTTGCTTGGTAACTTGAGATTCAACATCAACATCAAATTGAGTTTTACCTTTCCATTTACCAGTTTCAGGATCAATTCCACCAACTTTAAGGTTATTTTCCCATTTACCAGTTGCAGAATTGAATTTCATACCAGTCATATGAGCTACCATTGAGCGAATTTGTTCGGAACCAGAAGCGAAACCTGGTAATGCCGAAACTTCTTGAGGGAGCATCGAGTTCTCAATGCTCATACGCGCTTCAACTGCGCTCTTCACATCATAGCCGTTCGCTTCAGTAAACTGAGAGGTAATCTCCTCAAGCGCAGCGTAAGCGGTACGGTCAATACCTTTAAGTGGTGTACCTTCAAGACCAGACGCAAGGTTAATCTTTGTCTTATAAACAACGTCATTTCCATTACCATCTTTTTCATTAATTGTACCAGTAAGATACTGTTCCATTGTTACTTCCTGAGTTTGACGTTTACCGTCTGTATAAGCCCAAGTTTCCATATTCATGAACTTACCAAGACGAGCCAGCGCCGGCGCCGCATCTTTCATCATTAAGAAGTTCATCGCTAGACGGTTCGAAGCGTCTTCGCCAAGCTTAATCTTGCCACTATTCATATAATTTGTCATATGAGAAGCAATCTTATCATAATCGCCACGTTTCGCGAGAATGTTATGGGAAGCAATAATACCGTCGATATTATCGTATTTAATCATATCTTCATACTGACGTTCGACTTCCTTCGTAACCTGCTTATCCATATAGGCCTCAAAGCGTTTAGTATTGTTAGAACGCTGAGCCTCGCTGCGTGAATAGGCGTCACCAATAATACTGACACGAGCCTGATCGGCTAGACGCTTACTTTCTTCAGTAGTCTGGTTAATACTATATCCAGTTGCTCCGAGCGCACCGTTAACAATACGGTTATACATTGCCGCATTCTTAAGATCGCCAGCCTTATGAACTCCGTCACTACGGTCATATCTCTCTGCCGCTTTCATTACAGTTTCATTATAGAAGCGTTCATCAGATTCATCGTTCATCTTCTTTGCGTCCATTTGAGTACGGAGATCAATGTAGTGTCCGCTCATACGTGCGGCGTTCTGAACTGCGCGACCTTCGCGGATGCCATTTTCTTTCAAGTAGTCCCCAAGCGCGCCATAAGCGTTCTCGGTTTTTAGTGCATCAGCTTGATTTCTAAGATCAGTTTCACGCGCTTCTGCTTCAGCGTCCATATACTTATTAGTTCTACGAATTGGTAGTTGCGTATAAATCGGTTGATTATTTTTATCATAGCCAATCACTCTCTGATTACGGCGTAGTGCATTGAGCTGTTCAGCTTGAAGTCCAGCCTGAGTTTTATCTGCCTGTTCTTGACGGAATTTAAGATTATTTTTACGTTTTTCAGAAGCAGCTCTCCAGCTCGCGCCAGATAACGGGTTAAACGGCTTTCTCATCGCATTATTAAGCTGACGTTGTTTCGCAAGGTTCTTGTATGGTTCAGTAAATCCGCGGATACCATTATTGGCTTTATCTCCAAGTTTACCGAGAGCATTACTGACTCCGCCAAGGATACTGCCCGCCATCTTCATCAAAGATAATGCCAAGAATAGCGGTAAGACTTGTACGGCAAGGCCAAGAATAATACCAAGCATCGAGTTTGCGGATGAGATGAAAATCCACGAAGCAATTTTTGAAGCCCCAAACAAAAGTGCAAACATCGGATAGAAGAAGAGCATTTGCGAGAATGTATTTGTCCACTTCTTAAACCACTTTTCAGTATTTGGTAATAGATATGCTACGAATGCTAATGGTGCGATTGCAACCAGTAAAATTATGATTGCCTGACGTAGGGAAATCGTAACAAGACCAATAATTACCGCAATAATGCCAGATAGAATAACTGGGATTAACGCCAGTAATAACCCGAGCGGACCGCCAGCTACTCCGACTGCAATCGCTCCGATTACTCCCCCAGCCGCAATCGTTGTAAAGACATCGTAGAAGTTAACTGAAACATTTCCCGAGAATTGACCGCTACTGACTGCGTTCTCTGCAACTCCCCCTAAGAAATCATGTAGACTTTTACCTACAATATTACTGACGTCTACTGCCATTACACAGATAATAAACGACAAGTTCACTAAAATCGCCGCGATAATTAAGCGTGGTAGGGCCTTTTTAATTCCATAATTTGAAAGTCCAAACCCTGTAACCTGAGAATAAATCACGACCAGTAAGAATAAAATGAAGACGATGTTTGTAATATTTCTAACGTATAGCCAGATCGTAAATACTGGCGAATCCTGCTCCATCGAAATCGGCTCAATAACTAAAAAGTCCTCGATTACGCCATAAATCGTATCGATTCCCTTCGCTAAAAATGCCGTTGCTGGGCAAAGTAGCCAACCTAGCCCACCTACCTGAGAATAACAAGTTGCATTTTCGGAACTTTCATCAGAATCCTCGGATTTATCAGAACTATCATCAGTTTCGGAGCCATTCTCGTTCGTTTCTGTCGTATCTGTAGTTTCGTCAGTCGGCGCATTCGGATCTCCTGGTGCAATAGTGCCAGTTTCAGTCGGACTAACAGGGGTAGGGGTTTCGGACGGCTCGGCAAAAACAGGGGTAGGGGTAAATAGCGCCGAAGCAACCAAAACTAACCCAACCACAGGAAAGACAAATGCCCTTTTTATTCTCTCAATTATCTTCATAGGAATAAGCCTATTAGCTTTATGCTTTAATTATACCACACATAAGCGGAATAGTCAAGTATTTCATAGGGGTTATGTTAAAGATTATATTGCTATAAATATTTTATAACATACTTATGCTTATTTTAATAAAATATGGCTAAAAATTTACAGATATGATATGATAAAACTATGAAAAAGATAGTTAGTCTTGTTTTAACATTAATTTTAGGTATTACTATTACGACGGCCGCCTTACCTGCAAATACTTATGCATTAAGCGCTTCTGATTGTGAAAAAACATTTCTAGGTTTAAGGCCGTGGTATTCTGGTCTTTCCGAAGTCAAAAAAGATAGTACTGGTCGCGAAACTTGTGTTATTAAGTCTCCAGGAGAGATTAATGCCGACAATGCCCAGGCCCCATATTTCTGGACTATTGTCTTGAATATTTCAGCGGACGTTTCCCTGTTAGTCGGGTATGTGGCGCTCATATTCTTAATTTATGGTGGCTATAAATATATTCTCTCGACCGGTGAGCCAGGAAAAGTTGCAATGGCAAAAACAATTATTACAAATGCTCTAATCGGCCTGGTAATTGCGATTTTAGCAACTGTAATTGTTAATACGATTCTAGTAGTAGTCGGATCAAACGCAAGTTAAAGGAGAAAAAATGTTTAAAATTTTAGCAGATTGGGGCACGGGGCTAAATAAAGCCGCAGAAAACATCCCGAAAAATACAGATCTTAATATTTTTGGAGTATTAAACTGGATTTATGCTTTTGCTGGGCTCGTTGCAGCTGGATTTATTGTCTATGGGGCGGTAAATTACGCTATGACTCAAGGCGATCCAGGAAAAATTAAACAGGCTGGACAAACAATTGCTTATGCCGCGATTGGTCTAGCGGTAGTCTTACTAGCGGCGGCAATTACTAATTTTATCGCAGGCGCTGCTGCCGGAACGGCAAGTTAGGAGAAAAATGAAGAAAATTTCAAAAATTTTAGCTAGTTTAGCAATTGTCCTATCTGGGATTTTTGTTACCGCTCCAGTTTTTGCAGCAGATTGTAGCGGCGGTATTAGTGATGCAAGCTGCAATAAATCTTGTAGTGAAATTACCGACCCGACTTTAAGGGCTGCGGCAGGTTGCGAAACTAGCTCTACCGATTCTGTTGCGAATCATGCTTTAAATATCGTCAATTATGCAATTGCGGCGGTCGGAATTATCGCAGTTCTAGTTATTGTTATGGGCGGACAGAGGTATATTACTTCCGGCGGTGACCCAGGAAAGGCTAAACAGGCGAAAGATATGATTTTATATGCAGTAATCGCTATTGTCGTAGCAGTTCTCGCTTTTGCGATTGTAAACTTTGTCTCAGGCGCAATTACTTCAAACGCAAATACTGGAGCCGGCGTTTCTCCGACAACCACTCCATAATTCCCTCTTGCTTTCCTCTTTAGATATGATATAATAAGGTTAAAATAATATAAAGGAAATACAATGAAGATTTCTAATAGAATTAAAACTCTTGCAGCTGGTGGTGCTGCGGTAGTTGCTACTGGTCTTAATGCTGCTAGTGTTAGCGCAGTCCAGGTTCGCTGCCCAGACGGCTCGAAGGCTGACAATCTTGAAAACTGTAAAGGTATTAAAGGCGAGAACAACTCCAACGATCTTATGAGTGTTCTTACTACAATTATTAACGTTATTATCGGTGTTATCGGCTTTGTCGCTGTTGTAGTTATTATCCTTGGTGGTGTCCAGTATACAACTTCTGCTGGCGATCCAGGAAAAGTTAAGAAAGCTAAAGACACTATCCTCTACGGAATTATCGGTCTTGTCGTAGCTCTTCTAGCCTTCGCTATCGTTAACTTCGTCCTTAGCTCGATTATGGGCAAATAATAATTTTCGGAGAAAATTATTATCGCGGGGTAGATAGAACCGCTTAAAAAGATAAGCTTCTAGAAGCTTATCTTTTTTATTTAATCTAAACTATGATATAATAAAGATAAATAATTTTAAGGAGAAAAATGAAAATTAGAAATATCTTAGGGGCAGCAGTAATCGCTCTAGCTGGATCAATAATCTCTTCGCCAGCTTTCGCTGCAGTAACCTGTCCTCCTAATTCAGTAAATTCAACAGCGGACACTCTTGCAGGCTGTAATGTTACCCCAGATAATAGCTTAATGCCCACAATTAATACAATTATTAGTGTTATTATCGGTGTGCTTGGTCTAGTCGCAGTTGTCGTCATTATTCTCGGCGGCGTTTCCTATACAACTTCTGCTGGCGATCCAGGAAAAGTTAAGAAAGCTAAAGACACTATCCTCTACGGAATTATCGGTCTTGTCGTAGCGATCCTCGCTTTTGCGATTGTAAACTTCGTTCTCTCGAGTTTCTTTAATAACTCTGCGGTAAATACTTCTTCAACTGCTTCAAGCGCTCCGTCTCCGAGCGGACATTAATTAAAAAAACGGGCCTGATAAGGGCTCGGTTTTTTATGGTTATGCTTGGCTATTTTTATAAGTTCAGTTAAAATAACTTCAAGAAAGAAAAATCCTCTTGGCTTCCCAAGAGGATTAGAATAAATTAACGATTATTGAACGTTAATCTTAATTGGAGCTTCAACCTTTTCCTTCTCGAAGGTAATAGTCAGAACACCATCTTTAAGTTCAGCTTTAACAGTTCCCTCATCTTCACGAACCTGGACTGGTAGAGCGATTGTACGAGAGAATTCACCCCAGTAGCATTCCTGGATGTGCCAGCGAGTAGTCTGTTCATCTTCACCACCACTAAGGATGCCAGAGATGGTAAGAATATTGTCTGAAATTGTAACGTCGAGATCGTTTTTCGAGATTCCGGCAGTGCGAGCTTTGACAACGAGCTTGTCTGCGGTTTCGTAAACGTCCACGGCTAATTGACCTGGGAAGTCCTCAGGTTCATCCCACTCTTCAACTTCCTCTGCTTGAGCGTCGTCAACAGCAACACTTTTAGTCTCAGCTTCATCAGAAGCTTCATCTAAGAATGCAGCGGCTAATTCGTCTTCCATAAGCATATCGTCGTTATTTGAACGAGCCATTTGCTTTCCTCCACTATAATTAACTATTGTTATGCTTATTATAAAAATAAATTTGAGAAAACGCAAGAGGTTTTATGAATTTCACAGTAAAAAATACAACACTTAGAGTAATTTTAGACTTAATTTACCCCTGTTATTGTTGGGGATGCGGAAAAATTGGCGAAAGATTTTGTTTTCGTTGTAATAAATACAACAAGGCTTTAAACCCACCTTTTTCACGCCCGTTAGAACCAGATTTTCATAAGCTTTTTGTCTGCGGGCTAAAAGAAGGTATGCTTACAGAACTTATTTCCGAGTATAAATTCCATTCCAGACGCTATTTTGCGCCAGTTCTAGCGGGTATGATTTATGAATCAGTTAAAACTCTGCCACCAGAAACTTTAATCGTTCCCTTGCCAACGATTAGAAAACATATTAGAAAACGTGGTTTTGACCATATTCTTGAAATTAGTTTAGAATTATCTAAAAATTCAGGATTTAAAGTAGCCCCTTTACTTTCTAGGGCGCGCGAAACGATCCAGGTCGGACAGAACGGTAAAATCCGGCGTTTGCAAGCAAGAGAAGCTTTTGCTCTTGATAAGAAGACCTTTTGTAACATTTTCGGCGAGAATCCAAGCTCTCGAGATCTACTCTCAAGACCGATTTTAATTATTGATGATGTCTGGACTACTGGGGCCTCAATGAAAAGCGCAAGTTTTATCTTACGCTCCGCTGGTCTGCAAAATATCTACGGCGTAGTAATCGCTAAAAATAATGGCTATGAATTTACCTAAGAAAATTTATTGCTGAATATAGTTTACACCAACAACTGATGTAAGGACAAAGTTGACAATTGCGTAAGCAAGAAGCGAGATAATTAAACCGATAATTGCATAAAGAATTGTATTTTTTGCATCGGTAACTTTTTTCGAATCGCCACCAGATAAGATATAGCGAAGACCACCATAAATTAACATGATAACTGATACGATACCAACAATCAAGAGAATTACGTTTGTGATGCGTCCGAAAACTCCCTGGTCGCCAATTAATTCAGTCGGCATACCGTCTGCGCGTGCCGCTTCAGCACCTTTTTCTACAGAAGTCTTATCGCCGTCCGCATAAACAGTTAAAGCTTTTCCGGTCCATAAACAAAGAGCCGCACCAACACCAGTGAAGATTTGAGAGATATTTTTAACAATTTTTTTCATAATAAGTTTTTAATCTCGCATTTAGATTATGTCTCTATTATACCATTCCAAGAAATTTATGCAAGTTTTAAGAAAGTAAGGGTGGGAGATACATTGATTTTTCTAAACAAAAAAATAAAAGGCCTTAAACCTTTTCTCTTTTGTCTATGGCGGAGGGAGGGAGATTCGAACTCCCGCTCCAGGTTTCCCCAGACTAACGATTTAGCAAACCGTCCCCTTCAGCCACTTGGGTATCCCTCCAATAACTCTTATTTTATCATAAAAACCCTAAGACCGCCACCCCTTATTTATAAGAAAAGACCCGCTTATAAAGCGAGCCTTTTTGAACTTTGAAGGTAGATTATTGCCCGATTATAGAGCAGAGTTTTGTGTAAGGTTCGCCAAAGATATTTGTTAATATCTTGTCGTAGTTTCCCCTTACCCGGGTTACAATGTCCTCTTCTCCGCGGATTAAATCGCGTCCGATTACAAGCCGAGTTGAACCGTTATTGAGTGCATCGAACGGTGTCGCAATTCTTGCCTGGTCGTCTTTACTTGAATCAGGCAACCGTACGCCTGGCGTGTTAATATCCATGTCGTCAAACTCGGCATGGTCGCGGATTTCAACCGTTTCCATCGGCGAGCAAACGATATCGGTAATACCTGCTGAATGCATCAGCTTTACGTATTCTACTACCTGATCAAGTGGATTTTGATGAAACTCTCTCAAGACTAAATCCGGACTTTTTGATGTCAAAACCGTTACAGCGCAACTCTTCGTACCAGCTTCTTCACAGATGTCGGCAAACCGCTTCAGAGTATCAAGTTTTTTCGGATTATCCGACTCTGTCATACCGGTAGAACAAGCTCCCGCCATAATATTCAGCATAAACGGATGATATTTTAAATATGTTTCAGCAATCGCTATGCTTTTGTCTGGGATTTCAATGATTTTTGCATCGACAAATACCGGATAGCCTTCATTCTGAATCTCGGAAATAATATTCTTCGGATGTACCTCAAAGAAAAGTCGATCCAGTTTAATTACGGTTCCCTCGGGTAAAATTCCAGCTTTAATGACCTTCCGCAAGTCTTTAAGTGGAACGTCGGCAGACCAGATAATCATGTCTGGTCTAAAACCTGACAAAGGTAGTGTACTCATATAACATCCTCCCTTCCTAATGGTCCATACTGCTCGTAGTAACTACGAATAGCCTGGATCGTGTCTGCAGATAACCTCGGACGTAAACACTCGCAAACGTCCCGCATCGAAACAATAGCAGCAGTTTTAATGCCGTATTTTTCGGAGACCTCCTCAAGTGCGGTTTTTGATTTGTCTGAACCGTATTCAAGGCGATCTAAAGATACGATTTCGCCGAGAATCTCGACATTTGCCTGAGCCTTGACGATTGGGATAGTCTCTTCCATCGATTTGCCGCTGGTAGTTACATCTTCAACCATCACGACTCTATCTCCGTCCCTTAACTCACTTCCAAGCAAGATGCCGGTGTCGCCGTGATCCTTTACCTCTTTACGGTTACAGGAGAAGCGAATTTTTCGGCCGAAGATTTGCTGAAACTGTATTGCGGTCGCGACAGCCAAGGGTATTCCCTTGTAGGCCGGTCCGAAGACAACGTCAACATCTCTGCCAAAGTTGTCGCTAATCGCCTCAGCGTAGGCTGTGCCCAGCTCAATTAGCTGATCTCCATCGTTCAGTTTGCCCATATTCATGAAAAATGGCGATTTCCTACCCGATTTTAGGGTAAAATCACCAAATTTTAGGGCGTCACTGTCCAGAAGGAATTTAATGAATTGCTCCTTGTAGTAGTCCATAATCTACCTCCTTGAAATGTGATGTACGATAATAGGAAATTTTTACAACAAAAATCCCCAGTTTCGAGGGTTATTTTAACATATTTTTAATACTTTGTCTAGATGGACTATATATTAAATCATTTCTAAACAAAAAATAAGCTCCGATGAGCTTTTTTGGTGACTCGGGCGGGAGTCGAACCCACAACCTTCTCCTTAGGACGGAGCTGCTCTATCCAATTGAGCTACCAAGCCGAGCGAGTGGAAGAATTGCGCTTGCGCAAATTCTTATCGCGAGCGAGTTTTGGAAAGCAATAGCTTACCAAGCCCTGTGGATGGTGATCTCGGCGGGAGTCGAACCCGCGTTGACGGGATGAAAACCCGTTGTACTAACCGTTATACTACGAGACCAGTTAGACGCTAAATGTATTATAACAAGTTTCTCTAGAATTTTCAAGTGATATCTGGTATAATAGAGATATTCTTATTTATTTTTTACTTGGGGCAGTCGTTCAACGGATAGGACATATCCCCTCTAAGGATACAATGCTGGTTCGATTCCAACCTGCCCTACCACTCAAAAATGAGCTAAAGCTCATTTTTTCGTGGAGTAAGACATTTCTACACTACTTTCTTTGACCAAGACTTTTTGCCGCATTTCGGGCAACGCATCTTGCGCGTACGTCCAATATGCTGTGCGAGATAAACTGTTGAATATTTTGGAACATAACAATGCCCGCAATTTTTACATTTATACTTCCCTGTCTCTGTTTCAATTTTAAGACAAAAACTTGCTCCAACAATCAACAGAATAAACCCGAATACAAAGAGGATAATGCGCGTAAAAATCGGCATCTCGACATAACTGGCTGTAAAAACCAGCACTAAAAATGCTACGGACGACATATACCCAATTACATTCTCGTAAAAGAGTAATTTTTTATTCTGCGCGGTTTCAATCTCGCTAAACTCCTTCAAATTCTCTTCCGCACGTTTCTCGTATTCGCTCGTCTTTAATCTTTGCCCAGAAAGTAGCTCGTTATAATTAATATCAAAAAGTTTACAGAGTTTTGTCATATTATTTGGGTCCGGTAAACAAACCCCGCGCTCCCATTTTGAAACTGAACGATTCGAAACATCTAATTTCTCGGCTAGAGATTCTTGCGTAAAGCCCGCTTCATTTCTAAGCGCTATTATAAACTTGCCAATTTTCTTTAAATCCATAATTCCCCTTTCTGATTTTACTCTAATATAATCTAAAAACTATATTTTTACCACAAACCGCAGGTAGAATTATATTTTTTCAAACTTAATAATTCAAATATTTTTTCGTAATCTCTGGACGTCCTTCAAAAACCTTATCTTTCGAAAAGACTAATGTTGTAAAGTAACTCGGATAAAACGCGTTCAGCTTATGAAAAATCCCGACCGACTCATGCCAGGTTGTTACAGCTCCAGTAATAATCATTTTTTGTTCCAAAGTTTTTCGGCTTAATCTCGTATTTTTTGCGCCAAGAGTTTTTGACGCATTTATCATCCCCCGGTCGCTTCGCCACGCCTCATCAACCAGCGGAGTTACTAGCCCATTATGCATATGTCCGCTCACAAAATAATCAAATTCCGAAAGCTCATCCTGTACCCTGTAGTCATCAAGATGTGCTGGCGAATGAATTAGCGCAAATTTTAATTTACCTTTCGGCAATTTTGTGATTAATTTTTGATCTAAAATATCCAACTCTTTTAAAAGTTTCTCGACATCTTCTCCGGAAGGGGATTTTTTTCGGTCGCTTTTAAAAAGGCAATAATATTCTGGTGATAAAGTTAGTCCTAAGACATAAATGTTCTTATCTTCAAAAGCTTCATTATCAAGATAAAAAACGTTCTCTAATTCTCGGACTTTTTTAATAAAAGACTCATTTTTAATAACTTCCCATTTATCCCCAGTTTTTCGCTTATGTTCCTTTGAAGCTTTTTTATAGACATCATGATTTCCTACCGAAATCAGGGTTGGCGCAACTTCTCCAAGTTTTTTCAGAAAATGCAGTAAACGCTTCTCTTCCTTAGCATCAAAAATCATATCGTTTGAATCGACTAAATCTCCAGTCAGAAAAATATAACTTGGTTTTCTGTCGGCTAATTTTTTAGTCAGTAAAGAAAGTTTCTCGTCCGAAACTCTATAACTAAAATGAACATCAGAAATCACGCAGATTTTTAGCTCTAAAGCGCGATTATAAAGCTCAATTTTAGTTTCGTGAAAAAGTTTCAAATCTAAGCCTTTTTCAATTTATAATAAATACTCGGCGCAAAACGAATTTTTGCAAGCGGCTTCTGCATAACTTTTTCCATTTTAACAAGATTTTTCGTTCCAAAAATCTTTTTAAGCTTTGCACTTCTAAAGTTAGAAACCGATAAAATTTCTTCAATCTCAAATCCAGTTTTTCTAAATAAATCTTCAATCCATTTCGGATGATAATTAAAGAATCCGTCGCCATTTAATTCCTTTAAGCTACTTGGATTTTTGTCAAACGGATTAACATCAGATTTCTTAAACCAATAGCGGAACATCTTCGGCAGAGTCTTCTTATTCGCAACTTCAATAACAAGTACACCGCCAGGTTTTAAGATACGATGAAGCTCCTTCATCACTTTATCCATCTCTTTAAAGTGGTGAGTGGCCCTGACCATAATCATTCCATCGAAAGTATTATCAGAAAACGGAATATTATAAATATCTCCTTGCTTCGTATTAACCTTTTTACCAAATTCTTTTTTTGCGTCGTCGAGTTCAGTTTGAGAATAGTCAAAAATCCAAACTTTTTTCGCTTTTCCTAGATATTCTTTTGCAAGACGTCCGTATCCACCGGCAATATCGACAAATTCATCCATCTTTTTAGGAAGCAATCTACGGATAGCAAGACGGTCGGCCATATCTTCGTATTTACGGTCAGCATCTTCCCAAAAAATCTTTTTATAATCGTATCCGTTATAATCTGAAACTACATTTTCGGCTTTTTTCATATTTATAATTATATCATAGATAATAATTTCTCAAGAAAATGCTCCATTATGCTATAATAAGCATATGAATAATGAGCAACAATCTATCCCGCCTGTCCAACCAGCGCCACAAACCAGCGATTTTTTAAATCGAATGGATATGGCGAGCGGTAATATTGCTCCTGAAAAACCGAAGAAAAAGTTATCTATGCCGATTATTATCGGAATCATTGTTGGTGTGATTGCGATTGTTGGCGTAATCGTTGCAGTAATTATGATGAACTCTAGCTCTTCTCCTCAGCCGACAGCGACCGTAACGACGACTTGGCCAGACGAGCCAGAGGAAGAGGAACTTTCTGAAGAAGTTATTGAACGAAACAAGCTTCGTGCTAATGACCTCGTTTCTCTAGCGAAAGCCCTCGATCAGTATCAGCTAAAAAATAGCGATGCTGTCCCTGTCGAAGTTGAACAGTGGGAGTGGATGATTAGAACCTATATTCCTGAAGGACTAAAAGATTTAGCTACTGGAGAACCATATCGAGTGGTTGAAATTTGTAAATTCGGCGAAGCTTGTACAGATTTAAATTCTATGACATGGGAGAATAACCAGCACCAGGTTTATGTAATGCTTAATGCCGCTTGTAATGGCGACACTAAAGAAAGTCTTCTCGTTTCTTATACCGGAAAACGTAAAGCGGCGATGTTCACGATTCTTGAAGGTTCTCAAACTTTCCTCTGCGTTAATAACTAAAACGTTTTTAAAATCTTCCCCATTATTTTCTTAACAGTTGAATTTTTCTCAGTAGTTCAGCGGTTTTTTCTTCATCATCTGAAGCCGCCTCGAGTTCTTTTGTTAATTCATCAATCTCGTATTGATTCTTCTCACGCTTATAACGCGCAAAGAGTGCTCGAGCCTCTTTTTTTAAATCTTCTCCATTTAATTTTGAATAATTTCGTTCAAAAATTAGCTCCAGTTCCGCAATTTTAGTTTCATCTTCTGGAATTTCAAGATTAATTTCTCCTCCCGCTGAACCGCCATAAATCATAATCGCCATCAGAGAATCTTGAATTGATCTAAGATTCTCTTCAGTTAACGTTCGGTCTGCTTTTTTATCCTTTGTTTTTATTGGCTTTAGGCGCGTCTTTTCCATAGGAATATTTTTAGATAATAAATCCTCAACCGAAACATCAAGTTTTTTCGCTACTAATTTTTCGTAGTGTTTTCTTTCGACTGCATCTGGAATCTGGTTAATCATTTTCATCGCAATATCCGAGTATTCTTTCTTCCCTGGACCAGTCGTTAAATCAAGACTTAATTCATATTTCTTCAGTAACCAATCTACTGCCGGTTCACATTCTTCAACGCATTTTTGCCATAGCTTTGGATCTTTTTGAATTAATTCATCTGGATCCTTTGCTCCATGATAGCCAGAGATAACTTTTAGGGAGATTCCAAGATTGTTTGCGAGCGAGATTGATCTCTCCGCCGCTTTTATTCCGGCTGCATCTCCATCATAAGCTAAACGAATATCGTCAGTCAGTCGATGCAAAATCTTCAAATGATTTTCAGTCATAGCCGTTCCAGAAGTTGCCACCGCCTCTTTTACGCCCGCTTGATGCGAGGAAATTACATCCATATTCCCCTCGACAATTACTACGTATCCAGATTTTCGAATCGATTCCTTTGCCTGAGTTAGTCCAAAAATGAAACGCCCCTTATTAAATAATAAAGTTTCTGGCGTATTTAAATATTTTGGCTCGCCATCGCCAATAATTCTGCCAGTAAATCCGATCACATCTCCCGAGTTGTCGAAAAATGGCACCATCATTCTCCCCCTAAAAAGATCTCCATTATATTGATTCAGAAGGCCCGCTTCTTTTAGTTCGGAAAGCTTAAAACCTTTCTTGGTCAAAAACTGAACAAGATAGTTTTTTCCTTTAGGAGCATATCCAATTCGGAATTCAACTGCCGTTGCACGATTTAAATTTCGACGATAAAAAACGTATTCACAGACTGACTTATTTTTTGAAAGACAAAATTGATAATATTTACAGGCCAGTTCAATTGCCGCTCTCATTCGGCGTTTCTTTTCAGCAATTTTTTTATCATTTCCGGAATATTGTTTTAACTCAACTCCAGCTTGCTGCGCTAGTTTTTCTAACGCTTCACGAAATGAGATTCCCTCAACTTCCATCACAAAAGAAAAGATATCCCCGCCTTTATTAGCAGAAAAATCATGCCAGATTCCCTTATCTGGAGAAACCATGAAGCTCGGTGTTTTATCTACGCCCCAAGGCGAACGTCCTTTAAGAGTTCTTCCTGCGCGCTTTAATTCGATGTATTGCCCTACTACATCTTCAATCGGCAACCTCGCTTTTATCTCTTCTTTTGCATCATTCACACTTTAATTATAACATTTTACTCTTTATAAAGAAAATATGCTATAATGTGCTTATGGATAATATGGCATATCTCCAGCAGATTGCTGTGGGTGGAAATAATAGCGCTAACGCCAAAAAAGATAAGAATGGTATTCTCTCGAAGATTTTTAATGTTTGGACGCTCGCGATTGGCGGTGGTGTAATTTTACTTCTAATTATTATTGTCGTTATTGCTGGCGCTCTGAATAAGGTTGATACAAAAGACCAGGATTTAATGACTCAAAGTTATTGGGATTCTAAATATCTAAATGAAAAAACACTTTCCGAATATGCCGGAGATATTAAAAATTCAGACATTAGAAATATGACCGCTTCTCTAAGAAGTGTCTTAAATGAGATTGTTCTAAACGAAGAAAACCTACTACTTTCAGAATATGGTATCGAAGCGGACGATACAGAAGAAAATGAGCTTGCTATGAAAGAGCTTGAGCGTATTGATGGTCCAGAAGAAGGCACTACCGACTTAATAACTCTAGATGAAACTCTTGAGGAGGGGCGCCTTAACGGGATTTTAGACAGAACTTTTCTCCGCGAAATGACGCTTCAAATCGCAATTTTAATTTCCTATCAGTCTGAATGCGCGGAAAGAACAAAAAATAGTTCCGTAAAAGATTTTTCTAGCAAAGCCGAATCGAATTTACAAAATCTTTATGATCAATTTTATAATTTTAAGAGTCCAACAGTCTAGGAGGTAAAATGACAGACGAAAAAAAGACGAGTCAGATTGTCAGGTGGGAAGCAAAAGAATATATTCAGCATGATAAAAATGCTGGTTGGTATGTTGGTCTAGCGATTATTGGGCTAGCACTCGTCGCATTATCAGTTTGGCTACAGTGGTGGACTTTTACCGCAGTAGTGATTCTATCAGTAGTTGCGCTCTTGATCTATGTTCTACGTCCGGCGCGAACCCTTAAATATTCCATTTCTTCAAAGGGTTTAACAGAAGGCGAGAAAACCTATAATTTTGAGGACTTCAAATCGTTCGGAATTCTCCAGGACGATACGAATTTCGCCATTGTCCTTATCCCTAGAAAACGTTTCTCAACAGTCGTGACCGTCTACTTTCCGAAAGAAAAAGGCGAAGAAATTGTTGATCAGTTCGGCGCGCGATTACCAATGGAAGAAGTAAAATTAGACGCTATTGATAAGTTAGTTAGAAAATTACGCATCTAATTTGCATTTTAAACATAAGCGTGATAGAATTGAAACAATATTTAGGTCATTTATTAATTAAAAATAGAAAAGGTGGGTTTTATGGATCAATCCAATGACGATTTACAAAATGCGATTAATGGCATAGTCGCAGGTGGAGCAGACGCAGCAGCTCCAGCTATGCCGGAAGCTCCGGCTCCAGCAGGTGCAGAAGTGCCAGATTTAGGTATGCCGCCAATGCCTCCAGTTCCAACTGGCGATGCTTCTCTTGATATGGCTTTGCCAAATGTTGCCCCAGCTCCAGAACAGGCTCCGGCTCCAGAGCCAGGTGCAGATTTAATGAATCAGGCTCCAGCTTCAATTGAAGAACAAGCTGCAGCTGAAGCAGCTCCAGCTATGCCGGAAGCTCCTGCTGCAGAACCAGCTCCAGCAGCTCCTGCAGATGTCGCTGAATCGGTTATGGGTATGCCTGAAGCAGCTCCAGCTGAGAACAGTGAACTCTCAAGCGTTAAACAGAGTATGATTCAGGACTTAATTCCTCTCATAGATAAAGTTTCGCTTGAAGCCGACAAAAAATTCGATCTCTATAAAGAAGTTATTGATTCGACTCACGATAAAACTATGGTTCCAGCCGCTTATGAAGCCGCTAAAGGAATTGCAGATGACACCGCTAAAGCGGAAGCTCTCCTTTATCTTATTAACGAATCTGAATAATTAAAACTTTAAATAAGTTTTGTGAATCGTCACAAGTCTATCCCCGGGAAGATTAAATCTCTTTTCGGGGATATAATTTTTAATTGCATCGAAAAAATCTTTTAGCTGCGGAGTGGTTAAAGAAATATTTTTAAGATTTAGGAAATATTTTAGAATTTCTAATGCGGTTTTCTCGTCTAAATCATAAAACCAATTTCGCTCGATAATTCCCTGCTCCTTAAAATCCGTCTGCTCGGTTATTTCTTCTAAAATAGTTTCAATTTCCTTGCGGATTTCAGTTTGTCTTTTCCAAAGCTGCTTAATTTTTTGATTCAGCTGATATTTTTCTTCTGGATCTAATGTTGAAAGTTTTTCACGAACTCGATTTCTTAAAAAATCTGGCTCAAAATTTGTCGGATCTTCACGGAAATGAATTTTATTTCTTGAAGCATAAACTAGAATATCCGCCTTGCTTTCTGGCTTTAAAATATCATCATCTTGGATAAAAGGCCGATAAACTTCGCTAGAAAATGGAGTTAGTCCTCGCCAGGCTGTTCCGCGAATTAGATTAATCATTACGGTTTCAGCTAAGTCGTCGAGATGATGCGCGGTACAAATTTTAACTTTTTCAGGAGATTCTTGTTCAAGCTGAGCTTTAATTTGATTCAAAAATTTATAACGCTCGGCTCTCGCTCGTTCTTCTGAAATTTTTTCACCCGGTTTTAATTCTAAATACCCGACTTCAAACCTTACCTTATTCTCTTGGCAAGTTTTTCTCACAAATTCTTCGTCATCATCTGCAGACGGTCGTAATTTATGATTGAAATGTGCAACTACGATATTTTCTTTTTTGTAAATATCAAAAAGTACCATCGAATCAACTCCACCAGATACCGCCAAGAGATATTTCATCTTATAATTATACTATTTTTTATGATACAATAAAAATAGTTATGTTAATTAGTAGTTCAAGATTAATTGGCTCCCCCGTCTTAAGTCTGCATATTGGCGGACAGATTGCTCAAGTAACGAGCGAAATTATTGATCCGAATGATTTGAAAATTATTGCGCTTAATGTCGATGGTCCGCAGACTGGCGATGGCGAACATGGCGATATCCTAGATGTACGTTCAATCCGAGAATACTCGACACTTGGTATGATTATTGATAGTATTGATGACTTAGTTTCAGAAGAGGATGTGATTAAAATCGCAAAAGTTCTCGCGCTTAATTTTTCGCTCATTGGGCTAACCGTAAAAACTAAAAAAGGTACAAAACTCGGAAAGATTGTTGACTATACTTTTGATACTGAGACTTTTTCGGTTATGCAACTAATCGTAAAAAGACCGGTCATTAAGTCTATTATTGATCCAGAACTAACGATCGGGCGTTCGGAAATTAAAGAAGTGAACGACTATGAAGTTATTGTAAAAGATGAAGAAGATAAAATCCGCAAGAAAGCGACTAAGCAGGACTTTATCCCGAATTTCGTTAACCCATTTCGTGAAGGGACCTTCGCCACCTCCGACATCGAAACAAAAGAGTTGGAATAACTTTCTTATTAAACTAGCGACATCAACAACCTTCGTATTTTATGCTAAAATTAACCTATAACATTTTGTAAAGGTTCAAAAAAGACTGATGGCATTTCCGACTCTTATAATAATTATCTTAATCCTAATTGTCGTAGGCATTTTTCTAATTACTAGCCTTACTGGCGCCCCCTATGTCCCGACCTTGCGCAAGGATTTTGAAAAAGCTCTCAAAAAACTGCTCCCACTAGGTAAGGACGACCTCTTAATCGATCTTGGCGCTGGGGATGGCGTTATACTAGATGTTGCTGCTAAAAACGGCGCAAAAGCTCTAGGAATCGAACTAAACCCTATCCTTGCAGGTATTATTCGCTTTCGTTTTCGTAAAAAACCTAAAGTTAGCGTAAAATGTAAAAATTTTTATCATTTTTCGTTCCCGAAAGAAACAACCGTTATATATGCTTTTGCTGTCGGAATCCATATTGAACCGATTTATCATAAAATTCAAAAAGAGGCGAACCGTCTAAATAAACCGCTCTATTTTATTTCTAATGCTTTTAATCTTAAAGATTTAAAGCCAGAGAAAAAATCCGGCACCTGGTTCCTTTACAAAATCACCCCAGAAAAACATTAAAGATTAATCTTCCCTTTTATGCTATAATATCTATATGAAAGAACATCTTCTTCAGAGTAAGGAGTGGGAGAATTATGAGGCGCTCGAAAAAAAGACTACTTTTCGTGAAAAAGGCGAGAATTTTGATGCTCTCGTAATTTTAAACGAAACTCCGCTTGGAAACTATTTATATCTTCCCTATGGCCCGACTTTAAATGAGAAAAACCCAGAGAAATCCTTAAACGAGGCTCTAAAAGCCCTCAAAACGCTCGCGAAAAACAAAAACGCTTATGCTATCAGGATTGAACCGACAATCGCCTTAGAGGCCTCGAAAATCGCCGAAATCGCTAAAAAACTTGGTATGTCTAGTAAAAAATCTCACGATCTCGACCCGAAAGATACTTGGGTTCTAGATTTAGACATTTCCGAGGACGAACTTCTAAACGGAATCGAAAAAACTAAAGTCCGAAACTGGAAGAATCGCGCCAATAAAAATATCTCTATTAAAATTACGAAAAACCCCGAAGAAATCGGTATTTTGACCAAATTCTTAAAAGAAATTGGCGAAAAAGACAATTTCACGCCTCAAGACGAGAACCATCTTAAAAATCAGCTTAAATCCGGCTTTGCTACTCTTTACATCTGCGAAGTTGAAGAACCAGAAAATCCCGAAAATCCTGAAAAACTCATAAAAATCCCAATTGGCGCTAGCCTAATTTATGATTTTAAAGATACTCGTTATTACGCCCACGCCGCGACCGATTCTGAACACCGAAAACTCCGCGCCGGAAATATCCTCCTCGTTCAAATGATTTTAGACGCAAAAAACGAGGGTAAAAAGTTTTTCGATTTCTGGGGCATTACAAAATCTACCGACGAAAATCATCCTTGGTATGGCTTTACACAGTATAAGATGAGCTTCGGCGGCCGTGAGGTTAATTATTCTGGCACTTACGATATTATCTTAAACCCAGTAAAATACCGTCTTTATGAAATGTTAAGAAAAGCTAACCGCGCCGTCCGTAAAATTAAACACTAAATCCCGCCTACTTTCGTTTCGTAAACTAACCGCTCTTGATTTTTATCTTCAATATTCGCTTTTCCGGACAAGAATAAGTTATCCATCAGCTCTGGATTATCAATATTTTCCTCGATATACTTCCAAACTCGATTCGCCCCATTATAATACGCTAAATCCTTATTATTAACAAGTTCTCCCGTCCCCCTGAAACATCTTTGAACCGCGTTTAAAGTCGTCGTATTTTTCATTCCAGAAAGACTCTTTAAACTCGTTTGGATATTGTAAATCTCCCGAAAATTTTTGCCCTTAAACGTTGCTAAACCGATATTGATATAATGATCAATTCCCGAATCTTCATATTTCCCTTTTATCGCCTGTTCGACACATTTCGCCACCCCTTCGTCGAACGTCTCATTCCCTGGTAATCCCTTTGAAAACGCCTCAATATCATTCTCAAGATATGGAATCGCCCTTAGAACGTGTGTCCCAAGCTCATGACAAATCAGAGCCTTCGCTTTATTAATCGGATAGGTCTTCCATTCTGGAAATTTTATTACCCTCTCTTCATGATTTGCCGATGCATTTGACGCTTTTTCGTCAACTCTCGCAACATAACCCGCGTCTTCTCCTATCTCCTCCGTTAAGATCTCATTTATCGTCGAGACCATCTCCTCCGAAGTCAGTTCTTCTTTCTCTGGTATATGTTTTAAAAATCCCCCGAAGAAATCATTTACTATCTCCGAAAATCTCTGGACCGTCTCTTCTTTCGGCTTAAATCTCTCTATTCCGTTCTCCGGAATCGGTCCAATCTCGAGTTTTAACGCCTCAAGTTCCATCTTTTTCTCCGGAGTATCCGCTTTTGCCTTCTTTAATTTCTCGCTTAACAGCGCATAGAACGTCCCCTCGTCAACTTTCCCATAAAGCGCCTCATTCGCCTCCTTATGCCACTCCGCTGCCCTTGACTTCTCTTCTGGCGTCGTAGCATTATTATACGCATAGTTCGCCATCAAAAAATCGTTCTTCTTCTGATTCTCATCTATTAAAACTTCCGCTAATCTCTCTTCTTTGTCCGTCAACCAACTCCGTTTCATTTCTTCCCTAATCTGTTCTATCTTCTCTAAGTTCTGTCCGACTTCCTCAATTTTTAAATTACCATATTCATTT
>JAFVCN010000008.1 GCA_017479205.1 Candidatus Saccharimonadota bacterium
AGAGGACCAGGGTGGACGAACCTCTAGTGTATCGGTTGTGGCCACCTGCTGCATTGCCGAGTAGCTATGTTCGGAAGAGATAAGCGCTGAAAGCATATTAAGCGCGAAGCCCACTCCAAGATAAGTATTCCCTATGAACTCCCAGAGAGAAGATCTGGTTGATAGGCGCAAGGTGGAAGCATGGTAACATGTGGAGCCGAAGCGTACTAATAGAGTCATTGCCTTTTTATGCTCAAACTATTTGAGCTTATGCTTGCATAAACTTAAATAGTTTGATACACTTAATTAGCAATCGGTGCTGGATTTCAGAACCGAGTTGTAAGTTTATTTACATTGTTGGACACCTTATGGACATCAATACTCGCATATTAAAGTAGAAGTATTATGATAACTGCATGGATGCGCTATTATCGATCCCGACTTTCATAAAGACTGACTTTAAGAGGCGTAATTGGTGCCCATAGCGCTGGGGAAATACCTGTTTACATTCCGAACACAGAAGTCAAGCCCAGTAGCGGCGATTATACTGCAATAGCGGGAAACTAGCAAGGTGCCAAATTATACGAGCGGGGTGTTCCTAAAGAACACCCCTCGTTTTTTTATTCACATTTAAATCGTCTATCTTAGCAGTTTTCGGTCTTCGCTCGGTCAATAACCGCGCTTCAGACCGAGAAACTACTAATCTAGGCGATTTATTTTGTGAATAAAATCTGCTAACGTCATACAGCCGTGTCTCGTAGTGAAAGAAATACCAATCTGGACGATTCTAATAAAAAGCGAGCGGTTTTGGCTCTTTTTTTTGTTGTACTTATGGTATAATATGGTTATGGTAAAGGGTGAAGATAAAGATTTGAAAAAGCGTGTAAAAGCGCTTGAGAGGAAGACGAAAAAAGAGGCGAAACTTGCTTCTAAAAAATCTAAAAATGAATTGAAAGATCTTCGTAAATCTAAACTTAAATATAATAAAGAATGTCAAGAAATAATTTTGTGCGAGCTTGAGGACCAAGCAAGACGTATTGAGCAGGTCAAAAAAGACATTTCGGCTAATGCTAATGCGGTTTATGGTAGTGAAAAACGAAGCTTAAAGAGATTTTTGACTAAAAGAGGAATTTCCGAAAAAGTCTTTGTTGGACTAATTGTCAACTTTTTCTTTAGTATCTTTGAGTTTTTAGGGGGAATTCTATCGGGTTCGGTAGCGATTATGAGCGATGCGATTCACGATCTCGGCGATGCAGTTTCGCTTGGGTTTTCGATTTATTTTGAGCGAAAGGCAAAACGCGGGCCAGATAAGACTTATACCTACGGATATTCGAGATTTTCGGTACTGGGAGTGTTCGTTACGACGGTGATTCTGGTGGTCGGGGCATCATTTATGATTTATATTTCGATCCTTCGGCTAATTAACCCAACAGAGTTAAGACTAGATTTAATGATGATCTTGTCTATTATCGGACTTTCCTTAAACACGATTGCGACATTTCGAACAAAAAATGGACGTTTTAACGTCCTAAAGTCGATTACGACAGGTTCAGTTAACGGGATTATCTTAGAAGACGTAATCGGTTGGCTAATCGTGCTTTGTGGAACGATTGTAATGATGACAACGAAGTGGGCTTGGCTTGATCCAGTAATGTCGATTTGTATTTCGATATATCTGATTGGAACTAGCTTTAATACCTTTAAAAAGGTGCTAGAGCTATTCCTCGAGAAAGTGCCAGATGGTTCATCGGTTGATATTGTTAAGTATCAAGTTTTAGCGATTCCGCATGTTGTTGACGTAAAAGATATACATCTCTGGAGCATGGACGGAGAAAAACTTTGTGCGACGATGGTTGTAAAAGTAGATGGAAAGGTTGTTGATGGAGTACTGATTGAAGGAAGCGTCGATAACCCAGTTAGTATTAAAAAAGAAATTAGAAAACAACTGAGGGCTACCGGTATCTCGCAAGTGACGATTGAGATAGAATAACTTTTTTCCGTGTTATAATTAAGCTATGGATTATTTTGTTGATTCTCATTGTCATATGCATGATAAGGAGTTTTATACTCCAGAAGAACAAGAGATTTTGCTTGAAAAAGCCTATCAGGCAAACGTACAGAAGATGATTTTTATCGGCACAAATCATGCTGATTCGTATGAGGCGCGTGATTTTGCGTTTGCGCATGATGGAAAACGAGAGCACTTGTTTTGGAGCTATGGGATTCATCCAAATGAGCTAGACAAACCGCGTGAAGTTCCGGATTTTTCTAGCGATAAGCCGATTGCGATTGGAGAGGTAGGGCTGGATTACCACTATGGTTCCGGCGATAAAACTGAGCAATTTCAGCTTCTAAATGAAATGTGTCAGTTGGCGATTGACAATGATTTACCGTTGATTTTTCATGTTCGTGAGGCTTTTAATGATTTTCTTTACGTCACGAAAAATTTTACAAATTTACGGGGAGTAGTTCATAGTTTTTCGGATAAAAAACGTTATTTACGCGAATCTTTGGAGCGTGGTTTTTATATCGGAGTGAACGGGATGGCGACATATTCAACTTTACCTCTGCCGCCGTTAGATAGGACATTGATTGAAACAGACGCGCCGTTTCTTGCGCCGAAACCATATCGAGGTAGTACGAACCAATCTGGCTTTATCCCAGAAATCGGTAAATGGCTAGCAGAACAACATGAAACTACTTTAGACGAGGTAATGAAAACTACGACAGAAAATTGTACTGAACTCTTTAAGTTTTGATAAAAACCTTATCTTAAGATATAATAGTAGTATGATTATTACGGGAAAAAAGTTTAGTAAACCTTCGCTTTCGCGAGTTATCAATGGTGATGTCGAAATTCCTGAAGAAGAGAAAATTGAGAAAAACCGCCTTGATAAGATTTTGGTGCTAAAATATCCTGATTATAACCGTTCTACTTTGCAAACTTTTATTAAATCCGGTTTTGTGACTGTTGCTGGAAAAGTGATTTTAAAGCCGAATTTTCTGATTGAGGAGGGGCAGGAGGTTTCGTTAAATCTACCAGAAGAATATACTAATGAAAGTTTTAGAGAGCAGGAAATTAAAAACCGTCGTCCAGAAACGATTTATGAAGACGAAAATGTTTTAGTTTTAAATAAGCCGAGTGGACTTTTAAGCGTAAAAAAAGCAGAATACTCGCCTGAGCCGACGCTTGAGGACTATGGGCTAGTTGCACATAGGTTAGACCGCGATACGAGCGGAGTAGTGATTTTAGCTAAAAATGAACCAACGCAGAAGCTACTGCGCCGTCAGTTCCAGGAGCGCAAGGCGCATAAGACTTATTATGCGGTAGTTGAGGGGCGACCGAAGCTAGATGAAGCAATGATGGATCTGCCGATTTCGCGAAATATTAAACATCCGACAACCTTTTTAGTTGATCCAAATGGAAAACCGTCGCAGACTTATTATAAAGTTATAAAAACGAATGATAAATTCTCGCTACTGGAACTGCGTCCGACGACTGGGAGAACACACCAGCTAAGGGTGCATTTAAATTATCTCGGTACGCCGATTTTAGGCGATAGGGTCTACGGAACGGCGAAACCTGATACTGATTTAAGATTGTATCTTCACGCGGCTAAACTTGAAATTACAATTCCAGAGGGGCAACGCAGAGTGTTTGAAGCTCCGCTACCGGAGGAATTTGAACGTGTTTTTTAAGAATCTAACTGAGCTAAATAATATTCTAAAAAACTCTAGCACGGCGATTATTTGTCTGAAAGATGGCGACAAAGTTTTAGATGAGGTTTTTGAGCTTTCAAGATTTGAAAAAACTTTAAAAAATGTTTTTATTATTAAGCCGGGAGTGATGAAAAATACTTCTGGAAAACCGATAAATAATATCACAATTGAACAGGTTCGCGAAGTAATTAACTTAACTAATACTAAGGCTAAAACTCCCTACTATTTCATTTTTGATAGAGCGGAAAAGATGCAGGTTCAGGCGGAAAATGCCGCTTTGAAACTGTTTGAAGAACCGAAAGAAAACTACCATTTTATCCTACTTACAACCGAACCTAACGCGCTTCTGCCGACGATTAGATCTAGAGCTAAAATATACACACCTCTAAGGTTAAACGCGCTAGAGACGCCTCCAGAGGCCGAAAAAAGCGTTTTTGAGACGGCAAAACGGCTACTAGTTGCGAATTCGGCTCAAGTAATAGAGATAGCAGAAGAATTACATAAGAGAAAAGATACCGAAGAATCTCCGCGTAGAGAGTATGTTTTAGCAGTTTTGAAAACCACGATCGAATTAGCGGAAAAATCTTATTTTAAAACTGGAAACGTTGCGTTTACGAAAAAGATTTCAGGTCTAATTAAGGCGTATGAAAATATAAAACAAAACGGCATTATTAGATTGCAGATTGTTGCAAACTGTATGGTATAATATACTTATGCTAGGCGTTAGTATTATCTTAATTTTGGCGATTTATATAATCTTTTTCTATCCGATTAGAAAGCCGGCTGAAGTGCGTGAAGCGGAAGAAAAAGAGGGAAGAAGTGAAAAATATAACTCTCAGATGAAAAAACTCTGGGATGTGGCGCAGACTTCGATGAAAGATAGAAAACCGCTTAGGGCTGAAAAAGCATTACTTACGATTTTGAAATTTGATGAAAAGAACGCGGCGGCATATAACCGTTTAGGTATTTTATATGCAAAAGAACAGAACTATGATGAGGCGATTGAGTGTTTTGAGATTGCGCAGTCGCTTGATAATAATGCTAGCTCGCTCCATAACGTTGGGCTAATATATCTTGAAACTGGAGCTTACGAGAAGGCGGCGATGGCGTTTGAACAGGCCTTGGAGCTTGAGGAGGCAGTTCCGGCAAGGCATATCGCTCTATCTAAAGCTTATGAAAAGATGGGGCAGAGAAAAAAGGCGGTAGAGGCGCTCGAAGGTGCGTTTAAACTTGATCATTCGACTGCAACTTTACGTTTGATTTTGGCGCTCTATGAGGATGCGGAAGACTTAGAGAAAATTGCTGAAACGACCGCGCGCATTGAACAGAAAATTGCAGATGATAATATCCGTCGGGAGGCGGAAGCGATGGCGAAGAAAAACCGTTCTCGCCGAGTTGTGAAAGAATCAACTAAGATTATGTACCCGAAAAAACGTAAACTAATAAAACGTGAAAAAGCGGTAGTAAAACCGGTCATGAAGACTGTCTCGAAGCCGACGGCTGTAAAAACCGCTCCGAAAGTTGCCGCGAAACCGGTCAAAAAGAGACTAGTATCTCGCCGTAAACTGATCCAATAATATAATTTATCTTAAAATTTGCTTTTTTGATAATACTTATGCTAAAATGGAAGCATAATAAAATAACTTAAAGGAGTTATAATGAACAACTTAACAAATGGTGAAGCGGCTGCAGCAGGAATGGTAATCGGCGGTACGCTCACTTTTGCAATTATTTTTTATATATTTACTGTAATTGCTGGTTGGAAGATTTTTGAAAAAGCTGGCGAAAAAGGTTGGAAAGCTCTTATTCCTGTCTATAATATCTATCTTCTTTACAAAATTGCAGGAATGAAAAACTGGTTCTGGGCAGAAATTATCATTACAATTGTATATTCTATCATTGCTGCTACACAGAACTTTAACTTTAATGACAGCAAAGCTATAGAATCTTATGATTTTGGTGCACATCCAATCGTCTTAATTTCGACACTTGTTTACATGATCTTCACGATTGTTATCGAAATTAAATACATTATCAATACTTCAAAAGTTTTCGGAAAAGGCGTTGGCTTTATGATTGCTATGTTCTTCTTCCCGAACATTTGCTGGCTAATTCTCGGCTTTGGTAAAGCTAAATACAATGCAAAAGCTTTAAATAAATAAAGTAGAAACTAAAATCCCCTTGAAATACAGGGGATTTTTTATTATAATGAAAGAAGTTTTAATCGTGCTGTATTTACGATAAGATGTGCCGCGATAGCTCAGTTGGTAGAGCGCATCCATGGTAAGGATGAGGTCACCGGTTCAAGCCCGGTTCGCGGCTCCATATTTAAGATTTAAAAAATACCGCCGGAGCGGCATTTTTTAATGTTTAGAGCCAAGCATTGTTTATTTTCAAGTCTGTGATATATAGCTTTGATGAATGTGGTCGATATCTTCCATAGAGCCTCCTCCTGTATCGTCAGGAAGACGGAATTCCCCCTCTTCCACTAACTCTAAAAAGGCATCAACTATGTCGGGAACAAGTTGCGTTCCAGAGGC
>JAFVCN010000041.1 GCA_017479205.1 Candidatus Saccharimonadota bacterium
ATCAACAAGAAAAAACCTAAGAACAAGCAAAGGCAGGGTTAAGCATGGCAAGAATTGCAAGCGTCGTCATCCCTTCCGAGAAACAAGTTTGGATTGCCCTTACTTATGTTTACGGAATCGGTCGTACGACCTCTAAAGCCATCCTTGCGGAGGCCAAAATTGAGCCTACCACTCGGGTGAAAGATCTCACCGAGGCTGACGAACAGAAAATCAACGACATTATTTCATCGAAATATCAGGTCGAAGGTGATCTTAAGCGCCTCGTAACAAACAATATTAAACGCATCAAGGATATTAATTCCTACCGCGGTATTCGCCACAAAGCGAAACTCCCGGTCCGTGGACAACGCACCCGCACGAACGCGCGAACTCGTAAGGGTAAAGCGATTGCGGTCGGTGGTGCACAGCCAAAAGCAGCAAGTAAAACCTAATTTAGGAGAAAGGATTAAGTTATGGCAGAAGAAGAAGTCAAAACTACTGTTGCTACAACTGAAGCTCCTAAAGAAGCTCCTGCTGCAGCAAAGAAGAAAAAAGGTAAACGCGTTGTTAACGCTGGCCAGGTTCATATCCAGGCTACCTTCAATAACACAATTATCAGCATCTCAGACAAAAAAGGCCAGGTTCTAGCCGCTTCGAGTGCTGGTGCGAACGGTTTTCGTGGTTCTAAAAAAGGAACTGCTTATGCCGCTCAAATTGCCGCTGAAAAAGCTGGCGAAATTGCCAAGAAAGACTACGGTCTAAATTCAGTTGATGTCTACGTCAAGGGAATTGGACTCGGTCGTGATAGCGCAATCCGCGCAATCTCTGGTCTTGGTATTAAAATTGACAGTATTACTGACAAGACACCAATCGCTCATGGTGGTGTCCGTCCGAAAGGAGAAAGGAAACCGTAATGGCACGTGATATATCTCCAATTGTCAAACAATCGCGCCGTGAAGGCTGGGCTTTAGCCCCGAAGGCGCACAAAGTAATGGCTAAAAAATCTGGTATTCCAGGTGAACACGGCGATATGCGTGTTCGTGGTGGTAGCCTTTACCTTACGCAGATGCGTGAGAAACAGAAAGTTCGTCGTCTTTACGGACTTCTCGAGAAGCAGTTTGCTAAACTCATGAAAGAAGCCCAGAAATCTGAAGGTCTAACTGGTGAAAATCTCTTACAGTACCTCGAGCGACGTGCTGATAACGCAGTTTATCGTGCTGGTTTCGCGACTACTCGTCGCCAGGCAAGACAGCTCGTTTCTCATGGACATTTTACTCTTAACGGTCGTCGTATCGACATCCCTTCAATTCGTTTGAAACCAGGCGATGTTCTTGAAGTCCGTTCAAAGAGTCAGAAATCAGAATACTTTAAGAATCTTGATAATGTTATTGCTGCAGCATCTCAGCCAGCTGTAAGTTGGATGAAAGCTGATGGCAAGAAAATGAAGATTGAAGTAACTGGCTTACCAAAGCGCGAGGAAGCTGAGGCGGGCATTAACGAACAATTAATCGTTGAGTATTACTCACGCTAAGGAGGAAAATGACTACAAAAGTAATTCATGAAGCAAATCTTGCTGAAGTCAAAGAGCTCTCGAAAACCAGCGCAGCGTTTGTCATTAAGCCACTTTATTATGGCTATGGCAACACTCTTGGTAACTCCCTCCGCAGAGTCTTACTCTCGAGCATTAAGGGCGCAGCAATTACTGCTTTTAGCATCGAAGGCGCAACTCACGAATTTACCGCTATTAAAGGTATTCGCGAAGATATCGTCGATATCATGCTAAACCTTAAAAACGTTCGCCTTAAGAGCCATACTGATGCTCCAGTCGAACTCGAACTTGAGATTAAAGGTAAGGATCAGAGCAAAAAAGACGGCGACCCACGCGTTGTCGCTGGCGACATTAAACTTCCAGCAGAAGTTGAAATTGCTAACCCGAATCAGACTATTTGTCATATTGATGACCCGAATTACACCTTAAAGATGCATTTCGTAGTTGAGTCTGGTAGAGGTTACCTTACAATCGAAAAATCTGGCGAAGATCGCGTTCATAGCGATATGATTGCGCTTGATGCAGTCTTTACCCCTGTTCTTCGTGTTCGTTACAAAGTAGAGAACACTCGTGTTGGACAGGATACTAACTTACAACAGCTTACAATTACCGTCGATACTGATGGTACGATTACTCCAAAAGAGGCTTTCGAAGAAGCTGCTGCGATTTTAGTCAATCAGTATACAGCCTTAGCTGGCGGCACAACAGTCGATACTGCTCCAGCTCCAGGTAGTGAAGATGAGCAAGAAGATACTGGTCTCGCTCTTCCTATTGAAGAACTCGGCCTTTCTGCTCGTACGGCAAACGCCCTCGTTAATAACGAAATTAAAACAATCCGCGATCTCGTTGTCCTTAGTGACTCCGACCTCAAGGAACTTAAAGGTTTCGGACAGAAGGCGCTTGACGAAGTTAAAGAAAAGTTAACGGAGTTAAACATTTAAAATGCATCGTCATGGATACAAAGGCCGAAAATTCGGTCGTGAAAGAGACCAGAGACGAGCTCTCCTCAGAGGGTTAGAATGTTCTCTGATCAAATATCAATCAATTACCGTTACGCTCGCCCGTGCGAAGGAAATGCGACGTGAGACCGAGAAACTTATTACGATTGCGAAAAAAGGTGGACTTTCAAATCGTCGTCTTCTTATCTCTCGTCTAGATTCTATCGAGTGTGCAGATCTCTTAATGGATGTAATCGCTCCGCAAATTAAGCGTAACTCTGGTTATCTCCGCATCGAGAAAGCTGGCCTCAGAACTGGCGACAACGCCGAGATGGGAACTATCAGCTTTGTTGACGAGATTAACCTCGATAAAAAGGAGGATAAGTAATGAAAACCTATTCTCAAAAAGCAAGTGAAATTAAACGTGACTGGTATCTTATTGACGCTAAGAGCCTTCCTCTCGGTAAACTCGCTGTAGTTATCGCAGATAAGCTCATGGGTAAGTCAAAAGTTACCTACACGCCGCATATTGATAATGGTGATTATGTCGTAGTCATCAACGCTAAAGACTTAGTTGTTACTGGCAACAAAATGACCGATAAAATGTATCATCGCCATAGCGGTTTTCCTGGTGGTCTTACTTCTCTTAAGCTTGAAGAAGTTGTAGAAAAAGACCCTAGCATAGCTATTAAGAAAGCTGTCGCTGGAATGCTTCCAAAGAACAAACTCGCTGCAGATCGCCTAGCTCGTCTTCGCGTTTTCGACGGCGCAGAGCATTCTCATACAGCTCAGAACCCAAAGGAGATTAAGTAATGGCAGAGAAATATACCTATGGACTCGGTCGTCGTAAGGCTGCGACTGCCCGTGCTCGCCTCTATAAGGGTAAAGGCAATATCACAATTAACGATAAACCAGCGCTTGAGTATCTTAGCGGTAATAAAACTTATCTCGCTGAGATTACTGACCCACTAGCTCTTACTCAGAAACAGAAGGAATATGATATTACGATTCGTGTTTCTGGCGGCGGACTAGCTGGACAGGTTGATGCGATTAAACTCGCAATCTCAAAAGCACTTCAAACTGAATTCCCAGATCTTCGCCCAATCTTAAATAAGGCAGGATTCGTCAAACGCGACCCACGCGAGAAGGAACGCAAAAAATACGGCCTTCGCTCGGCTCGCAAGAAAGAGCAATTCAGCAAACGTTAATTCGTTTTCAAAAAAATACCTCTTCGGAGGTATTTTTTGTTGTGTTTTTGACTTTTAATGAAACTCGTGTTATAATATACAGATAGCACATTTCAGTTAGGGAAGGAGCGAAGAACTATGAAGAATAGGGAGGTGGGTAAAATGATTGTCATTTTAATTATTCTTGCACTAAATATCTTAACTGCTCTTATTGTACGCGTAACACATGGCGGACGATTAATCTGCGACGGAGCTTTTCCGATAACCGATGGAAAGGTTATCTTGGTTGCTGGCATGCTCAGTCAACCAGAGAGTGCCTATCAGTACATTGATTTTCACAACAAAGTAATCGGCTATTTAAGATTCTCGTCTTTTGGTTTTAACCCAAAAAATGCAGCGTACCAGCTTGATGAGGTAATACAGCCAAACGATACGGTAGTCGGCATTTCAATTGGATGTAAACCGATTATTATGTCGTTAGTAAAGTGTCGGCGTAAGATTTTAATCAATCCGATGACGCATTCGATCATTCTGAAAGCTAAAAACCAAATGTTGATTGAGTATTTAGCTCCGTTAGCTGAGGTACTAAGTTATGCATTAGGATGGATATCGCTGATACCGTTCATAAAAACGGATACTGGCGATCATTATTCGCTGGCGCTTCTACTAGATCAGCTCTATTGGATGTATTATGGCGACCCAGAAGATGAAGATATGGATAGCCTTGATAATGTCGGTATTGTTATATCGAACCAAGACGAGTTTTTAGAGAATGATATTATATCTAGTATCTATCTAAAGGCTTCTGGTCAGTTTGATATTGACACTCGACACGGGCATACTGCAAATCCAAAAGTAGCGCCCTTGTATCAAGACGCAATTGATTTCCTTTTCTAACAAAAAACAGCCCTCGGAGTTTTCTCCGAGGGAATTGCTTTTTAGGGTGGTTTTATTGCGCATATGTTTCGCGCTCCTCAATAGTAAAGAGATTGCGCTTTGTTAAAAACTCCCAAAGCCATGGGAAGAGCATGCCTCTTGTATCGCGACAAGCCGCCGCAATAACATCGACAAAGATTTTTAAATACTCGTATTCTTTATAAGTATCGATCATGTGTGCCGTCCAAATGGCCGCCTGTGAATATTCACGAGTCTGACTAGCATAATACTCGTCCTGGTCAGTAATGCCGCCAAAATACTTCTTCTTATAGAGCAACGAGCCTTTTCGCCCCTGTTTCTCAAAGATGAAGGCTCCTAGCGGAGCATCCGCCTTGTCGCAAAGCTTAGCAAACTGAAAGACCTCCCGATCTCGCGGCGTCCAGTCAAACGACTGAGCATGTTCGAAGATGATAAAATCACGAATCAAGATGTCCTGATATTCGACGGTATGATATTGAATCTTCTTAATAAACTCCCGTAGTTCAATCTCAAACTTCTCTTCATGAGAACTGGAGCCGTCATCCGGCTTATCGCCACGCTCGTCTTCGCCAAGATCATGATACCGAAGCAGGGAAGTAATACGAAACTGATCATACATATCGAAAAGCTGCGGATACTGTTCGAAAATATTATTCGCCAGCTCGACACAAGTCGAAGAATGAATCGTATCAGTTTCGACGTAATCATTCGTAAACGGCTCTTCAGGGTTAAAGTCATAAACCCCGCAAAGTCCGCTTCCGGAACGAATTACGCGATCGCCGGAACGATAGTTCTCATAGCTTTTCCAAATTGCTAATGATTTATCCTGCTCGCCGATTTCGTTTTCACGATCAATCTTAATCTTACCATTACCTCTGATTTCTACTACTACACGGCCAAAATTAGTTTCTGTTTCTACTCTCGCTAACATTCTTACACCCCCTAACGAAAAAATAAAACCACGATGAAATGTGCAACCACCCTACTAACAATATTATACCATAAAATTTGTATTTTTACAGGCTGATATGATATAATAATAGATACGGGGACGTAGCTCATCTGGTAGAGCGCAGCATTCGCATTGCTGAGGTGGTCGGTTCGAGTCCGATCGTCTCCACCACAAAATTGGAGAAATCGCCGTAGGCGATTTTTTGACGCGTTGCGTCAAAGCTGGCGAAGCCAGCCAATTTTGTGGAAAGCGCGTCAGCGATACATCGCGAAGCGATGTTGGAGCTAGCGCTTACCATAGAAGTAATAACGATTTGATGGAAAGCCCGCCGCCGAGGAAAAGTTTACTTTTCCGAAGACAAGGGCTTACCAAGATGCCAATTTTGCATAAAAAATGCGTCCAAAAATGCATTTTTGCCTCTATTAATTCGTCTGTTAATGCCTTAAACGATCAGATCTATGATTTAGCTTCTTTCAAAATCTCCAAGACCCGCTTTTCACGCTCCGCCATCTGTTTTTTAAACGCATCGTCACTTTTGAAAACAGAGTTTACTGCTATAGCTTCTTCGATCGGTACAAATCTTAAAACAAAATCTAGCGCCTTTTCCCCATCATCTAACTCTTGGCTACCTATCTCGTCTTCCACTTTACAAGTGTAGTAGAAATTCTGTTGAATATGGATAGTATCCTTACCAGATTCGTCGCCATTTTGAATCTTTAAGACTTCTCAAAATTCTTTGACTGAATTCGGAATGAGTGTCATACCAGTTTCTTCTTTGATTTCACGAGCTAATGTTTCAAGATGTGTTTCATCGCCCTCAATTCCGCCACCAGGGAATTTATAAAAATGATACTTCTGGCTATAAATCATTGCTATATTACCATCGTTATCAAAGATAATTCCGCGAACCGATGGTCGGTAAAACTTTTCCCCATTTGGATTATAGTCCTTTAAGTCGATAGTAAAAAGTTTTCTCATATTACTATTATACCATAAAAGATGTGTTGAGGCTTTCGTCCAAATGTCTTCCTTGTAGATTGTTAATGCCTGAACAATCAGCCCCCACCACGTTAGGGTGTCGTCTATGGATATCGCATAGCGACACAAAGTATGGGACATCCTCGTGGATAACGGGAGTTCCCCACCTTTTTTTGCTCACAGACATGTTTGTCAGACATTTTTTGTACGCCAGATTATGGTCAGATCGATCTGACCGAAAATTGCCCGGCGTTCATCATGCGCCGCTTTTCTGTGGTATGACACGACTATTCATTATCCGTGTCACAAGCAGGATTACAATGGTACAATGTCTTATTTTTTATACTCTTTCATCTGTTTGCTATTTGAACGAAACACACTTTGATTCGAAAATCCGAGTCCTCTAGTATGGGCACTTCGGATTCTTTTCTTTTTCCAGTTAGGATCTGACTCGTGCTTGGCGATAAGCATTTCTCTCGTCAAACCTCTTTTTTCGAGAATTTTTCGTAATTGAATGCCCAGGGCAGCAACTGACTCGGCTTTTTTCTTTCTATGTCCCATAGCTTCATTTTATCACGTTTAGTCATTTATGAACTACTCTATATGGTATAATGAAAGCAGATAAACAGGACTGTGACAGTGAAAAAATGAGAATAGAGTCGGTTAACATTACCGACCAAAATATAGAGAAAAAAATAATTACACAATCGTAGCATAGACTCAAAAGGTAAGGATAGTATTTAATGAAAAGAATTGGAGAGGACTAAAATGCCATTGGTATTTAATAAGATTGAGAATTCCGATATTTTTGCACATGATTTTAATCCTTTCACGAGGAACAACCAAATTGACTTTCCTCGGCAAGAAGAAATAGTAGTAATATATGGTCCAAACGGAACCGGAAAAACAAGCCTTATCAAAGTCCTTTCTGATGCGGCGAACACAAAACTGGAGTTTCAATACGAAGGGGTGACGCATACTACCGGAGAAGACGTCTTTCATATTATTAGTGACCAGAATAATCGAAATATTATTTCCGGCGAAACGAGAGACTTCTTTCTCGGGGATGACATCCAGCGGGAATTTCAATTACAAGATACTTTGAATGAAAAGCGAAACATCCTTATTACTTCCATCATATCTACACTCAAATCTAACGGAATTACAGCTGCAAAGAGCCCGCTGATTGAACTAATTGATAACGAACAATTAGGGGCATTTTTAAAGGATTGTGCAAACAATAAGTCCAAAGGCGGACATTATTCAAATGAACAGATTGTTGATATTTTCTCATTATTAGAGCTTTCGGAGCTTGGCGAATACGATGAAGATAAGCTAAACTTCCTAATCTCGGATTTTGAAAAGAAAAAGCCAATTATCCTTCAAATTGAGCAGTTAGCCTCAGAAACTCTCACGCCAAACGTACACGTTAGAGAGATTGAAGAAAATACTGAAGCAATCTCTATCCTAAACCGCTTTCATAAGTCGCAATGTATCGTGTGTGATACAGACGGAATAGACTGGGAAAGACTATTAGTTACTAAAACGGCGAATCGTGATGCCGTGAAAGAAAATCTTGATCCACACCTCAAAGAACTGCTTGAGGAGATAATTGGCCTTACTTTCGTTTCTGACCCATTCAATCTTAAGTCTCGATTGCTTAAAACTATAGAAAACGGCGATTTAGGTATTATTGCTGAGATATTGAATGAAATCAGAATGTACAAGGAGCTTTATCAAAAAAAACTTAAAAATGCCATTATAAATGTTTATATTCAAACGTCGATCGAGGATACCTACCAGGAATATCGACAGTTGATTGAAACCACACCGGATATCACCGATGAAGATTATCTTTACATTAAAGAAATAATTGCAAACAGCATGAGCAAGCCGCTTGCTGTAGAACGCGATGAAAATAAAAGACTTCGTATTCGCTTGTCCAAGCAAGAGTTTCTCGGAATACCAAGACAAGAATTGCCACTCAGCACTGGCGAACAAAACTTCCTGTCTCTGACTTTTGAATTTCTCAAAGCAAAAAACTCTGCTGCCCCTGTTGTCGTTATTGATGACCCAGTCTCTAGTTTTGACTCTATATATAAGAATAAGGTTGTTTACGCAATTACAAAAATGCTGAGTCATAAGAAACGAATTGTGTTGACTCATAACACTGATCTTATTCGCCTTTTAGATGGGCAGTATAAGCATTGCTTTAAACTATATTTATTAAACAATACTGACGGCGAGGTGAACGGCTTTATTCCTCTCAGGACTCGTGAAGAGGAGATGCTGGTAAGTCTAGAGAAATTACTTGACGCTTTTCGTACTGACGTTCCCCGGAATGTCGTTAATTCCGAACTGTTTTTAATTTCTATGATACCTTTCATGCGTGGCTATGCGAACATTGCAAACAAACGCGATATATTTGAAGAACTTACACAGGTCATGCATGGGTATAAAACGGAAACTGTTGATATCGCACATTCATATATTGAACTGTTTGGAAATCCCGGAAACACAATTCCTACGTCTTTCGTTGTTGGAGTCGCAGACATATTATCTCGAACTGTTGATAGGGTTGATTTAGTTAATACCGAGCACTTTCCTCTGCTAAATCGGACCTTAAAGCATTCTTTTCAATATCTTTCCTTGAGATTGGCTGTAGAGAAAGCTTTAGTTGATAAATTCAATATCGACACAACACAATACAGCCAGTTAGGTCAAATAATATCTGCAGCTTTTCCTGATGATAATGATATTGACCAAATTCGTAATAGGATAAGACTAACGTCCAAAAAGACTCTAATTAATGAGTTTAATCATTTTGAAGGCAACTTGAGCATTTTCCAACCTGCAATAGATATTACTGATGATGCTCTTGGCAAGGAAAGAGCCGATTTAATGTCGTTTATCGATAGCCTGTAATAAGAAGAAGGAAACAGTCGCTTTTACTGTAGTGGTTATAATAATAACAAAAAAATTGATGATGATTTAGCACTTGCTAGATGCGCCATTTTTTCTAGAAACTGGTGCGTCTGGACGCAAGCGTGTCTTGCGTGGTTTTTGCTGTCGGCGATATCCACGTATGACATGGCAACACACAAAATTGAAGAAATCGCCGTAGGCGATTTTTTGACGCGTGTGCGTCAAAGCTGGCGAAGCCAGCCAATTTTGTGGAAAGCCCGCCTTAGTGAAGCATAGCTCCTGAAGCGTCTTTTTATATAAGCATAAGCTGTGATATAATAGAGATAATGATTAAAATATATAGGACAAATAATGAGAAGTTAGACGTTTTAGAAACGATTACGGCTAATTGTTGGATTGATTTAGTAAATCCAACTGAAGCTGAAATTGACCAGGTAATCGAGAAAACTAAAATCGATCGTGATTTAATCGATAAAATGCTCGATGAAAATGAGCTACCTCGTATCGAAACGTCTGGCGATTCGACTCTAGTCGTAATCGACGCGCCAGTGCGTGATGAAGAAGATGAAGATGAATATGCAACTTTTCCTCTCGGAATTATTCTGTCTGATAGAAACTATATTGTTACAGTTTCAACTAAAAAGGTAACTGTCCTACACGATTTTCGCCACTCTCACGTTAAAAATTTTCGAACAGCAAAGAAATCGCGTTTCCTAATCCAGATACTAGGTAAAACCTCGGCGCAATATCTAAAAATTTTGAATAAAGTCTATAAAGAAATTGAGAAAAAAGAAGATAAGCTCGAGCGTTCAACAAAAAATGAAGATTTAATAGATTTGCTTGCAACTGAAAAAACGCTAGTTTATTTTACAACCTCATTAAAAGAAAATGATTTAGTTTTAGAGCGTCTAATCTCAGGGAATACGATTAGACTTTATGAAGGCGATTCCGACATGCTCGAAGACGCGATGATTGAAAACCGCCAGGCGATAGATATGGCGAAGATTTATCAGGATATTCTTTCAAGCATTACTGGAACTTACGCAACGGTCGTATCGAATAATTTGAACGATGTCATGAAATTCCTCGCTGGAATTACGGTAGTTTTAAGTGTACCGACCATTATCTCGAGTTTTATGGGAATGAATGTTCCGTTTGGCGATTTTGACGACGGTCCAATGTCGTGGCTAGTCCTGTTAATTGTTTCCGCGCTTGCTTCGGTCGTGGTTTTTATTCTAATGAAGAAAAAAGGATTGCTTTAGATTTAAAAGTTTAAAAAAGACCTCGATATTATCGGGGCCTTTTCTAGGCTGTATTATGGGGGACTATTCTTTTTGGTCGACCGCGTGGTCGTTTTTCTATCTTAAACATGAGTACCTCCTTTCGGAGTCTTAGTCTTCGTTACCGCTAATGCAAACATCATCTTCGTTGTAGAAAAACTCAGGGTTCTTCGGAATCTCGATAATAATAGGTTCGGAAACTTCCATGAATTCATCATCTTCGAGATCCAATCTATGGGATGCCGTGTCGCGTCTTAAGATAAAAGGCTCAATTTCAGAAATCGACTTTCCTTTATCCTGCATACGGCGAATCTTTGCATCATACGCTCTAATTAAATGGAGCGTGGTCTGTCTAAGCGCATCGAGATCGCCGCTAATTGCACGATAACAATATTCCGGCAAATCGCCGTCATCAATCGTGCGAATTGCGTAAGATAGCGCGTCCGACTTCTCGTTCTTGCGATATGGAGAAAAACCAAAGTTAATAAACTTCTTCAGCATCTTATCTCCATGTCCTTTCTGACGAGTACCGATCAGGGTAAACTCACGGTAAACGTGAACTTCTACCGCCATATCGTCATTGAGTCTGTTGTAGAGTTTATCTAACAGCTCTACCAATCCAGACCCGCTTGCAATACTGCCGGGAAGATCTTCACCAGCCTTCATCTCAATCTTTAAAAAAGTTCTCATAATATTCACCTCCAAGGTACAATGGCGCCAAACTAAAAAAGTTTAGCTGTTTTTATAAGTTACTCTTTACTTATCCCCCCGAAAAACAACCATAATTATTTTAATTATATCATATTTTATATTAAAAATCAACAATGTGGTATAATAGAATTATGGATAATCGGCGACCGCTAGCGGAGCAGATGCGCCCGCAGAGCTTAGATGAGGTAATCGGCCAAGATGAAATTATTGGCGATGGTAAGATTTTGACGGAGATTGTGAAAAAAGGTGAGCCGGTAAACTTAATTTTCTGGGGTCCGCCAGGAACAGGAAAAACAACACTTGCACGAATTTTGGCAAAAGAATTTAAAGCGGATTTTATTGAGCTTTCGGCAGTTACGGCGGGGAAAAAAGATATAGAACAGGTAGTTGAGAGAGCAAAACAAAACTGGAATTTACAGATTAAAACAGTCCTGTTTGTTGACGAAATTCATCGTTTTAATAAGGCTCAACAGGATGCATTTTTACCACACGTCGAGAGCGGCTTAATTATTTTAATTGGTGCAACAACAGAGAATCCAAGTTTTGAAGTAATTTCGCCATTGCTTTCGCGTTCTAGAGTTGTAATCGTAAAAAACCTATCGAAGCCAGCAATTATAGAAGTTCTAAAACGCGCGATTAAAGCTAAAAAAGCAACGAAACGCGTTTCAAAAAAGGCTTTAGATTATTTAGCAGAATTATCTGGCGGAGATGCAAGAAGCGCGCTCGGAGATTTAGAATTAGCTTTAAATCTAGCCGATAAAGTTGACGAAAATATCGTTAAGGAAGCGGCGGGTAGAAAAGTTCCTGGCTATGATAAGAAGGGCGACAAACATTATGATAATATTTCCGCCTTTATAAAATCAATGCGCGGCTCGGATGTAGATGCGACCCTTTACTATCTTGCACGCATGATTGAGGCTGGCGAAGATCCAAAATTTATCGCGAGAAGAATGGTAATTTTTGCATCAGAAGATATTGGTTTAGCTGGCAACGGCGGGTTAAATCTTGCGGTAGCGGCGTTTGAGGCGGTCGAACGAGTCGGGATGCCGGAGGGCGAAATTATCTTATCTCACGTCGCCTGCGCCCTAGCAAAATCAAAGAAAGATCGTAGCTCCTATGACGCTTACATAAGAGCAAAAGAAGCCGCTCAAAAATCAATGAATCTACCAGTACCGATTGAACTCAGGAATGCTCCAACAAAACTAATGAAAGATTTAGGTTTTGGAAAAGGACAGAAATGGGAAGCCGGCTTCCACCTTGACGTATCCTATCTTCCAAAAGAACTCGGAAAAGTGAAGTTTTATAAATAATTTATTTCTTCTTTAGCTGGTCTTTTCCAGAAACTCTACGCAAAATAACAGTATTAATCAAGACGACAACCATACTGATAATTACAAACCAGTAGAAGTTAATACCACGATTTAGAAGCATAGCCGAACTGAGTAATCCCTCTCCAAAAACTGCGCCATATAGGCTCAGGAAAACTGTCTCGCTAGCGCCAATCGCGCCCGGAATCGGCAAACCAGAAGTAGCAACAAAGAGAATCGACTGCATTGTAAATAGAGTAAAGATATTATATCCGGAAAGATTAAAGGCCTTATAGACAAAGAACGGAATCATAAAGAATAGAACAATCTGAACCGTTGTTTTCATTAAGGCTTGGATAAATTCTTTACGATGGGTTTTAATATATTTAGAACTTTCACTATACTCATCTAAGCCTTTTTCGATACTTTTTTGCCACTCTTTTGCATGCGTAAAACCGATTTTATAGACAAATCCCATTATTTTTCTAATGACTTTTCTGAGCCAATTCGGGAAGAAGATGCAGAGTGCAAGAATAAGAAAAGCCACACCGTTAATAATAAGTCCAATAATAAATAGCCAAAGAACCGCGCCACCAAGCATTCCATGTCCAATAATCGCACAAATAATTCCAAGCAAGGTTACCGCGAATTGAATTCCGCAAGTTTGAATCAGAATCGCAATCGTAGCATTTCCGGCGGAGATTTTTTCTTTAGTCATGTAATAAATTTCGAGCGGCTGTCCTCCACTTGCACCAGGAGTTACCGCACAGAAAAAGAACCCAATCAGGGTAAACTTGAGGGCCTTAAAGAAATTGATTTTTCGCCGAAAGATTTTAAAAGGGAATTAATATTCCAAGCCTCCATTGAAAAATATCCAACCATACACAGAAGCCCAATTATAATAAAACCAGGATTAACTTGTCCGAGAATTTTAATAATATCATTAAAATCTTGATCCTTAAAAATAAACCAAAATGTTACAAACATTAAGCCGAGAAAAATTACAGCATTAAGAATCATCCGTTTTATAGCGTCGTTTTTTACGTCTTTTGTTGTCACTTTGCTTTTATCTCTCATAGTGTGTGTATGGTGGGCTTTGGGGGGCTCGAACCTCCGACCTCACGAATGTGAATCGTGCGCTCTAGCCAGCTGAGCTAAAAGCCCATAAAATAAGCTAATATATGTTATAATTATAGCATATATGGAGTTCAATTTAAATAAATACGAAGAAGAGGCGAAGGAAATTAACGATTTTTTGGCACGACCTGACGCTTACTCTGGTCCAGATTTTGCAAAAAAATCCAAGCGCCTTGCAGAATTAAACGAGATTTTAGATTTAGGTAAAAATCTTGTAAACCTAAAAAAGAACTTGCAGGAAGCAGAAGAATTATTGTCTGATCCTGAGCTTTCAGAAATGGCTAAAGCTGATGTAGAAAACTTAACTGGCGAAATCGAGAAAAAGAGCGCCGAGCTAGAAGAAAAGCTAATTCCTCGTGACCCGAACGACGACAAGCCAGTAATTATGGAGATTCGCGCTGGAGCAGGAGGAGATGAAGCCAGCCTGTTTGCGGGCGAGCTTTATCGAATGTATGTCCGCTATGCCGAAACGCACGGACTAAAGTCGGAACTGATTTCTCAAAATGAAAATGAAGCTGGCGGAATGAAAGAGGTAATTATCCGAATTTCTGGCGACCGTCCTTATGGACAGCTAAAATTTGAGGGTGGAGTACATCGTGTTCAGCGTGTACCGGTAACAGAAAGTCAGGGAAGAATCCACACCTCGACTGCGACTGTAGCAGTCTTGCCGGAAGCCGAAGAAACAGAGTTTGAAATTAAACCAGAAGATTTAAGAATTGATATTTATCGTTCTGGCGGACATGGCGGACAAGGTGTTAATACAACTGACTCAGCGGTTCGCATTACACATCTTCCGACAGGAATTGTGGTTGCAATGCAGGATGAACGCTCACAACAACAAAACCGTGTAAAAGCAATGACTATTTTACGCTCCCGTCTAGCCGAAAAACAAAAGATGGAAGAACAGAAAAACGCCTCTGAAGCACGTAAATCCCTAATTGGAACTGGCGACCGCTCTGAAAAAATTCGCACTTATAATTTTCCGCAGGATAGAATTACTGATCACAGGATTCATTATAACCGCTCGAATATCGGCGCGGCGATGGATGGCGACATCGAAGATATAATTTCAGAACTACAGAAAAATGAGCGCGAACTCGGAAGACAGGAAGAAGCGTGATTTTAAAAGGGTGGTTACAAGAAGCCGAGAAAAAGATTTATAGCCTCGATGCAGAGCTAATTGCTTGTTATGCTTTAGGTTTTGAGGACCGAGTCGAGTTAGTCCTACACGGAGAGGATGATTTCGATATGAAAAAAGCAGACGAGCTAGTAGAGAAGCGCGCGGCTGGAGTTCCGCTAGCTTATCTTACCGGCAAAAAAGAGTTTTTTGGACGAGATTTTAAAGTTGATAAAAATGTATTAATTCCACGTCCTGAAACCGAAGATATAATTTTAAGTGTTTTAAGTATAGTAGAAACGGATCAGCTAAAGAACTTAACAATACTAGATGTCGGGACTGGTTCCGGCTGTATTCCAATTACATTGAAGCTAGAACTAGATGCAATCGGAGTGGATGCTAAGATTTTTGCTTCAGACATTTCGAAGCCAGCGTTAAAAATAGCTTCTGAAAATGCGGAAGCTCTAAACGCTACGGTCAGTTTCGTTTATTCGGATTTATTGGCGAAGTTTAAAACGCTACCAGATATTCTGATTGCTAATCTACCGTATGTTGATAAAAGTTGGGACTGGACCAGCGACAGTTTAAAATTTGAGCCAGCACTAGCGCTCTACGCGGACGATAAGGGACTCAAGATTATTAAAAGATTACTCGATGAGATAAATGATAGAAAAGACAAAAAAAGACACTTTTTATTGCTTGAAGCAGACCCATCCCAGCATCAAGATATTATTGACTACGCAAAAAAACGCGGAATAAATCTAATTTTAAAAAACAATTTTATTTTAGTTTTTCACACTTAAAAACTCTGGACTTTTTCTCTTTACATTTTTGTTTTTATCTGATATAATAAACTTTAATTATGAGTAAAAAAGATTTACAACCTAAAGATTATCGTTTTGTAGTCTTTTCTGATGAAGCTGCAAAGTTTTCGTTCCTTACTCGCTCGACTGCGAAAAGTGACGAAACGATTAAATGGACTGATGGTAACGAATACCCTCTCGTAAAGATTCAGATTTCTTCTGCATCACACCCATTCTTTACCGGTGAAGAGAAGATTATCGATACTGAAGGTCGTGTTGATCGCTTCAAGGCTCGCGCTGCTAAAGCTGCTAAACTTAAAGAGCAGATCGGAAATAAAGCTCGCAAAGCCGAAAAAGAAGCTAAGAAAAAAGCTGAAAAAGACGAGCAGAACAAATAAATAAGCGCCTCTTCTAGAGGCTCTTATTTTTTAGTAAATCTTGAACTTAAAAGCATAAGCGTTTCTTGATTTTTATGGTAAAGTATGGTATAATATAGTTATATGGCTAAGATAAAATTCACAATTATTACTCTGTTTTCAGAAACACTAGAACCATACCTAAACGCCTCGATGATGTGGAAGGCAAAAGAAGCGGGAGTGGCTGAGTTTAATTTTGTGAATCTTCGAGATTTTGGACTTGGACCGCACAAAAAAGTTGACGACACTATTTATGGTGGCGGAGATGGAATGCTTTTAATGTGCGAGCCAGTTTTTAATGCGATTGAAAGTATTAAAAAAGATGATCCAGATGCGCTAGTCTATCTTCCGACTCCAGCCGGAAAAATCTGGGAGCAGAGTTCGGCTCAGGCGTTAGCTAAAAGAGCGGAAGACTTTTCAGTAGAACAAAACAAACCACTGCATATAATTATCTTATGTCCTCATTACGAAGGCTATGACGAAAGAATTTTAACGATTGTAGATGAAAAATTTTGTTTAGGAAAATATATCTTAACGGGCGGGGAATTACCAGCTTTAATTCTAGTTGATAGTGTAGTCAGGCTACTTCCGGGTGTACTCGGAGGAGAAACTTCAGCAGAAATTGAGAGCTTCTCGGACGGCGATAATATTGAGTATCCTCAATATACTAAACCTGCCGATTTTCGTGGATTAAAAGTTCCAGATGTCTTACTTTCTGGACATCACGCTAATGTTGATAAGTGGCGCGCGGAACACTCAAAATAATTAAGCGGCCTGTCGTTTTACTAAATCAATATTTACTAAAATCAATGAAACGATTACACCGAGAGCAATCGCGGAAATAATTACGTCGGTAGGGCCAGTTTTCGGAATATCGTTAGTATTAGCAGCTACTGCAGGAGCGGTATATTCTGAAGCTGGCGAAGAAACAGTCGTAGAATCTGTCGCAGGATTTAAAACTGCAGTATCAGTAGACTCTGTAGCTTCAGGAGTTTTCGCGGTTTCAGACGTTTCGACTTTAGCGGTTTCAGTTTTAGTTTTAGTACTATTAATCGCACTAGTAATCGCCCAAACTCCAATCGAAATAATTAGCGCCGCCGCAACTGTTGCAACGACAACAACCTTAAAACGATGATCTTTCGGTTCCGCAATTTTATCACTCATATTTAAAAAATCCTCCGTTTATCGGCCATACCCACTCTCAAGACCTTAATGTTTATATAAGTATATCACTAGATTATTCGCAAGTAAAGGTCGAGATACGCGCCGCCGCATAGGCCTTAGTTGAGAGCAATTTTCTACCAATCACATGAGGGTCGAAGCTCGCTGGATGGCTAAGAATTAGACCGTTTTTCGATAAATCAACTAGCCTAGTGAAAGTTTCAAGTGAAAAACGATTGATTTTATCATACGGAGGATCAGCAATCACAAAATCAAACTTAGTATTAAAATTCATTTTCTCTACATCCGCTTCAAAAACTCGCGTTTTGTCTTCAAGTTTTAGGTTTTTTAGATTTTTGCGAAGCAGCTCCGCTACTTTATGATTTTTCTCAATAAAAGTCACGTGCGCGGCTCCACGCGAAATTGCCTCAATCCCAACTGCGCCAGTCCCAGAAAATACATCTAGAATAACCGCACCATTTAGTTTTGAGCTAATTGAATTAAAAAGGGCTAAACGTTCTCTAGCTCCCATAGGGTGGGTATTTTTATCTTTTGGAGCAAGAATTTTAGAGCCTTTTAGACTACCGGCTAAGATCCTAAGGTCGGTCACTTTTTCTTTCATTTTTTCTCCGGGATGCTCGAAGCCCAAGTTAAGACAATCGCGCGAATAATTTCTGGGAGTAGAATATTTTTAGTTTCAAAAGCGAGCTCGGTATTCCATCCGTTTTGACGGAACTTTGTATACATATCAAGCGCCGAAATTTTTTCAAGCGAGTCATAAAATGCTTTATGTAACTCGGCGTTTTCAAACTCACTATCTTCGATTTTCGGAGTAACGTGAATAGAATGAAGTCCATTTAGAGTAATCGCAACGCCATATTCAAACGCAACGTGTTTACTCATGTAGCCATTAGCACCCCAGTAGAGCCAATTATTTCTAAGAGTTTCAGGAGCGCTATGCCCGTGCATAATCCCCTTAATTGGAACACCGAAGATTTTAACAAAATCTTTTTCGGTCATCAATTCCTTTTGAGTTTCAACTAGAGGGAAATGATGAGCCGGAGTTAAACCATCTGTAACAGCATGGGCCATCCAGGCAGCCTCAAACGCCGCGCGGACCATATCTTTTTTCTTTAAAGCTCGCTTTAGATTATACTGATGATCTTCAATCATTTTAATCAATTTACCGTCGTCATGATCCGGCAAAATAAAATGCATTGGCTCGTCAACGCCTGGAGATTTACGCTTTAATCCATCAGGGCCGCCCATCCCCTCGAAATTTAAAATCATTTTTATATCTGGAAAATCAGCATCTTCCGGAAGATGTTTTCTTAGAATCTTCAGAGCAATCTTATCTAATTTCTGGTGAGTTCCGATAATTCTGCCAGATTTTTTCGAATTAGTTTTTATCGCGAGCGTCGAATACATTAGTTTAAAGTTGTTAATTGTTGATATTTTTTAATCTCAGACATAAGCTCTTTACATTTTATCATATTGTCAGGATTCTGTAAAAAGACCTCGACATCCTTTTGAGCCTTCGAAATAGTTTTAGTATCGGTTAAACTAGCAATTTTAAGATTCATCACACCATGCTGAAGCTGACCATAGATTTCTCCAGGTCCGCGCAGTTTTAAATCGACCTCCGCAAGGTAAAAGCCATTAGTTGATTTTTCTAGCTCCGAAAGACGCTGGCTCGGAGGAGTATCGCCGCTTGTAATCAAGAAACAATTACTCGGTTTTGTTCCACGCCCAACTCGACCGCGCAGCTGATGAAGCTGAGCAAGACCAAAACTTTCGGCATCCATAATAACAATTTGAGTGGCGTTTGGAACATCAACTCCGACTTCAACGACAGTAGTTGAAACAAGAATATCAATTTTGCCGTCCTTAAAACGATTCATAATCTCGTCTTTTTCATCTGTCTTCATTTTTCCATGTAAAAATTCAATCTTAGCTTTCGGGAATTTCATTTTTAACTTATCGGCCTCTTTTTTAACATTGCTTGCCTCGCTACGCCCAGTTTCTTCAATCAACTTACAAATCCAATAAATTTGTTCTTTATCTTTCATCTTTTGGTTAAGGACTGGATAGAGCTGCTCCTTCATTTCGGTTTCATTTAAAATTTTCGTCTTAATCGGAGTGCGACCTTTTGGAAGCTCGGAAATAGTCGAAACACTTAAATCTCCAAAAATCGTCAGCTGGAGAGAGCGTGGAATCGGAGTAGCGGTCATCGCTAGAAGATGCGGAGCAGTAGTTTTATCGCCAGTTTTTAGCAATAGTTTTTGTCTTTGCATAACGCCAAAACGGTGTTGCTCGTCAATAATAGCAAACGCAAGATCTGAAAAAACAGTATCGTCGGTAATAATAGCGTGCGTTCCGACTACAACATCAATTTCCCCAGATTTAATTCTCGCTTTCAAATCATCTTTTTTCTTGGTAGCGCCAATTAAAAGTTCGACTTTTACGCCAAGAGGCCCGAGTAAATTTTTAAGAGTTTTAGCGTGTTGAGTCGCAAGAATAGCGGTTGGAGCGAGCAGGGCGGATTGTTTTCCGGCTTTAAAACATTGATAAATTGCAAGTGCAGAAACAACAGTTTTACCAGAACCGACATCACCTTGTAAAAGTCGATTCATCGGCGTTGCTTTTTCTAAATCTTTTAAAATATCCCAAGCTGCTAGGCGCTGAGCATTTGTAAGCTGAAAGGGCAGAGCATTAACTAGTTCCTTTGTATTTTTAGCATTAAATTTTAGTGGTTCAGCACGAAGTTTTGAGTTTTCATTCTTATTCAGTCTAGAAGCTAAGATAAGCTCAAATATCTCCTCGTAAGCAAGATATTCTTTAGCTTTTTCTACATCATCAAAACTATCTGGAAAATGAATATTAAATAGAGCATCCGCGCGCAATCCAGGTTTAACAATCGGCAATAAATCCGGTACGATTGCGATTTCATTTCTGAGATTTTGAAACATCCTCTTAAACCAAATTGATTTATAAGAACCTTTTGCAGGATAAATCGGTTGAAAACCGCTATTTTCATGGTCAGTTTCATAAATATCATCTGCCAAAACAGTCGTCGGGGAAGTTAGCTGATAGTGATTATACTTAAAGTCAAAGTTTCCAGTAAAGAAATAGGTTTGATTCTCTTTAAAAGTTTTGGAACGATAGGGCTGATTATACCAAATCGCTTTAACGGCGCCAGTTTCATCATAAACTTCGCCAGTTGTAATATTAAAATTTCTGCGACGCGTGTATTGAGTTTTTAAGTTACGGATTTTTCCGCGAATAATGACTTTTCCAGGAGTTAAATCGCTGATTTTTGTAGTCTTTTTATAATCTTCGTAGCTGCGCGGAAAATAATAAATAAGATCTTTAATAGTATAAAAACCATATTTATTTAAAGCCGTTGCCGTTTTTGGGCCAACGCCTTGTATTTCTGTAACTTCGCTCAAAAGATTCATATCTATATTATACAACATCAGAAATTAGTAGAAAAATAACCATAAACATGATAAAATGAAGATATGAATCTGGATTTAATCTTTCAGTTTTTTACAGACGGTGAATATGGCGCAAATAAGCCGACTCTAGATAAGGTTATAACAGAGAATATGATCTTGTTGTTTTTTGTCGCTATAATTATTATTTTGATGATAGTCGGCAAATACGCAATTGGCGAAAAAATTTTTGGCAAGAAGAAAGGCTGGAAAGCAATTATCCCATTTTATGGCTTTTTTCAGCTATTTCGTGCGGTAGATTTAAATCCATACCTTTCAATTGCGATTATTATACCGTTAGTAGGACTGATTCCGTTGGGAATTTTTAGCTATGTCATGCCAAAAGCATTTGGCGCCAAAAAGGACTATCAGCTACTTTCAGTTTTCTTGCCATTTGTTGCTTATAACCTAATTGGCTTTGATAAAAAATATGAATATCAGTATGTAAAAGGAAAAAACGTCGCGTTTAAAAATGAATTTAGAACCGTTATGCCGGAAGATTTATCTTCAGATGCATTGACACCTAGTGGCGCCGTTAGTGGAGCGGCGATTTCGCCGATGATAGCGAAACAATCTGAAATCTCTCGTGCGGCATCTGCCGCGGCAGAACAAACGCGCCTAATTCGTGAAGAACGCGAAAGACAGGAAAAAGCCGAAGCTGAACGTAAAGCGGCCGAAGAAGCGAAGAAAAAAGCTGCAAAACAAAATCCAGATGATTTTAATTACGATATTTTCGACAATAAAGAACAAGAGAATGTCGGTCCGGAATCTTCAAATATTGATTTTAACTTTAAACTTGTTAACGGACGTTTTAAATCTACGCCGGATCCAGTTTTAACTCCAGCGCCAGCTCCTATAGCCACGCCGAGGGCTACACCACAGCCAGTCACTAGTCCAGTCGCTACAACGACCAAACCGACTTCAGCCGCGCCAGTAGCTCCGGTAGATTTAAAAAATACTTTAGATAAAATCATTACACAAAAGGCTACTACTCCAGCGCCGACGCCGATGTCGGCTCCGGCTCCAGCCCCTACCCCCACACAGCCTACTAATCCTGAAACCCCTAAAAAATCTGAAGCTTCTGGAATCTCGATTAGCGTTATTCCTCCGAAATAACAGCTCCTGTGATATAATAAGATAAAGATAAAAGGAGTTTTTAATGTTTGACTTATCAGGAAAAGTAGCGGTAGTAACTGGTGCATCTAGTGGACTCGGTCAGCAAATGGCGCGAGCTTTCGCAAGGCAGGGTGCAGACCTGGCAATTTTAGCTCGTCGAGTTGAAAGGCTAGAAGAATTCAAAAAAGAACTTGAAAAAGAGTACAAGATAAAAGTACTCGCAGTCAAATGTGATGTAACTAAAACTGAAGACATCGACGCGGCTGCAAAAGCAGTTGAAAAAGAATACAATAAAGTCGACATCCTATTAAACTGCGCTGGCTCGTCTAAAGATAAAGGCGTACTCGATATGACGGATGATGAGTGGGACTTCACGATTGCGACTGACGAAACTAGCGTCTTTAAGATGACTCGTGCTTTTGGTAATATTATGAAGAAAAACCATTATGGTCGAGTAATTAATATTGCTAGTATTTATGGCCTAGTAGGCAACGCCGAAATTCCAACTATCGCTTATCATGCTTCAAAGGGCGCAGTTGTTAATTTTACCCGCGCGGCAGCCTGTGAGTTAGCTGGAGAGGGAATTACAGTTAATGCAATTTGTCCAGGCTTTTTCTACACTGAACTTACTACAGATGTTTTGAAGACTGATTTCTTTAAGAAGTTTGCTGATGCTCATGTCCCAATGAAACGCTATGGCGAAGCTGGCGAGCTTGATGCTGCAGCAGTTTTTCTTGCTTCCGAAGAAGCTCGTTATGTTACTGGAGTAATTTTGCCAGTTGATGGTGGATATACTGCAGCGTAGTAATATGAATGTAAATAAATTTGAACTTGTTTCGAAATATAAGCCAACCGGTGATCAGCCGGAGGCGATTAGAGTTTTGACTGAAGGTCTTAAAAAGGGCGAGCGCGAGCAGACTCTGCTCGGCGTAACTGGTTCTGGAAAAACTTTCACAATGGCAAACATTATCCAGAACGTTCAGAAGCCTACCTTGATTTTAGCGCACAATAAAACCCTTGCGGCTCAACTTTATTCCGAGTTTCGCGAATTTTTCCCAAAAAATGAGGTTCATTATTTCGTCTCTTATTTCGATTATTATCAACCTGAAGCTTATATCGCTTCGACCGATACCTATATCGAAAAAGACTCTGCAATTAATGAGGAAATAGACCGTCTTCGTCACGCCGCAACCGTAGCGCTATTGACGCGCCCAGATACGATTATTGTAGCTTCAGTATCGTGTATCTACGGTATTGGTTCGCCAGATCATTATACGGAGATGTCTTTACCACTCATCAAAAAAGATGGCGTCTGGCAACTAATGAAGACAAAATATTCTAGTCTTGCAACGGCTACTATCGCCAATCTTGAACAAAAACAAGCACTTGTAAACGCAGAAACGCAGACAAAAAATAGTCTAGATCAAACGAATTTTATGATCTATCTTGTTGCAATGCAATATCATAGAAATGATTTAGCTTTTGAGCGAGGAAACTTTCGCGTTATGGGGGATACAATAGATTTATTCCCAGCAAGTGGCGAGGTAGCTTATCGTTTTGAATTTGGATTTGATACATTAGAATCAGTTAAGATTATTGATCCGCTAACAGCAGAGGTACTCGAAAAACCAGACCAGCTTCACATCTTCCCGAATACTCATTACGCAACTCCAAAAGACGAGCTAGAGCGAGCATTAAAGACTATAAAAATTGAATATGACGAGCGCCTGAAGTTTTTCGAAGAACATAATAAGTTTCTCGAGGCACAACGTTTGTCTCAACGAACTAAATATGATTTAGAGATGTTAAAGGAAACTGGTTTTGTAAAGGGAATTGAAAATTATTCTCGACATCTTGACGGCAGGAAAGCCGGCGAGCCGCCTTCTACACTACTAGACTTCTTCCCAGAAGATTTTCTATTGCTTGTTGATGAGTCGCACATGACCTTACCTCAGGTACGAGGAATGTATAATGGCGATCACGCTAGAAAAGAAACTTTAGTTGAATATGGTTTTAGATTACCGAGCGCGCTCGATAACCGTCCGTTGACTTTTTGGGAATTCCAAGACCATATTAAGCAAGCGGTTTACGTTTCAGCAACGCCTGGAGATTATGAGCTACAACACTCTCCTAAGCCGGCCGAGCAAGTTATTCGTCCGACAGGATTACTCGATCCAGAAATTGAGGTAAGAGGTTCAGAAGGACAGATTGACGATTTAATGGAAGAGATTGATCGTCGTATTGCAAAAGGTCAGCGTACACTTGTCACGACTTTAACAAAACGGATGGCGGAGGACTTAACGGACCATTTAAAAGAAAGGGGAGTTAAAACTGCTTATATTCATTCAGATATCGACACTTTAGAACGTGGAGATATTTTAAGAGATCTAAGACAAGGTGTTTATGACGTTTTAGTTGGAATTAATTTATTACGCGAGGGGCTAGATCTCCCAGAAGTTTCGCTGGTAGCAATTTTAGATGCCGATAAAGAAGGGTTTTTGCGCTCCGAATCAGCCTTAATACAGACAATTGGTCGTGCAGCTAGACACGTAGAGGGGCATGTAATTATGTATGGTGATCACATCACAGAAAGTATGGAACGCGCAATTTCAGAAACTAATCGCCGACGCGAAATCCAACAGGCCTACAATAAAAAACATAATATTACCCCAACTTCAGTCAAGAAAGAAATCTCAGCTGGACTAAGAGCGATTATACCTGAAAAAGAGAAAGAAAATAAACTTGATCTTCGAAAAGTACCAAAAGAGGAAATCCCGAAACTTATTAAGGAATTAGAAAGCCAAATGAAATTAGCCGCGGCAAATCTCGACTTTGAACACGCAGCTGATTTAAGAGATCTAATCGAAAAGATTAAGAACGAGAATCAATCATAGCTGATATGATATTGACAATTACTTCGAGCTGAGCCAAATCTCTTTGCTCGAAGTTTTCTTTTCCACGCGGCGCTCCGACCAGGATTTGCCCAAAAACTTTACCTTTCGCATCAAACATTGCCGCCACGGCCTTAATTTTATGTTCATCTAAAACGAGTTTTGTACCGGAGTCGATTTGTTGCCAGACTCCACGTTCCGGCTCTTTTAAGTCGTTAATTACTTTAATCTCTGCTTTAGAAAATTTTTCAGATTTAGCGCCATGCACCTTATTGCCGACAACTATTCCAATATAGTCAAAATGAAGGTTTGAGGCAAGAAATTCCGCTAGCTCGTCAGCATCAGTTCTTCCAGACATCTTATTTAGCTTCTTTAAAATAGAGCCTAGATAGATTTGATCTTTTAAAATAAGCGAACGAACAAACTGGAGCAACTCGCTCATAATCGGCAGAATCAACAGTAGAATCGTTACCATAATAAAGGTTAAGATATAAATTTCGGTCGAGAGTCCACGAATCTTAAACAGAAAAGTAATAATAGCGTAGAAAATCAACATATAAATCACGCCAGCATTTGCCGCGATAATAACATAAGACAAGAGTTTTAGGGCGCCAGAAGAAAGCTTAATAATCTGGTATCTTAAAACGGCGTAATAATCCAGGATAATCATTAGAGTTAGTGTAATCGGCGCAAGAAAGATTAGCTCAAAATGCGTAATTGGAGCGATAACCGCAAAAATTAAGAATAAAAACCTTAATAAAATACCAGCAATAGAAAGCATAGTTAAACCGTGTTTAGTCTGGAGGCTTTTAACTTTCTTAGCTCGCAAAATAATTCCTAACGCCATAAGTGCGGTCGAGAGAATAAAGAAGATAGCGTAGCTTAAATAGACTGGAGTTGGAGTAATGTTAAAAGAATTACCTTCGGTCGATAAAGTAAAACCATTGTAGAAATCGGCAGTATCAAATAATAGTATGAACGAGATAAAGCCAAAGAAAACAATCGCTAGTCCAACCGAGATATATCTAAAAACTTTATAGGAGTAAAGGATATACGAAAGTAAGAAAATATCCATTAAAACCGGAGCGAGAAAAATACCGGAAGCAAGACACTTAACATCTATCTCGCTAGAAACAGGTAAGTTTAAAAAGACCATAATCGAGAGGGAAGAAATCGCTCCGAAGATAACCGACAAAAGATGATATTTTGTAAACTTACGCTCCGCCTTACGAGAGCCAATAAAAATACACAGTCCAGAAATTAGCATCTCGATAATGCCTAGTATAATAATGAAGTTTTTTAGTTGCACCTTTTACTCCTTTCTCTAAAAGCTTGAAAATATTTGCGCCCAATAAATTTTATCTTTCGAGCCCGGATCGAAGACAATCCCAACTGATAGATATTTAAAATTATTATTTAGAATATTTGCGCGATGTGATGGGGAATTCATCCAAGCATTAACAACTGTAGACGGAGAAGGTACGCCAGCGCCAGCAGCGATATTTTCACCGGCATAATTGCCCTCTGGAATATTTAGAATCGTTTTCCATTCCGAGCCATTTGGACGAGTGTGAGAGTAATTAGAAACTAATTCTCTAGCACGAGTTTCCGAAGCGGAAGCGGTACTCGAGCCCCAAGAAAGGCCAGGTAAACCATTTTTAGAACGTTCGTTATTAACCAGCTTTAGAACCTCATCTTTCCACTGATCAATCGGAACAGAAACCACTGTAACTTCGATTTTATCGCGCCTTGAACCATCATAAGTACCGGCAGTAATAGTAGTTTTACCAGTACCCACAATGAGTGGATAACGACATTTTGAAGAATTATAACCAAGCGATGAACGGGCAGTAGTATAAAAACTCTTAATAACGTTTTTATTGGAAGATTGCCAGTACATTCTTGAATAGCCCGGCAGGGAATCGTCAATACAAAGATCTTTGTCCGCTGACTGATAGAGCGTAATTGCAGTTTCGTTCCAGAGTTCTCCTGCAGGAACATTACCACCAGTAGCCTGACCATTGGCGTTTGTAGTTTCTCCAGCATCAGTTGTCGAATTTGGCGCTGCTGGTTTTACTGTAACAGTATTACCATTTTCATCAGTAACCGTAACATTTCCTTGCACAAAAGCCGATTCGCCTTCGCCAAGGTCAACCTCCTCAACCGCACCATCTATTTCATCGGAATATTCTGAAACGACATCAAGGTCGCCACTACCAGCAAAGCCCATTGCTGAAGCAACTAGAACTCCTGCAATCAAAATAGCAACTGCATTAACCGACAAAAGGATAGTCATCCTAGTTTGTCGAATCATTTTTGCTGCTGCCGCTGCTGCCATTTTAGTCTATTTCTTTCCCTCAATTGTTGCCGCAGTAAGGTTAATTAACATTTCTAGCTGGATTAGCTCGCGACGCTCTAGACTATTTTTATTCTCTGGTTTTCCGAGAATAAGCTGTCCGATTTTCTTGCCTTTTGCGTCTACTAAAATCGCAACTGCTTTAATTTCGTTTTTCGAAGTAATTTCAAGGGCGCTTTTATTAAACTGCTGCCAGATACCACGTTTTGGCTCTGGTAGGCTCGAGATAATTTTTAATTCGTCGGTCGAAAGCTGTTTCGCCTCTGAACCATAGAGTTTATTTTTAGATAAGATACCTACATAAGAAAAATGTAAGTGATCCGCTAAAAAGCCAGACAATTCATTGAGGTTAACTTTTGAAGTTGACATCACATTTAGTTTTTTAACTACATAGGCGATATCAATTGTTTCGCTCGAGATTAAAGACTTAACAAAACTTGAGAGCTCGTTCATCGCGGGTAGTAGCAATAGAACAATCGCAATCATTAAGAAATTAAGAACGAAAATCGCTGGACTTGGGCTTGAAACTTTAAAGAGTGCAGTAAAGACAATGTAGAATAATAACATATAAATACTGGCGGCAGTAATTAAAATAATTACATACGAAAGCGATTTTAGCCAGCTAGACGAAAGCTGAATTAGACGATATTTTAAGATCGAATAATAATGACCAACCATAGTGATTGTGAATGTCATAGTCCCAATCCAAATTAAATCGTAGTTCCAGAGCGGCAAGACTACATCGAAGCAAAGCATAAATGAGCCGGTGATTAAAATGCCAGCGCCAAGAATTAAAAGACCATTTCTCAGGTTTTTATTGCGAGTCTTTCTAATACGAATAAATAGCGAAAGCATAATAACGGATGTAATAAGGAAATAAAATATAGCATAGGAGATATAAAACCAGTTAAAATTCAAAGCAACTGAATTACCTTCATGAGAGAGAGTAAAACTACTGTATAATATAGAAGAATCATAGATAATCAGTCCAGCCATTCCCGCCGCGACCATCGCCATAAGAAGCCCGAACGCGCGCACAATTTTAAACTGATAGCCACAGTACACCATAAGACAAATATCCATAAACATTGCCGGTATATAAATACCTAAAATGATAAATGGAGCGATATTAGTATCTTCCGGTTTTAACGCCATGAAGGCGGTAATAGCAAGATTCCAAATCGCGCCGAAGGTCATCGAGATTGCAAAGTATTTTGACGATTTTTTATCGGCTTTTTTCGAGCCTGCCCAAGCCGAAATTCCCGACGCAAAAGTTAATATTGTCGTCAGGACAAGTAAAATTGTGATTAGTTGCACTTGACCTCCTTAATGCTTTTGTTTATAATTATTTTAATATTTAAGTCACAAAAGGTCAATATTAGATATGAGTAAAAACATCAAAAATATTCTTTTAAAGCATCGGATTTTTATATTAGCGCGAGCGGTTTCTATCGTCGCGTTTTTAGTTCTAGCGTTTATAGCAGTAACTTATTCTGCGCGGGCAGTTACGTTAGTTGAAGTTAATAATAAAGCTGGAATTCCAAGCAACTGGGGTTTAGTTTCGGCAACTCATCCTGATACGATCACCTTACCGATTACTTATTTTGACCAGACTTATTCTTGCTCTAATCGCGGAACCGGAACAAGACAATTCGAATTCGGAAATTGTAATGATTCTCAAGGCGGAGGACTTCAACAGGGAATTATTAAATCTTATCTTGGCGCAGATGGACTCCCAATTCCAGCATACGAAACTACTGCCGCCGCTAAAGCTGCTGGAATCGATTATCAGTCACGCGGAGTAGTTGGACATGATCCAGTACAGTCTTCTGATAATTTTTATCGTTGGTTCCACGAAGTAGATGGGAAATCGACAAGATACAATAAAGAAATTACCTTTACGCGCGACGGAAATACAAACCGTTATGTATATGGTGGCCGCCAGATTTTTCCGCTTGATGATGTTCCGACAGCAACACAAAAACTCCTAAAACATAATTTTCATTTTACAGCTCATCTTAATGTTCCGATTAAAATTGCAGCAAGCGGTAACGAACGTTTTGACTTTTCTGGCGACGATGATGTTTGGGTATTTCTAAACGGACAACTAGTCTTAGATATTGGCGGAGTTCATAGTGCGGTTGATGGATACTTTACAATTAACGCTGATGGTACGATTACTTCAGTTGTCGATAATCGCATTAAGAATACTTATAATTTAGGCTTAGAGCGTGGAGACGTAATCGACCTTGATTTCTTCTATGCAGAACGAAATACAAGCGAGGCTAATACTTTAATTACAATTTCAGAAATGGAATGGCCGATTCAAGCCGATTCAAAGCTAGAATCTTCAGTCGTAGATAATAAATTATTACAATACACGGCGGCGCTTGCTAACCGCGATACTGGTAATGAAATTACTTTAACAAAAATTGCTTCTGAGCTAGTCGACATTGATCCGACGACAAGAAATCAGCGCGAAGGTTTTGTTCCACTTTCATCAGAGAATCTAGAATATTCTTACACGCCGAACGATTTAACTAGCTGGAAACCATTGGAAATTTCTGCTCCAGCAAATTCAGATGATGGCTTTAAATTGAAGAATCCAATAACTTTAGCTAAGGCGGGTAAAGGACAGGACAAGATTTATTTCCGTTACTATATTAAGCCAGACGAGAACTCAATCGATTATACAAATACTATCGCCTTCTATACAGTTAATAGCGACAATTATAGTGGTATTTCATATAGTTCAACTAGTGATAAAATCGACACATTGCGCGTAAAAGATGTTTATTATAAAGCGACTTTTAACGCGGCTGGCGGAACATCCGTAGCAACTCAAAATATAAAAGAATACGAAACTGCAACTAGACCAGAAGATCCAACTCGCGAAGGATGGCTCTTTAAAGGTTGGACACTAGGTAATGAATCTTACGATTTTGATACTCCAGTAACAAAAGATATCGTTTTAGTTGCGCTTTGGGAGAAGATTCCTGATCCAACTTATTACAAAGTAGTATTTGATACTGATGGTGGCTCCGACATCGAAACCCAGACCATTAAAGAGGGAGAGACCGCTACTGAAGAAACTCCAGTGCGCGAAGGTTATCGCTTTAAAGGCTGGTTAGTCGGCGGAACGAAATACGATTTCTCGCTTCCAGTTAATGAGAATATTACCTTAACCGCTGACTGGGAAAGAATCCAATATCATATCTTCTTTGATACGCAAGGCGGTTCAGCAATCAGTCCAATCTTAGTCAACTCTGGAGAAGTTGCAACAGCGCCGAAGAACCCAACCCTTGAAGGATATGCCTTTATTACCTGGACTTTAGACGGAGAAACTTACGATTTTAATCAAACCGTCACGGAAGACATAACGCTAGTTGCGCAATATCAGCTGATTATTGTTCCGATTGAGCCAACTCCTACTCCAGAGCCGGATCCAGAACCAGAACCAGAGCCAGAGCCAGAGCCAGAAGAACCTGCAGAAGAAACCGATTGTGATGTAAATCCTTTTGCTGACGGATGTATGGATAGTGACGATGAAGAATATGATTTCGATATTCTTCCGGTTTACGGCGAAATCGTTTTCGTGCCAAACACTGGTATCATTTCGAAAATCGCTAGTACTCCGTTCGGAAATCAGCTCTTCGCTTCAGTCGTTCTATCGCAAGCATTTATCTTAATTACACTTGCAGTATTCAGTATTAGCTTTGCGACAACTTTCAGCTTCAGAAAATTTGCAAAACTAGAGAATAAAAAATAAAAATAAAACCCCGTTACGAAAAGTAGCGGGGTTTTGAGGATAGTTAAATCCCCATAGTAAGTTGGTGTTTTTAATCTGTCTTTGTTACGATAATGTTCATTCCGAACGGATCTCGATAAATAGGATCAAGCATAACGACCGGGTCTGAAATTCGATCTTCTGAAATGTTCAGCTGTTTTGCGGTCTGATTAACAAAGGTAAGCGCTTCTTCAAGCGGCAGGAGTTCGATTTTTGCGACCGAATCACCGCCTCCCCAGCCAAAGTACAGAGCATCTCTCGCCATCACAAAATGGGAAAGCTGCATATCAAACATGAACTTCCCACCAGGGTTAAGCAATTCCATCGCCGCTTGTATTAACGGCGCCAAAGCATCTTTCATAAATGAAATTACACCCTTAACGTAGATCAGATCAAACGTCCGCCCTTCAGCCTGCATCTGTACTAACATATCAGAAATACTGATTTTACGGTAGTCGATACGGGAACGCGCCAACGGATCTAATGATTCTGTTAAGAAGTCAAAATCGATTCGCGGATCCTGATCGCAGGCGAAGAAATTCTGATCCTCCCAGAAGTTATGCTGCGTCAAATATCCAGTCCTTCTGATTTCCGGCATGCCGCCAGCGCCGAGAGAAAGAATATCGGTTGCCTCCATAATCTGCTGCATAAACTGATCGTCACGCCACTTTGTAAAAAGATAGCCTTCGTCACGATAAGTCCAAGCAGACAAATGGTCGCTCAAGCTGGTTTCCTTGAAAACTCCGACTGGATCAAACCCCCAGCGATATGCAGTTTCTAAGGCAAGATAGCCGCCCGAGCCGGACAAGAAGCTCCAGAACATCTCCGATTCTGTCATATCTGCCGCAAACATCCACTCGCCAAGCGCCGGATTTAAAAGCAAAGGTTCAACTTTCTTCCAAAACGCCTCTACCCATTGTTCGAAAATTTCGTCGCCCGTCATCTTAACCTTAATAAAGCTGGTATCAATGCCGAGCATCTGCCCTCGATGAGTATAGAACTCCGCGACCTTGCGACGATTACGGAAAAATTCCGCGCCAAGTTCGACTTTTTTCAGCCTGTAAGCCGTTTTCATAAAATCGTCCTTAATCTTCTGCATTGTCGCATCGGTAGTCTGGTCCGTAATATGGCCCTCCGCTTTCTCTCTAAAATATTTTTGAGAAACCGGAATGTAGAATTCGATCGCCTTCTTTTTAGACATCGAATCCTCACAGCCAGGATAGTCCAGTTGCTTAAACATAGTTAGTTCATTTTTGATATTGAACATAAAAATCACCTCCAATGTACAAAAGTTCACCACCAACCTTACTGGGGATAATTATAACATATTTTAACATCTAGTACTACAAAAAACTCTCTTAAAGTGTTATACTTGTAGTATGAAAATTACACGCGAGGAAATCTTACATTTAGCTAAACTTTCTAATTTTGAATTAAACGAGTCCGAAATTGATAGTCTTGGCGCTGATTTAGAAAATATTATCGGTTATATTTCGCAGTTAAATGAACTCGATACCGATGGAGTCGAGCCGACTTATCAGGTATTCGAAATGGAAAATATCTGGAGAGATGACGAAATTCAGCCTCAAGAAGCGACTAGAGAGGATTTACTTGCTTTAACGACCGAATCCATCCAAGATCAGATAAAAGTTCCTAAGGTTTTATAAGAGGTAAAAATGAAAATAGCGACAAAAGAAGTAAGTGCTGTCTCTCTAGTAAAAGAAGCGCTAGAAAAGGCCAAAAAATATAAAGATAAGAATATTTTTGTATCCCTAAATGAGGAAAACGCTCTAAAAAAAGCGGAAGAAATTGATAAGAAAATTGCTCAAGGAGAAAAGGTCGGGCGTCTTGCTGGCGTACCTTATGCCCTAAAAGATAATTTTCTAAGTAGAGAAGGAAAGACGACGGCCTCCTCGCATATTCTAGAGCCGTTTGCTTCTCCGATTTATTCAACAACCGGTAAGAAGTTAGAGTCAGAGGGCGCGATTATGAT
>JAFVCN010000009.1 GCA_017479205.1 Candidatus Saccharimonadota bacterium
TATAAGAAGCCCTAAGCGTAACCGCAAAGGCATTGGACTGGTTTACGTCTGCCGCAGTCTCCGTTCCGGTGTATGTAGAGGTACCATTAGAATATCCGGCAAAAACGTACCCAGATTTCGTTGGAATATAGTTTGTTAAATTAATTTTATCCCCGTAATTTAAGGTTAAATCTGGGAAAGTTGTACCACCGTCGGTATCAAAATGAACAGTATAAGTTAAACAAGATGGACTGACTGCTGCGGTATAAACTACATCTGTTGTATAAGTGCCACTAGGTAGATTATTATCAGTTTTTACGCCATAAAGCACATTTACGGTCTTCGATCCAGCAGTTGAGCCGCTATAAATTGTCGCAGCCGTGCCATTTTTGAGCGGAATTCCGGCATAATTCGCACCATTATCAAGTGAATATCCCCAAGAATTATTATCAAGGGCAGTCGTGCCAGTTGTAGTGGCGATTGTTTTCACTCCAGAATCAGAACCAGTACGCGTTAGAGCGTTTGAAGTTGCCGAATTTGAAGTCATTGTTAAAGTTGCTCCAGCCGTACAGCCATTTGTAATTGTAACGGCATGATTCGCTGAGTAAACTGCCTGAGAACTTGTCGGCGTAACCGGAATACTTACGGAGTCCTCAAAACCAGCGGATAATGTATATCCAGCCGTTGTCGAACCGGCACTAATATTTTTTGTTGCAGCATCAGAATTGACGTCTGGCGCAAAAAATTTTACGGTTAAAAAAGTTAATGTTAAAAATGAGAGGAACGCCAAAATATAACCAAAAATTTTTGGCGTCCTCCAAAAAATGGTGGGGTTATGTGGAAATGCTTTCATGATAATCTAATTATACTCATAATTAAAAATAAGCGCAAGAGTTTTAATTTTTTAGAAATGTGTTTTTAAAATTGACTTGCACTAAAAAATATTTGAAAAATTGTTCCTACTTTCTGCCGGTTTACCTAACCATATCGAATCAAAAATATGGCTTGATATGTTACAATATAATTATGGAACAGAGCTACGATCCAGTTTTAGACAATTTGCCATCAGAAAAAAAACAAGAATATTGGGATGCAGCCTTTGGGTTGCAAAAAGTTGATGGGCTAAGACCATCGGAATATATGATAAATTTAGCTGTCGAACATATAGCTGGACGAAAAAGTTATTATGAGATTTCTGAAGAAGTAGACCATTATTATTCTGAGAATCCAGAGGCAAAAATTAAAGGCTCTGATTTGGAAGCTGACAAAGTTTCTAAAGCGATTTATGCAATCCTGTCTGATGAATCTTTTCGTTTTGATATACCAACTTTCAAAAGCTATCATCGTCGACTTTTTCAAGATCTCGGTAATGACGATTTATTTCATCCAGGAGAGTTTCGCACGGTTAATATAACGAAAAAGGAATATATTTTAGGTGGCGATACCGTTCAATACCAGGATTTTTCAATGCTCGAAGAAACTTTAAAGTATGATTTTTCCGAAGAACAACAACAAGATTATTTGAAAAAAACTGATTTAGAAAAAGTTGAACGCATTTCTGATTTTACTTCTAGAATTTGGCAGGTTCATCCATTTCGTGAAGGCAATACACGGACGACAGCGATTTTTATTGAAAAATATCTTAGAAGCTTAGGCTATAAGATAGACAATGAGCAGTTTAGTTTACATTCTGATTATTTTAGAAATGCGTTAGTTAGGGCTAATTATAATAATATTCCAAATAATATTGAACGAACTAATAAATATTTAAAAAAGTTTTTCGAAAATCTCCTGTTTGGTGCAGACCATGAATTAAATATTGACGAGCAAAAAATTTAAGTTTTTATCGTTACATATACGTTTTTTTGGATATTTTAATCATATGATTAGGTTATCGATTAAAGTGGTAAAATCTTATGAATATGTTATAATATGAATAGATATGGAAGAAATTAAACAAAAAATTAGTGAAGCGATTTCGGAGCTTTATGGGATCGATTTTAGCCCGGCAGTAACTGAGGCGCCAAAGAATTTTGATGCAGATTATTCGACGAATGTCGCGATGGCGATTTCGAAACAAGTAGGGAAGAATCCGCGCGAGATTGCAGAAGAAATTATTAGTAATATTACTAAACGAGAGCAGAATAATCTAACTATTGAAATTGCAGGTCCAGGTTTCTTGAATTTTAAAACTTCCGATGAATATTTTAAAACGAAAATTGCTGAATTTGGAAAAGACTTTACAAAAACTATTGCTCAAAATGAATATGAAAACCAAACTGTAATTTGTGAATTTTCCGATCCAAATCCATTTAAAGTTTTACATGTTGGACACCTTTACACTTCGATGGTTGGAGATTCGATTTCGAGGCTGGTTGAATTTGCGGGTGGAAAAGTAATCCGTGCGAATTTTGGCGGGGATGTTGGTTTACACGTTGCGAAGACCTTATACTCTGTTATAAAAAATAATGAATCGACAGATGATATTGAAAAAATTGCTAAAAATTATGTACTCGGAACTAAGGCTTATGAAGAAGATCCAGAAGCAAAAGCGGAAATTACAAAATTAAACCAAACTATCTATGCGATTGCAAAAAGTGGCCCAGATTTTCACTATGAAGACGCAGAAAAAGCTAAAATTGCGAAATTATATTGGGCTGGGCGTGAAGTAAGTTATGATTATTTTAAGAATTTTTATGCAAAAATTGGCGTTAAATTCGATAAATATTATCCAGAGTCAACTGTAGCTGAAAGAGGATTAAAAGAGGTTAAGACTCATATTGGCGAAGTTTATGAAGAAAGTGACGGAGCGATTGTTTATAGGGGTGAAAAGGACGGACTTCATACTCGAGTTTTTATTAACAAAAATGGACTTCCAACTTATGAGGCGAAAGACGTCGGGCTAATCTTTACTAAATATGACGACTATAAGTTTGATAAATCCATTGTCATTACTGGAAACGATATTATAGATTATATGAAAGTCGTTTTGACTTCAATCTCGAAGTATGCGCCAGAATTAACCGAAAGAACTTTACACTTAACTCATGGTAATGTTCGTTTGCCTGGAAATGAAAAAATGAGTTCAAGAAAAGGGAACTTCTTAAAAGCGGTAGATGTTTTAGAATTGGTTGATAAGGTATTAGAGCAGGAATACCAGTCAAAAGACGAAAAGGTTTCGCTTGGGGCGATAAAGTATGCGTTTTTAAAATATAAAATTGGCGGAAATATTGTGTTTGATCCGAAGGAATCTGTTTCTATGACTGGTAATTCTGGACCGTATCTTCAATATTCGGCCGTGAGAGCTTCGAAAATTATTGGAAACATTTTAAAAGACGGCGTGTCGAAGCAGAATGAAAAGTGGGAATTATCTGAGCGTGAGCGTGAACTAATTAAGAAGATTATTGCTTACAAAGATGAGCTGAGCATTATTGTTAAGGAACTTTCACCGAATAAGCTCTGCAGTTATCTTTATGAGCTTGCACAGGAATTTTCTAGATTTTATGAAACTACAAAAGTAGCTGACTCTGAATTTGAATTTGAACGTGGACAAATCGTGTTGGCCTATTTGAAAGTTTTAACACACGGTTTAGGGCTTCTCGGAATTGAAGTTCCAGAAAGGATGTAGATGGGTAAAAAAGCGAAATTACTTTGGGTTGATTTAGAGATGACGGGGTTAGATCCGCAGAAAGACCGAATTCTTGAAGTAGCCTGTATTGCGACGGATTGGGACTTTAACGAGATTGCGCGTATGACTTCGGTAGTGAAAGTTCCAAAAAGAATTATTAAAAAACGAATGGTTGGCGAATTTTGGGAAAAAAATATTGAGAGCTATAATTCGCTGATTTCACAAAATGAAACTGGAAAAACGACTGAAGAAGTCGAGGAAGAAGTTTTAGATTTTGTCGAAAAGAATTTTGGAAAAGAAGTTATTTTAGCTGGAAATTCAATTCATCAAGACCGTAGATTTATTAGAAATGAATGGAAAAGGCTTGACGAGAGATTGCATTATCGTATGTTTGATGTTAGTGCATGGAAAGTTTATTTCGAGAACGCGATGGATATTAAGTTTACTAAACGCGACGCTCATCGCGCGCTTGACGATATTGAAGGTTCGATTGAAGAAATTAAATATTACTTAAAACGTGTTCGCGGTTCAAAATTTGAGAAAGGAAGATAATGGATTTTAAGATTAATGAAGTTACTGGTATTGGTGAATTTGAATCTGAAGATTTAGTAAAAAAAGAGCAAAAAGTTGGTAAGATTTTCTATGCGCCGAATTCTAAAGCTTTTGTAGTTTTAAATGAAAATAAGACTATCGAAGTTAGAACTGATAAGAATCTTTCGAAACTGCTGCGTGAAAAATATGAAAGCGTAATGCAGTCACGTTATTTCGGAACTGGCGGAATTGAGATTGTTTTATCGGGACAAATCCCGCAGGATGAAATCTATGATCTGGTTCGACTCAGTTATAACTTAACTATTTCTTAGTATTTTTCTTAATATCTTCAAGCAAGTCAATAATTTTTTCGTTATCAGTCGGTCCGGCTGGTTCTTCTGCTTGTTTTTGTTCTAGTTTGAAACGATTAATAAATTTAACGAACAAGAAAATACAAAATGCGACGATTAGAAAATCGACTACGGCTTGTAGGAAATTTCCATACTGTAATTTTACGCCTGCGCCATCTCCGAGCCAGTTTGGTATGGTAATGGATAAATCAGTAAAATCAACACCACCGATAATCATTCCGACGATTGGCATAATGATGTAATTAACTAGAGCGGTAACGATTTTTCCGAATGCACCGCCAATGATAACGCCTACTGCGAGATCGACTATGTTGCCCTGATTGATAAAATCGCTAAATTCTTTAACGATTTTAGGTTGTTTTTTCTTAAATTCAAGCGCGCGAGCTTTCGCTACTTCTGAGCGCTTTTTTACTGCGTCAGCGTGAGCCTTGGCAGTTTCTGTAATTGATTTAGCTGTCATAATATTTTTATTATATCACAATAGGGGTGCTTTCTCTAATAAAAGGAAAGCTAGAAGTAAAAGGTAAATCTTAAGATGAAATCTTTAAATAAAAGTAGAATAATTAAGCCGAGAATTAGGAATGGACCAAACGGGATTTTGCGTTCCTTTTTCAGAATAGCTGAAGGGATTGCATAGACTGAAGCGAACGTATTAGCGAGGAAGAGCTCGAAAATGGCCAGTTCAAAACGTCCGAGGAAAATGGCGATTGAAACGCATAGGACCCAATCTCCTCCTCCAACCCATTTCTCTTTTGAGATGAAATATAGAAGGTAATAGATACCAGCAAGAATTGCGATAGATGCTCCGATTTGTAAGAAATCGCCATGATTTAGAATCTGGTACAAGATGGCTAGGGGGATTTCGGAAATCATTAGAATAACTGGTAATTCTCCCCATTTTGCGTCGTAGATGAGTAAAATCCAATAAATAATTGAAGCAATAAATAAAATGAGAAGACTAGCGGTAAAAACAAGATTTTGGGCTAAAAATCCGAGAAATGAAACTAGTCCGCCGTCATGTAGGAATCCAGATGTAAAATGAATTGATAGAGCGAGAAAGGCTAGGCCTAATGATAGCTCGGCTAGAATTTCTGCGTTGCCGATTTTCTTTTTACAGTTTCGACATTTCCCGCGCAAAAGTAGCCATGATAAAATCGGAATATTATCATGCCATTTTAATTTAGTTTTACAGTGCATACAAATTGAGCGAGAACCTAGTTTTTTGGGCTTTTCGTGAATGCGCCAAGCTTGACAGCAAGCGAACGAGCCGAAAACTGCTCCAAAAATAAACATAATTAAGTAAAAGAATATAAATTCTAAAGGAATATTCATCATTGTTTTGTCTCGCTATGAAATCTCTCATGAACTTCGCGCAGATGCGGGTCGGTAACATGAGTGTAAATTTGAGTAGTGGCAATATTGGCATGTCCAAGTAATGACTGTACTGAGCGTAAATCGGCTCCATTCATAAGTAGGTCGGTTGCAAAAGAATGCCTTAAAGTGTGCGGGGTAACATGTTTAGTAATGCCGGCTTTTCTAGTGTAATTTTGGACAATGCGCTCGATTGAGCGTGGGGTTAATCTTCTATAATCTCCAGAAGTTGAAGTGGTTTGTTGGTTTTGGGAATTGTTTAAAAATAAAGCTGGTAAGGAATCGGTTCGAGCATCAAGATAATCTTTAATACAGTCAGCAGTTGAGGCGTCGATAAAAATAGGTCGATCCTTTCTACCTTTACCACGGACGACGAACTCGCGACGCTCAAGATTGATACTATCACGATTTAAATTACATAATTCAGAAACACGAAGACCGCCAGAAAACAGAAGTTCGATAATTGCGCGATCGCGTAAGCCGGTTTCCGTATCGCTCGGGATTTCGTTTAGAAGTCTTTCAATTTCGTCATAATGTAAAAAAGTTACTTGTTTTTTAGCGGCGCGAGGTAAATCAACTAGGCTAGGGTCAAGACTGTTAATACCGCGTTTTGCTAAATATTTTAAAAAGCCTCTTAAGGCGATAAGATGATAACTTTGAGTAAGGGCGGACAATCTTTCGTGATTCTGATTATCTTCAAAACGATTAAGCTTTAAACGATATTTGCGAAGCATTTCAGGAGTAATATCTTTTGGTTTTAGATCATCGCCGTCAATTTCTTCTGCGCAAAGTGTATAAAAACGATCAAGATAAAGGCTGTAATTGTCGATAGTGCGAGTTGAGCGGCCTTTTTCAATTTCGAGACTTTCGAGAAAATCCTGAATTAATTCTGATATATACATATTATAATTATATCACGCTTATGGTATACTATACCTATGGAACCGCAAGGTAATGAAAAGATTTCTGAGAATGTCAATTATGATCAAAATGTTGTAAATAGTCATATTGATATGAACCCTCCTCAAGTTATTGAGCCGACAACAGGTAGTTCGGTAATTGTTGAACCGAAAAATGAAGTCCCGAATAATGGTTTTCCGATTGGCTATGGTCCGAATGAACACTTGAAAAAGATTGAAAAGCCAAAGAAGCCGAAGCTTCACGAACGCTTAAAACACGCACGAAAAAAGTTGTCTTTAAAGGCGAAAATTTTAATTATAACAATTCCGCTTGGATTGGCGCTACTGATTGGCGGTTTTATTGTTTATGCAAATTTGACCGGTATGTTTAAGACAGATTATTCTGGGACTTATCTTGCGGCAAAAGAGTTGAGAACGGAAATGCAGAAGCTGCGTTCTGATTCAAATTGTGATAGAGTCTCGGAATACGTAGATAATCAATACGCTTCAAAAGATACTTATTCAAAATACATTGAAGGATGTAAAACTGCGGGCGAGGGGGTAGATATGAATATCGTAAACAAGATTAGCGATACTGCAGGAGTTTTGAGAGATGAAGAAATTCGTAAACGCTATGATATTCTAGTGATTGCGATAAAAACTGCTAAAGAAGGAAATAGTGATGTAGATAAAATTTTGAAAATCTACACAACTTGGCATTCTTGGATTTTAGCAGAATCGGATGGAAATATCTCTCATAATGATTGGGACTGGACAGAAGGAGATTTAACTAATGCATCTAATATTTTGATTGAATCTGGAGTGACGGAATTTAAAGACTATGGCGAAAAATGGCTGCAATTAAAACAAGAAGCGGCAGTGGCGACAAATCTTTATTATCATCATGACCCAACTCAAACTAATCTTTCTGAACTTTATACCGATATGACGACTAAACAGAATGCTTTTAATGAATGGAAAAAAGAAAATGAGCCAGATGTTTCTGAATTATTCCCGCTTGAGCTAGTGGATATGGCGAAATTGTATTCTAAGTTTGAGGATTTTTACGATTATTTGCGTGAAACTTATCAAAATAACTACAATTATCAAGTTGGTGGTTGTAAAGAATTTGTAAACAGTATAGTTTGCGATTAACTGTGTTATACTAAAAATACATAAGCATTTCCACTATCTTTTAGAGCCCCAAGGATCGTGGAAACTCTAGTTTTTAGTGGGGAAATAGAAAGGTAGAAATGAAACAAAGAGTTGTTGTTCAAGTCTTGATTAAACATCACGACAAGTATCTTTTGTTTGGATATAAACATTTTGATAAGCACAAGGAAGGTTATCTTGATCTTGTCGGAGGCACGGTTATTGGCGGAGAGATTTTGACGGCTGGATTAAAACGCGAAGTTAAAGAAAAGGTGCATATTGAGTTAGACGACCGTGATATTAGACCGGTTGATTTTGATAGTGAAGTAATGACCTATAAAGGCAAAATGACACATGTAATTTTTTTGAGATATTTTGCGGAAATTGATCATGAATCGGCGTATACGAATAAAAAGAATAAGATTTATTGGATTCGCGAAGGGGAACTGATGGAGCATGAATTTACACGCTCGACGGAACGTTTTTTGAGGAAAATGGCATTAATTGCTTGACTTTGACAAAAAATAATTATATTTCATAATAAAAGTTGAAACTAGAAAGCTAAAAGAAAGGAGTATTTTTTATGATTTATGGCTATATTCGTGTTTCAACTGATAAACAAACTTTGGAGAACCAAGTTTTTGAAATAAATAATTTTTGTAAACAACAAGGTCTAAAAATTGATGGTTGGATTTCAGAAACTATTAGCGGTACAAAAAATTATGATAAACGTCGACTTGGGAAGTTGCTCCGAAAGATTAAAAAAGACGATTTAATTATATGTGTCGAGCTATCTCGTCTTGGTAGAAACTTGTTTATGATTATGGAAATCCTAAATATTTGTATGACGAAAGAATGTCAAGTTTGGACGATTAAAGACGGCTACCGATTAGGCGACGATATTCAGGCAAAAGTATTAGCGTTTGCGTTCGGATTGTCTGCGGAAATTGAAAGAACCTTACTCTCTCAAAGAACAAAAGAGGCTCTAGATCGTCTAAAAGCAGAAGGGAAAAAATTGGGGCGACCAGTAGGTTCGTTTAGGCGAGAAGCTTATAAACTTTACGGAAAAGAGCAGAAAATTATAATGTTGATGGATAGTGGCTTATCATGGACAAAAATCGGTAAAAGACTGCGTTGTCATCGCCAAACCGTCCAGCGTTATGTTTCAAAGTATTTGCCGGAATATGCAAATTTTTATTATCTTGATCCGGCAACTTTTCCAAAAGCTCATGTCGAAGCTTAAGGTCTAGACTTTTTTCGAAAAAAATGGTAAAATATATGCGTTTTATAGAGGAGATAAAAGTAGACTATGGGAAGTGGATTACTTAGTCCTGCTGGAGTGAAAATGCAGGGTGGAGACGAAAACTGCATTAAGATTCGTGGCGCTAGACAACACAATTTAAAGGATATCGATATTGATATCCCGCGCGAAAAGTTGGTTGTGATTACGGGGCTTTCTGGTTCCGGAAAATCAAGCTTGGCTTTTGATACGATTTATGCAGAAGGACAAAGACGTTATGTTGAAAGTCTTTCAAGTTACGCCAGGATGTTCCTTGGTGTAATGGATAAGCCAGATGTTGATACGATTACTGGTTTGTCGCCAGCGATTTCAATTGATCAAAAATCCACTTCTAGAAATCCTCGTTCTACTGTTGCGACAGTAACAGAAGTATATGATTATCTCCGTTTACTTTTTGCTCGAGTTGGCATTCCACATTGTCCGATTTGTCATCGTGAAGTGCATAGGCGCTCTGTTGAAGATATTGTCAACGAAGTTATGAAATTGCCTCTTGGTTCTAAACTGATGCTACTTGCTCCGATTGTACAGCAGAAAAAAGGCGAATTTCAGCATATTTCTGAACAGTATATTAGTAAGGGTTTTTCGCGAGTGCGAGTAGATGGAATTGTTTATGCGCTTGATGAGTTTCCGGAACTTGAGAAGAACATTAAACATGACATTGAATTAGTGGTTGATCGCTTTATTTTGAGCCCAGATTTACTAAGTAGAATTTCTGGTTCAATTGAACAGGCTTTGGAGCTTGGAAATGGTATTATTAAACTTCTAAAAATTAATGATAATACTTCAAGTATAGAACAAAAGAATCTTGATGAATCAGAAATTATTACTTTCTCACAGCGTTATGCTTGCGAATATCATCCAGATGAACTAATTCCGGAGCTTGAGCCTAGACTATTTTCTTTTAATGCTCCGCAAGGTGCTTGTCCGACTTGTACTGGACTGGGTTCTCGTCTAGAAATTGATCCGGGATTGGTATTTAATAAAAATTTGACGATTGCTGAGGGCGGGATTCGTCCGTTTAATCGTATCCGAGATGATTCTTGGTGGATGAAACGATTATCGGCAGTGGCGGCACGTCATAATTTCAGTATCTATACGCCGATTAAGGATTTAACTGAGGAGCAAAGACAGATTATTCTTTATGGTACTGGGGATGAGAAATATCAAGTAAATATTATTGGCTCAGGAAAATGGCAGAATGGCGCTACTTATGAATCGACCTACGAAGGGGTTATTCCGACTTTGGAGCGTCGACATAAGGAAACGGATTCCGATTTTATTAGGAAGGACATTGAACGATTTATGCGAATTCGTGAGTGCCAGACTTGTCATGGCGCAAGGTTAAAACCGGCTGTTTTAGCTGTGACGATTCACGGGCTTAATATTGTTGATATGTGTAATTTAGATGTAGATGCAACGCTTGAAGTTTTGAATCAAGATTTAGAGTTTAGCGAATCGGAACAGATGATTGCAAAACCGATTTTGAAAGAAATTCGGGAAAGAATTAAATTTATGCAAGATGTCGGTCTTGGTTATCTTGAATTAGGTCGAGCAGCAAATACTTTGTCTGGCGGGGAGGCGCAACGTATCCGTCTAGCAACTCAAATTGGCTCTGGTCTTCAAGGCGTACTTTATGTGCTTGATGAACCATCGATTGGGCTTCATCAAAGAGATAATGATAAATTAATTGCGACTTTAAAGCATCTTCGTGATTTAAAAAATACCGTGTTAGTAGTCGAGCATGATGAAGATACGATGTTGTCATCGGACTATCTGATTGATATTGGACCGAAAGCTGGAAATAGAGGGGGAGAAGTAGTAGCGGTTGGAACACCAGAAGAAGTTAAGAATAATAAAGATTCTATTACTGGACAGTATCTTTCTGGAAAACTTAAAATCGAAACTCCGAAAAAACGTCGTAAGGCAAAGTCCGGAAAAGAATTAGTTGTTAAGGGGGCGCGCGAAAATAATCTTAAAAATATTGATGTACATTTTCCGCTAGGGGTAATGACGGTAGTTTCAGGCGTTTCTGGTTCTGGAAAGTCAACTTTAGTAAATGAGATTTTAGCAAATGAATTATTGGCAGAATATCATCGAGCGCAAACGGTTCCAGGCGAGCATGACGAAATCGAGGGTACGGAAAATCTGGATAAATGTATCGTGATTGATCAATCGCCGATTGGTCGAACTCCACGTTCAAACCCAGCAACATACACTGGTGTATTTAATCAAATTCGTGAGTTGTTTGCAAAACAGCCAGAGGCGGAAATTCGCGGCTATAAGGCTGGTCGCTTCTCCTTTAACATTAAAGGCGGGCGCTGTGAGCATTGTCAAGGCGATGGCGTAAATAAAATTGAAATGCACTTTTTGCCAGATGTTTATGTAACTTGTCCAGCTTGTCATGGTAAACGTTATAACCGTGAAGCTTTGGAGATTAAATATAAAGGTAAAGATATCTCGGAAGTACTCGATATGACGATTGATGAAGCGGTTGAATTTTTCGAGAATATTCCGTCGATTGTGCCGAAACTAAAAACTATCCAGGAAGTCGGATTAGGGTACATTAAACTTGGCCAGCCAGCAACGACTTTCTCTGGCGGAGAAGCACAGCGTATTAAACTTGCAACTGAACTATCCCGTCGCAGTACTGGTAAAACATTATATATTTTAGACGAACCGACAACTGGACTTCATACTGATGATGTAAAACGACTGCTTCAAATTCTAAATCGGCTAGTTGATGGTGGAAACTCGATGATTATTATTGAACATAATCTTCATGTAATTAAATCTGCGGACTGGATTATTGATATGGGACCAGAAGGGGGAGGTAAAGGCGGTCAAGTTGTTGCGAGCGGAACTCCAGAAGACCTTGCAAAACGAACTGATACTCCAACAGGTCTGTTCTTAAAAACTGTACTATAAAAAAACAGAGAAGAACCCCTTGTAAAAAACTCAAAAAGAGTGTATAATAGTTAGAAGTTGTAATAATAAAGGAAATATATGTCTGAAAATAAGTTAAGTTTGAATGCTCGAACTGTTTCTGGAAAGAAAGTTGCAGGGCTCCGAGCTGAGGGTATGATTCCTTCCGTGATTTATGGTGAAGGTGAACCGATTCTAACACAATCTACCTATAATGAAACTGAAAAAGTTCTTCTTGCTGCTGGTTATCACTCTACTATTGATGTTGATATTGACGGTAAAAAGAAACTTGTAATTGTTAAAGATGTTAATCTTGATCCAGTTTCTCGTCGTATCGTAAACGTTGAGTTCCAGGCTGTTTCAGCTGACCGCGCAATTGAAGCGACAACTCCGATTAAGATTGAGAATTTTGAAACTTCTGATGCTTCTAAAGCTCACTTTACAGTTCTTCAGGTTATGGAAGAAATTGATGTTAAGGCTAAACCTTCTGATCTTCCAAAAGAACTTGTGATTGATGCATCTAATATGGCAACTCTTGAAGATAAACTTACTATTGCTGATATCGTTCTTCCGAAAGGCGTTGAATTTGCAGATAAAGAGTTATCCGGCGAACAGCCAGTTGCTATCTTAACTGATCCTGCTGCAGAAGCTGCTGCACGTGAAGCTGAAGATGCTGCTGCTAAAGAAGCTGGCGAAACTGACGCTGCTGATGTTCCGAGCGACAATGGTTCTAAACCAGAAGAAGCTGCTGGAGAAAAAACTGAATAAGTATATTTGACCGTGACGCAGCAAATGTGTTTGCGTCTAGACGAGAATCGGGTTCAAAATAAGTGGTTAACGCCACTTATTTTGCATCAGGGAACTTTAAGTGTGATAGAATAGATATATGAATAATTCGGAGGGAAAATTTAATTTTGATGTAGAGTCCACATCTTTTGATGTGTGGAGTGCGTTAAATGATGGCGAAAGCTGGGATGATTTTGAAAAAACTGAAAATTGGTGGGACGATGAAGATGAGATTGACTGGAATATCGATGTGCTTTCAGGCAAGAAAATCAGACCTGAGATTTCTGATGTAAGAATTAAACCTAATACTCCTAATATAAAAAATAAGCCTAAAATTCCTGGCGTAAAAATCAAGAATGTGGTTAATGACGTAAAAATTAGCGATATAAAACCGAATTTTAGTAATGGTCTAAGGCCGAAAAAGATTGATCTTATAAGACGAGCTCAAAATTCAGATAAAGCACGAAAAATTAATATTATCGATATGAACGAACCGTCTGAAGATAGTAATATAGATAATTAAAAACAAAAAAGCCGCTAAAAAAGCGGCTTTAAGATTAGGCGTTTGTATGTCCGACGTAAGCGATATTCTGTGCTAGCGCCTGATCCTGTAAGCGAGCCTGGCGAACTAAATCGTCAACGCAGGAGTTAACGGAATGTTTAACGCGGGCTTTTTCTTCAGCTTTTTTACCATCATTCCAACGGTCGAGCGTACCAACTAAATAACCAGTAATGCGGCGAAGACGTTCGAATTTACCGCCTGCAAAATATTCGTTGTGTTCGTTAAAATATTTTTCGGCTTTTGATTCATTTCCAAATTTCGAAATAAGGGAAACTCCTAATTCAACGAGTACGCTAGCATGCATATTTTCATACTTATCGACTGTTTCTAGGGCTGTTTTTATTTCAGCTTCTGGAACTTTTGCATATTTATTGAGGGATTTAGAGAAGCGTTCAAAATCAAATTTTTCAGCATCGCTTGGGTTATGATAGAGAATATTTTTCATTTTTTGTCCTTAATTTAATAAAACATTTGTTATTCTGCTTATGATTATAAACGCTATATATAGCGTTTGTCAATACTTTTTAACGCTAAATATAGTGTTTTTTATAAAAATAGAGTTTTATGCTGTAATTGTAGATATGAATTTAAAAATTGGGATCTTATAATTCTAAACTAATCTACTTTTTTGTCTTTTTTCTACTATGTTTCTTTATTTTAATAATTGCGAAAATAGCAATCAGACCCCAAGCTATTTGAAGTGCAAACGAAAACCAGGCGTCACGCGGAAAAAGTCCAATCGCCATCAATATTGCTGACAATAAATTTAATAGCTGGTAGTTCAAACCTGGCTTTATCTTTTTTGTAGATAACAATAAATATGCTAAGACTACTAAAAATGAGCCAATCCAACCAACAATATCAAAAGCCAACATATTACAATCCTTTCGCTTATGTTATACATAACCATTGTATCATAAAGTATGTTACGATTATGCTAACTTCCAATTTTAGTCTAGCCATATCTCATATTATGCACCAAAATATGTTATAATAATACTAATAATAACAGATATCACAGATTGGTTATGAATTTAAAGATAGGAATTGTTGGGCTGCCAAATGTAGGAAAATCGACGCTTTTTAATGCTTTGACGAACGCTGGAGCGTTGGCGGCGAATTATCCTTTTGCAACAATTGAACCGAATATTGGAATTGTTCCAGTTCCGGATGAACGTCTTGACAAGCTCGCAGAAATGTATGAAACAGAAAAGAAAGTTCCGGCTACGGTTGAGTTTGTTGATATCGCAGGATTGGTAGCTGGAGCGAGTAAAGGGGAGGGTCTTGGCAATAAGTTTCTTGCACATATTCGTGAATGTCAGGCGATTTGTCATGTTGTGCGTGCTTTCTTGAATGATGATATCGTGCGCGCTGATCAGGAAGTTGAAACTGATATTTTAAAGCAGGCGAAAGATGATATTGATATTATTAATCTTGAGCTTCAGCTTGCGGATGATGAAACTAAAGAGAAAATCGCCGCAAAAAGGAAAAAAGATCCAGCTGATGAAAATATTCCATTTTTGACTGATAAACCAGTAATTTATATGTTTAATGTCGATGAAAATGGTTTAGTAGATGAAGAACTAAAAACGAAGCTAAAAGCATTGGTTGAGCCGGCGGAAGCGATTTTTGTAAATGCAAAACTTGAAGAAGAAATGTCTGATATGAATAGGACGGAGAGAAAGGAATTTCTTGAAAGTTATGGCGTAAAAGACGATGCGTTAGGCGAGCTGATTAAGGCGGCATACTCTACGCTTGGACTCCAGTCGTTTTTAACTGCTGGCAAGAAAGAGGTGCGGGCTTGGACAATTAAGAAAGGCGCAACTGCTCCAGAGGCGGCAGGTACGATTCATACTGATTTTGAGCGTGGTTTCATTGCGGCGGAAGTGATGAAGTATGATGATTTAGTTGAACTTGGATCGGAACAAAATGTAAAATCTGCAGGAAAACTAGCCACAGTTGGAAAAACGTATATAATGGAAGAAGGAGATATTGTCGAATTTAAGTTCAATGTCTCTAAATAACAGGGAGAAGTATGGAATTTAATTTCACTTTCAGACAACTCATTAACCCATTAATTTATATTGTTGTCGCTTTTATAATTTATTTTATTTTAGATAGAATTGTCAATTTGTTTTTTGAACGACATAAAGAACGGCTAATCGCGCGACAAATGCAGAGAATAATTACGTTAAAAGCAATGACTATGAGTATTATAAAATATATTATGGTTATTGGTGTACTTTTAGCGACTTTGTCGAATTTTGGCGTAGATATTTCGAGCTTACTCGCGGGGATTGGAATTGCGGGAGCGGTTTTAGGTTTAGCTTTTCAAGATTTAGCAAAAGATGTGATTGCAGGCTTTTCGATTATTACGGAAGCTCAGTACGAAGTTGGCGATTTAATTGAAGTGAATGGTTTTAAGGGACGTGTTGTTTCGGTTGGCTTAAAAACGACACGAATTAAAAACTATCGCGGAAAAGTTAAAATTATCTCGAACCGTAATATGGATGAGTTGGTCAATTATTCAAAATATGACACGGTGGCGGAAGTTGAGGTTCAGGCAAGTTATGAAGATGATCCAGATAAAGTAGAAAAAGCGCTTGAAAAAGTTAAACAAAATCTTGACGGAAAAATTGAAAATGCAACTGGAGAAATTAGGTTCTTCCCAGTAACTGGATTAAACGACAGCGGTATTGCTTATAAAATCCAATGTCCTTGCAAGCCGTACAAACATTTTAAGGCGCAGCGTGCAATTCGACGTGAAATTTATAAAGTCTTTAAGACTGATAAGATTAAAATACCATATAATCAGTTAGAGATTCATTCTAAGTAGGGATGCGCTCGTCTGGGCAGGAACTAAGGACACGAGAAATTGCATCTTTTTCTGCTTCGGTAACCCAGAGTCCATATTTATGTTTTACGGCAACTTGTCTTGCGACATATTGACAACGGAAACCTTTATTTTTAGGAAGCCAAGTTGCCGCATCGCCGTCTGATTTCTGTTGGTTTGCGCTAGAATCGACGGCAATGAGGTTCAGAGGGTCGGTAGCAATATTAAATCTAGTTTCATTAGTCATGTATTGTGCGCCTTTTTGCCAGGCATCAGATAATGCTACTACATGATCGATTTGCAGACCTTTTGAAATCTGGGTTTTTTCAGTAAAAGTTAGCTCTTGTCCGGTGTAAGGCTCATAAAGGCTACCGGAAATAACTGTACAATTATCAGAAGAAAGCTTTGCGGTTTCGCCAAAGTCGCGTTTTAGAATGCGCTGTCTAAGATTGCAGCCGCTTTCGGTCGGCCAAGAATCGTAAAATTTCGTGCGTTCGTAGCCGGTTTTTGGCGCGCGCCCTTTTACCTCTAATTTTTCTAAAATCTCTTGGGCGAGCGGGGAATCGGAATTATTAGAACTAATAGCGGTTGTTTCAGAAGATGAGCCAAAATCAATGTAAATGCGTTCATAGGAAGCGGGGTTTAGAAAAATTGCTAGCGCTATTAAAATAGTAGCTCCGACTATTGCAATAATTCGACGATTGCGATATTTTTTCTGCATTATCTTTTTGCGACTAGCATCGCATCTCCGTCGCCATTAAAATCTTCTTCAGGAACTTTGCCGATAATTTTTTCTACGACCATTTTGAAAGTAATAAGGCCGACAACTTGTCCGTCGCGATTTACGACCATGAAAAAGTAAGAGTTTGTACGCAAGAAAGCTGATAATGCTTCCATTAAAGAGTAATCTTCGCGCATAAAGCAAACCTTTTTATCAAGATAACTAGCTGCGCGGTCGGTTTCTTTAATCTCGAGCGAGTTTAAAGACGAAGTATGGAGAATTCCAGCGACTGAACCTTTAACGTCTAGAACCGGAAAATGAGAAAAGCCGGACTTATAAAGTTTATCTAGCGTGAGTGGTCCCATAAAATCGTTAACATGAACAAAAGTGATTTTTTCTCGGGGAAGCATCAGGTCTTTAACTCTACGATCACTGAAAGTCATAGCTGACATAATTTTATTACGGTCTTCGCTCGATAAAACGTCTTCTGGCAATTTTCTGAGAACCCAAATTAAATCTTCAGTGGTTTCTGGTAGATAGAGTTCAGGAATTTCTGGCTCTGTTTCAGCTTCTGTATCTTTTGTTTTTAGTGTACGTATTTTTGTTAGAAAATCTGAAATTTTTAATTTAATTTTTTCCATATACCTCCGATTTTTCCGCCCACATACCCTAAAATGATGTATAATATATATAATAATTATACCAAACTAGGAGTTAAAATGAAGAAATCCACAAAAATTATTATTGGTTGTCTCGCTGCTTTGGTCGTTGGAGGTATTGGTTTTGCTATTTTCTCTAGTGCTCAGAAGTCTGCAGAGATGGAAAAATATAGTGAATGGGATATTATTGAAGGAAATAACGTAAACGGTAATATCGCGGATCACGTAATTGGGAATAAAGATGCTAAAGTTAAAGTAATTGAATATGCTGATTTTCAATGTTCAGCTTGCGCAACGACTTTTCCTTATATTCATGAAATAATTGATGAATATAAAGATCAGGTTGCCTTAGTTTTTCGTACTTATGTAATCAATTATCATCAGAATGGCACTGCGGCGGCGACGGCGGCGACGGCGGCTGGACTTCAGGGGTATTTTGACGAATATGCAACACTTCTTTTCGCAAATCAGAATGAATGGTATGATGCGGAAGGCACGAACCGTGATGAGATTTTTAAGAGCTACCTAGAAGACGCTTCTAACGGGGAGGCGGATGTTAAAAAATATACAGAAGACTTAAAATCTTCTGCGGTTAAGGAAAAAATTGCTTTTGACCGTGCGTTAGCGCTTCGCGTCAAGTTGTCTGCAACGCCGTTAATTTATATTAATCAAGAGAAATATGAAATAGCTTCAGCTAAGGAGTCTGAGTTTAAGGCAGATTTTAAAGCGAAGCTTGAAGAAGCTATTAATAAGGCTTATAACGAATAACCATAAGAAGAAAACACTTGATTTTTTGATAATTCTTTGATATAATAGATATCGTTGTTCTTTACAGATGGCTAGCTTATGTCTCAGGTCGATTGGTTCTAATGGAGAAGAGCTAGTTTACAGCCTTTTATCTAGAATAGATAAAAGCGGTCGGTGAACAATGAAAATTAAGGAGTTGAATTTTAACATGCGTAGACTTAAACGTGATTCCTCACGTAAAAGGTCGAAACTACCTCCTGCTCCATGGCAGGAATTTATCGAATATTAATTCGAGCAATTGTCCCCTCTTTTCTAGAGGGGATTTTTGTGTTATACTTAATAAGTTAATAGAGAGTTATTTTTATGAGAATTTTATCAGGAGAATGTAAAAATAAAATTAAAGAAACCGTTACTGTCGAGGGATGGGTTAATTCTCGTCGAGACCATGGAGGCTTAATTTTTATTGACCTTCGCGATGAACAGGGGATTATTCAGTTAGTCGTAACTCCTGATACGAAAGAGGCTTTCAGTCTTGCGGAAAGTGTTCGTGATGAGTTCGTTTTAAAGGCAACTGGTAAAATGCGTGAGCGTGCGCCAGAGCTTAAAAATCCGAATATTGAAACTGGAGATATAGAACTAGTTGTAGAAACTCTCGAGCTCTTAAATAAATCTGATACTCCGCCAGTTAATACGCATGATGATGGTCAGGAGTCGGGAGAAGATTTGAGATTAAAATATCGCTATCTTGATCTTAGACGACCATATATGCAAAAGATGATGCGTCGTCGTTCTGATTTCTATAAGTTTTTGCGTGATTTTATGTATGAGAAAGATTTTATCGAAGTTACGACTCCGATTCTTGCAAACTCATCTCCTGAGGGGGCTCGTGATTTTCTCGTTCCATCTCGTCTTCATCCTGGTCAGTTCTATGCTTTGCCGCAGGCGCCACAGCAGTTTAAACAGCTTTTGATGGTTGGTGGGGTTCCGCGCTATTTTCAGTTAGCGCCATGCTTTAGAGATGAAGATCCGAGAGCAGACCGTTTGTATGGCGATTTTTATCAACTGGATTTAGAGATGGCATTTGTTGATAATGGCGAAGAAATTCGAAAAACGACTGAACCGTTAATTAAGAAGCTCGTGAAAGAATTTGCTAATAAGAAGTTAGTTCTAAATGCTCCGACAGCGAAGAAATATCTTCCTGAAGGAGAAGAATTTGTACCGCGTATTCCGTTTGATGTCGCAATGGATGTGTATGGAGTAGATAAGCCAGATCTTCGATATGGAATGGAATTAGTTGATTTAACAGAGGCTCTTAAAGGAACTGAATTTAAAGTTTTCCAGAGTCCAGTCGTAAAAGCGCTTTGTGTAAAAAATGGAGCGTCTTTAACTCGTTCTCAAATTGATAATTTTACCGATGAGGCGCGAAAACTTGGTGCTGGTGGTTTAGCTTATATTATTTATGAAAATGGAGCTGAAAAAAGTCCGATTGCTAAATTCCTAAAACCAGAAGAACTAGCGAAAATTAAAGAATTAACTGGAGCGGAAGATGGCGATGCAGTCTTCTTTGGAGCGGACACCCGCGAAAAGGTAAATAAAGTTTTAGGTCAGCTTCGCATTCAGTTTGCAGATCATTTTGAATTAAAAAATAATGATGAAGTCGCGCTTTGCTGGATTACAGACTTCCCATTTTATGAATTTAATGATGGAGAGAAGAAGATTGATTTTGGACATAACCCATTCTCGATGCCAAAAGGTGGGTTAAAAGCGCTAGAAGATGCTAAAACTGATGAAGAAAAATTAGCGATTGTTGCTGATCAGTACGATATGGTAATGAACGGCTATGAAATTTGTTCTGGTGCAGTTAGAAATCATAATCCAGAGATTATGTATAAGGTCTTCGGAATCCTCGGTTATGATGAAAAATATGTTGAGGAACGCTTTGGCGGAATGCTAAATGCCTTTAAGTTCGGTGCGCCGCCACACGCTGGTTGTGCCTTCGGAATTGAGCGAATCTTTATGGTCTTAATCGATGCAAAAAATATTCGTGATATTGTTGCGTTCCCGAAGAATGGATCAGGTATTGATTTAATGATGGGTTCGCCTACGCCAGTTGATGAATATCAGCTGGAAGATACACATATCGCAGTAATTTCGGAAGACGAAGAATAGTAGTATAGAAAATTAGCACTCGACCTTGTAAAGTGCTAATTTTTTTGATATAATAGGGGTAGTTATGAATGATGATTTTAATATGATTACTAATAATCTTTCTGAAAATGCTCGTTTTGCGCTTCAGAAAGCGGATTTTTATGCTAAAAGATATAATTTTGGAGCAGTCCAGACAGACCATCTTTTGTTGGGTATTTTAGAACAAGATACTAGCTCTGGGGCACATCTTTTAGCGGATGAGGGGATTCATCTTGAAGATGCTGAAAAAACGATTAAGTCTGAGGCAAAAGAGGTTAAAGGGCAAGAAATGTCTATGATGTCCTTAACTGAAGCGGTCGTTTTAACTTTGAGAATGGCAAGTAAAATTGCGCAAGATAATGGAGTAAAAGTAATCGGCACGGAACATATACTTTATGCTCTAATTTCGCAGCCAAATTCAAAAGCGCTGTTAATGTTAGAGGAACTTGATGTGGATATTGACCGCTTAGAGCATGCGATTGAAGATTTTATTGAAAAACAAGCTGAAGATTCAAAAGTTGAGGAGAAGAAAGCTGAATATAAACGCAAAAGACCAGTTAAATGGCTAAAACGCTACGGTTTAGACTTAACGGAAGCGGCAAGAAATGGAAAGCTAGATACAGTAATTGGACGTGATAAAGAAATTGAACGTACGATTACAGTGCTTTGTCGTAGGACTAAATCTAATCCAGTACTAATCGGCGAGGCTGGAGTCGGTAAGACGGCAATTGTTGAGGGATTAGCTACAAGAATTGCGAAAGACGAAGTTCCAGGATCTTTAATTGGTAAAAGAATCTATCAGGTAGATTTAAGCTCGGTGGTTGCTGGCACTAAGTTTCGTGGAGAATTTGAGGAGAGGATTAAAGGAATTATTGACGAAGCGATGGAGGATAGGAATCTAATTCTATTTATCGATGAGATTCATCTTCTGATGGGGGCTGGCTCTGGCGAGGGTTCAATGGATGCGGCAAACATTCTAAAACCGGCGTTAGCGCGAGGGCAGATTCGTTTGATCGGTGCAACGACGATGGATGAATATCGTAAATCAGTTGAAAAAGATAAGGCACTTTCTCGACGTTTTCAGATTGTGCAGGTTGATGAACCGTCTCCAGCTATTACGCTAAGGATTTTAAAAGGTGTTAAAGGCCATTATGAAAAACATCACGGAGTAATTATTCCGGATTCTATTTTAGAAACGGCGGTAGCGATGGCTGGACGTTATATTAATGATCGTTTTATGCCAGATAAGGTAATTGATGTAATTGATGAGGCAAGCGCGATTGCAAAAGTTTCGGCCGATAAAAAAGGTGGCGGTAGATATAAGAAGCTGAAAATTGAGATTAAAACTTTAGAAGATAAGCAGGAAGAGGCGGCTGATGCGGAAGATTTTGAGCGAGCGGCAATGTGTAAAACGAGAATTAAACAGCTCGAAAAAGAAGTTGAAAAATTAGAGAAGGCCGGAGCGAAGAATCTTGAAAATCCAAAATTAAAGGAGGAAGATTTAGCGAATGCAATTTCTCTTAAAACTGGTATTCCGGTTTCTAAGGTGCATGGTTCAGAAAAAGCACTTCTGATTAATCTTGAGGAACGTCTATCTAAAGAGGTAATAGGACAAGAAGAAGCGATTAAGGCTGTTTCAAAGGCAATTAGGCGTGGTCGTTCTGGTATCGGCGATCCGAAAAGACCGATTGGCTCGTTCTTGTTTATGGGTCCGACTGGTGTTGGAAAAACTGAACTCGCAAGAGTAATTGCGCGAGAAGTGTTTGGTGGGGATAACGCTCTAATTAAAATTGATATGAGCGAGTTTGGCGAGAAACATAATGTTTCTAGATTAGTCGGAGCGCCAGCTGGTTATGTTGGTTATGACGATGGCGGAAAGCTGACTGAAGCAGTACGACGTCATCCATATTCAGTCGTATTATTTGATGAGATTGAAAAAGCCCATCCAGATGTCTTTAATATGTTACTTCAGATTTTAGAGGACGGTGTCTTAACTGATGGTCAGGGAAATAAGATCAAATTTAATAATACCGTTGTAATTTTAACATCAAATCTTGGTGCTTCAGAAATGTATGATGATCAGGAACTAGGTTTTGCGGTAAGGACTAAGGCAGATAAGAAGAAACTTGACGAGGAATACGAAAATAGCAAAAATGCCGCAATGCGTGAACTGAAAAAGACAATGCGCCCAGAGCTAATTAACCGCCTTGATGCGATTGAAGTATTCCATGCTTTAACTAGAAAACAGGTTGAACAAATCTTTAACAATCTACTTGAAGAATTAAAGAAACGTTTAGCAGAGAAGAGTATTGGTTTGAAATTAACTGATGAAGTTAAAGATTTCTTAATTGAAACTGGCTACGATCCAAAAAATGGAGCAAGGCCGCTTCGCCGTGCGATTGAAGATCATCTCGAATCCGTCCTTGCTGAAGCGATTTTAAATGAAGATGTTAAAAAAGGTGAGATAATAGAAGCAGAACTAACTAAGGATAAAAAGATTAAGCTTAAAATCTTAAAGAAGGAAAAATAATGGCGGAAAAAACTAATAAAGCTAAAATTGGGATAATAGTTTTCGGTGTTTTAATTGCAATTTTAGGTTTTGAGGCGTTTTCGTTTTTCGGGGGATTTGATTATATTAAAGCAAGTAGTTTTACTCCATCAGGAGAGATGCAAGGAATTATTGACGAACTGGGTTTAACGGATCGTGGAGTTCGTACATTTCGAGCAGTTAGACCGAATTTGGCTTCGCGGACGGTCTTTAATGAAAAATGCAATTCTCATGATTCCGAGATTTATGTACTGGGCTGTTATGTAACGGGGGATGATATAATCTATCTTTATAATATTGAGGTTCCTGAACTAAATGGCGTTAGAGAATCAACGGCGGCACACGAATTATTGCATGCAGTTTATAATCGTTTGCCGTTTTGGGAGAAAAATGATTTAAACAGTAAACTGCGTAAAGTTTATGATTCTCTTGATGAAAAAAGCGATATTAAGACCTCAATGGAACTTTATTCGGATGAAGAATTTTATGACGAGCTTCATTCCCGTATCGGTACAGAAATTAAGGAATTACCGGTTGAGTTAGAAAATCACTACGCTAAAATCTTTAATGACCAGGATAAAATCGTTGATTTTTATAATAAATATAGTGGAACTTTCAAGGCTTTAGAAAAAGAGATGGAGACTTTAGGCTCTAAGATTGAGGAGGGAAAGAGGTATATTGACGAGGAAACTGCTAGACTCGATGCTTTAGCAAATGAGCTAAACAAGAAGATTGAAGATTATAATAAGAGGGTCGTGGCAGGAAGTAACGGTTCGGCTATTCAGACTGAGGGAAATAATTTACAAAAAGAAATTTCTGAGCTTGAAGATATGTATAAAAAATTGAATGAATATATTAATGAATATAATAAAATGATTGACGAATATAATAGCAATGTAATTCAGACGAATGATATTCTGGATTCAATCAATAGCAATAGTTCAAAGGTTGAAATGGTTAATAATTAGAAAGGAATAAAATGAAAGATTATCTAGTCCCAAATGTAATTGAAGAAACTAATAAAGGCGAGCGTGCATATGATATTTATTCGCGTCTTTTAAAGGATCGTATTATCTTCCTCGGCGAAGATGTTAATTCGCACACAGCGAATTTAGTCGTAGCACAGCTACTATTTCTCGCGCATGAGGACCCAAAGAAAGATATTAAACTTTATATTAACTCCCCAGGTGGCTCGGTTTATGATGGTCTAGCGATTATTGATACAATGAACTTTATTGAGCCAGATGTCCAGACAATCGGAATCGGACTTCAGGCTTCAATGGGTGCGATGCTTCTCTCTTGCGGCGCAAAAGGGAAACGCTACGTTCTTCCGAACTCTCGAATTATGATTCATCAACCATCTTCTGGTACAGAAGGAAAAATTACCGATCAGGAAATTGCTCTCCGCGAAGGTGTATATCTAAAGAAACGCCTTGCAGAGATTTTTGCGAAAAATACTGGTAAAGATTTAAAGACGGTTGAAAAAGATATGGACCGTGACAACTGGATGTCTGCGGAAGAAGCAAAAGACTATGGTATTATTGATGAAATTGTAAAATAAGCAAGCAAAAAACGAATAGCTTTTCAGACGAACTGGAGCGGCGACGGGCCATAGCGACATGTAGAAAGCCCGAGCCCCATAACGATGGGCGCGAGGGCTTACGGTCGGATGAAAAGTCTATTCGTTTTTTATTGTGCTGTTCTACGCTAAAAGTTTACGACTCGTTTTTCAAAGAAGCTTCGTGGATGGTCACAAACCGGGCAGACTTCTGGTGCTTCATCTCCAACAAAGACATACCCACAGTTTCGACACTTCCAAACTGTTACGTCGTCGCCTTTAAAGACGATGTCGTCATCAATATTCTGAAGTAACTTTTTATATCTATCTTCGTGTTCCTTTTCGATTGCTCCGACCTGCTCAAATTTTGTTGCAATTTCTTCAAAGCCCTCTTCACGAGCAATTTTTGCAAATTCTTTATACATTTCAGTATATTCGTAATCTTCGCCTTCGATTGCAAGTTCAAGGTTCTCTTTTGTGTTGCCAACGCCATCATTAAGGAGTTTGTACCAGATTTTAGCGTGTTCTTTTTCATTATCGGAAGTTTCATTAAAAATTTCTGCGATTTGTTCATAACCGTCTTTTTTAGCGCGCGAAGCGTAGAACTGATATTTTACGCGAGCCTGGCTTTCTCCGGCGAAAGCAGTTTGAAGATTCTGATAAGTTTTGCTAGATTTAAAATCAGCCATATTTTCTCCCAGTTAAATGGTATATGCTATAATTATAACAGATATTTACAGTTTTTCGGAGGTCCGTATGGGAATTGAACGTACTGTCGAGAGAGTAGTAGATAATACTGCTCACGAAGAAGAAACAGAAGATGAAGTTATTGAACAGAGCTTACGCCCGACTACTTTTTCAGAATATATTGGACAAGAGCGTTTAAAGAAAAATCTTAAGTTAGCGATTGACGCCGTTAAAAAACGTGATGATGGAACGGCACTAGATCACGTTTTGCTTTATGGTCCGCCAGGGCTAGGAAAAACTACGATGGCAAATGTGATTGCGCATGAAGTGGGAGCGAATCTTCGCGTAACGAGCGGTCCGGCGATTGAGCGAGCTGGGGATTTAGCGTCAATTTTGACTAATCTTCAGGAAGGTGATGTTCTGTTTATCGACGAGATTCATCGTCTAAGGCGGGCGGTTGAAGAAATTTTGTATTCGGCGATGGAAGATTATAAACTTGATATTGTGATTGGGAAAGGCCCAGCGGCGCGTAGTGTTCGATTAGATTTACCACATTTTACTGTGATTGGTGCGACGACTAGGACCGGTTCGCTTGCCGGACCTTTAAGAGATCGTTTCGGAATTACACATCGTCTTGAATATTATAAGATTCCGGAAATTGAAAAGATTATTGAGCGTACGGCCAGTATTTTAAATACTCCGATTAAGCCTGAAGCGACTGAAATTTTGGCAACTCGCTCTCGTTTAACTCCGCGTATTGCAAACCGATTAACGAAACGCGTGCGTGATTATGCGGATGTAAACGGCGACGGTATTATTGATGCGAAGATAGCTGAAGATGCTTTAAACCTAATGGAGATTGATGCATTGGGACTTGATCCGGCTGATCGAAATATGATTAGCTTAATGCTTGAAAATTACGGTGATCGTCCAGTTGGGCTTACGACGATTGCAGCCCTAACTGGAGATGAAACGACGACGATTGAAGACTATTATGAACCATATCTTATCCAGCTTGGTTTTATTGAAAAAACTCCGCGAGGTAGGGTAGTAACAAGAAAAGCAAAAGAACACTTAAATAACTTGAAAAAATAATGGTTTTATGTTAAAATAAATTAACTTAAGAGGATCACAAAATGAAAAGTGATTTAGCAAAATTACGCCACGCTCGCTCGAAGAAAGATTTTCCCGATATTTCGCTCGAGGAAAATGAGTATGTTGTTTTGAAGATTAAGCGCTCTGGAATCATACCGGTTTTGGTCTGGTCCGGGGTTATTTTGTCGGCAATTTTCTTTATTGCCCTTAACATTATTATTGCAAACGCTTCAACTGGTATGTTTTCGATGAATAGCGCTTCAAAAGGCTTTTTCTCGATTGTGCTTGACGTTGTCTTCGGAGTAGTCTTAATTGCCGCTCTTGTTTCCTCAAACGTCTATGCAAGCAATAAACTTTTTGTCACAAATAAACGTATTATTCAAAAAACTCAGGCTTCCCTCTTTTCTAGCGCAACTAATGTGATTGATTTAATCTCAATTGAGGACGTTTCATTTAAACAAACCGGGCTTTTTGAACACATCTTAAAAATCGGAACTCTTAGGATGTCTACTGTTGGTGACGAAACAACTTACACCTTTAAATGCGTCGATACCCCGATAGACGAGCTAGAAGTAATTACTCATCTTGTCCACGTTGAAAAGCAGGAAAACGAAGTTAATATTAAATCTCGTTAAAAACGATTCATAAGGGAATGAGTAATAGCGGCAGCAAGAGCGTCTGCGGCGTCATCTGGTTTTGGAATATCTTTAAGATTAAGGTGTAATTTCACCATTTCCTGCATTTGTTTTTTGTCGGCTGAACCGTATCCGGTCATGGTCTTTTTAATCTCGTTTGGGGTATATTCATAAATCGGTAAATTATGCTGTTTACAAACTAAAATAACGACGCCTCTTGCTTCAGCGACTGAAATACCAGTTGTAATATTTTTAGTGAAGAATAGTTTTTCGATTGAGACGACATCAGGCTTATTTAAGTTGATAATTTCGTGCATTGAATCGTAAATGTCTTCTAGACGTTCTGGCAGGGGAGTATGAGGAGGCGTAGAAATAACGCCATTATCAATCATTTTGGCCGCGCCGCGCAGAGTATTTTTACTTGATTTGAGTTCTATAACTCCGAAGCCGCAGATGCCTGTTCCTGGATCAATTCCTAAAATTCTCATTTTTCGTTTACATATTTAATTAAAGTTTCACGGAGGTCTTTTGCTGGAATTACGAATTTATCTTTGATGGTACTTGGAGCGATAGCATGCTTAAAACCGAGCTTCTTGCTTTCGGCGATTCTCTGATCAGGACGGAAGGCACTTCTGATTTCTCCACCAAGTCCAACTTCACCAAATACGACATAATCTTCTGAAAGTTTTCGGCCGGCTGCTGCGGAAGCAATGGCCATACAAACTGCTAAATCGGCGGCTGAATCGTTTAGCTTCATCCCGCCAACGACATTGATAAAAATATCTTTATCATCTAATTTTAACTTTGTTCGGCGTTCAATTACGGCAATTAAGAGCTGAAGACGATTTAAATCGAAGCCAGAAGCCGTGCGTTTTGGGTATCCAAAATTAGAAGGAGTAACGAGAGCTTGAATTTCGACTAGAATCGGACGAGTTCCTTCAAGGGTAGCAAGAATAATCGAACCGTCGGTATTTTGTCGTTCAGCAAGAAGCGCGGCGGAAGGATTTTTAACTTCCTTAAGACCTTTTTCGTCCATCTCGAAAATAGCAACTTCGCTGGTTGAACCAAAACGATTTTTGACGGCTCGAATCGTTTTAAATCCACCATATCTGTCGCCTTCAAAATTGATTACGACATCAACAAGATGTTCGAGAACTTTTGGACCGGCGAGCGTACCCTCCTTTGTAACGTGTCCAACAATAATAACCGCCGTATCGGTCGCCTTCGCCGCACGGATAATTAAGTTTCCGCAGTTTGTAACCTGAGAAACAGTTCCCGGCGCAGAGGATATCTCGTCCATTGCGAGCGTCTGGATTGAGTCGATAATTACGAGGTCAAACTCGCCGGTTTCGATAGTTTTTGCAATGTCATTCGCGGAAGTTGAGCTAGCGAAATTTAGCTTATCCGACTCTGCACCAAGACGCATTGCGCGCATTTTTACTTGTCCAGCCGATTCCTCACCTGAAACATAGAGGACGGTTTTAGTTTTAGAAACGGTCGCGCAAATTTGCATTAAAATAGTTGATTTTCCAATTCCTGGCTGTCCGGCAAGGAGGTTTACTGAACCCATTAAAATTCCGCCGCCGAGCACAGTATTTAAATCTTCAAATTCAGTCTTAAGTCTTTCTTTATTGTCTGCTGGTTCAATTTTGGAAATGTCAGTAAAATCGAGTTTTTTTCCAGAAATTTGAGCCTTTTTAATAGCTGATTTTGCTTCGGAATCTGGAATATCAACTTGTTCGACAAGGGTACCCCACTCGCTACAATTCTCGCATTTTCCAGCCCACTTCGGGAAGCTAGCTCCGCAGTTCTGACAAATAAACCTCGTCTTTTGTTTCATATCTATAATTTTACCTTATCTTGAGAAAAATAACAATTAAATCGAGGTATAACAAAAATGGCCCGCAGATAGCGGGACATTTAAAGTTAAACGTTCATGGCAACCCACGAAAGATCCTTAGCGTCGAAGACTAGACGATAAGTTTCACGCCCAGCGACAACGTCGAAAATGTGTTTTGCACTATTTCCGACGAAACGGATCTGCGTCTTGAGAAGTTCTGTAACTTCGATTTCTTCCTCGCCACGTCGCTTAAAAGTTAGCGGCTGACAAGGCGTCATCTCATAGCCGAAAAGGGCCATGACCTCGACGCGTTCTTCTTTATTATTGTTAAAGTTTTTCATAAATTACTCCTAAAATTATTGTTTCTAGAAGTCATTTATGTGAGCCTGATTTATTGGCTCCTGGCGACCGATATAAATGACAATGTCGACCGCTTTGAACTTTTTTCAAACCTAGGGACCGAAGTATAGGTTGATAATTTTATTTTAACACAAACACTTTGTTTTTACTACAATAAGCTAAAAGACCGCGAAAATCGCGGTCTTTTTCATGGCTACTGGGCTTGTTGTTTATTCATCATCATACGGCGAGTGCTGCTATTTTGTCCGCCCTGTTGTTGAGTCCTTTGCTCGCTAGCTTGCCCGCCAGCCTGTTCGCCTGGATTCATTTGGCCTCCGCCTCCACCACCCATCATTTGGTTTGTAATCGAAGTAGTCTTAGTTCCATTTACGATAATAGTTCCGCCATTGTATTTCGCTTCACCATCATAGTCAAACGGACTTTGTGCGGTAATATTGAGTGTCCCTCCATTGATATAAATATAACCATTCGAGTCGACCGCATCCGTATCCCCCTGTCCCATATCAACCGTAATTTCTCCGCCGTTAATCTCGATTCCGACCGTATATTCAGAAGATTTATTCGCGGCGTTAATTCCGTCATCTGTCGCGGTAATTTTAATTGTGCCACCGTTAATTTTAATGGAAGTTCCTTCTAACCCCTCGCGAGCGGTAACGGTAATGTTCCCGTCGTTAATTTCAAGATATCCGTCGGTATGAATTCCATCCCCAGAAGCCTTAATCGTAAACGTCCCACCATCAATTTTTGCTGAATAATTAGTGTTAATTCCGTCATCGCCAGATTCAATGATATAAGCTCCAGAATCAATTTCAAGATCATCTTTACAAACGATACCGTGAAGAGTGGATTTAATATTAAGCGTGCCGTCACCAGATAACTTTAAATCGGCTTTTGAATGGATAGCGCCTTTTAGAGTGTCGTTTGTTGTGGCGTTTATGGTGTTTTCGCCAACTAATTCAATATAGGTATTTCCATTACTTTCAATATAGATGGCCGGGCCATTAGGATTGGTGATTGAAACATTATCTAGAATAATTTTTACTTCATCTTTGTCGCCGGCTTTAACATGAATATAACCGTTACTAATTGAACCGGTTACTCGATAGATCCCGGCTGCGCTGATTAAGTTCTCGCCTTCAGCGAGCGTAAGGGTTGAGCCATCTCCAGAGAGAGTAGTTTCAGCTACGCCAGTACCATCGCTTTTGGTTGAACCGTTAATCATTGTATAAGCGACCGCCCCAGAAACTCCGGCAATTAAGACTACTGCGCCAGTAATGCCGACGATTTTCTTCCAGTTTGTCGGCTTTTTTGCTGGCTTTTCTGGTTCTAAAACTGATTTTTCTGAATTTGATTTATTTTCTTCCATATTAACTCCTTTTAATTTCTACGGATTTTCAAGCTATAGCTCCTCTTCAAGCAACATGTGCGAGAGAGCGACTTTTAAATTACCGTTTTTAACACGTATTTTATCGATAAACTCTTTCTCGTTTATGCCATCTTTTAGCTCGACTCGATAAACTAGCTCGAAAAGCGAACCCATATTAGTAGTTTTGGCTTTCTCAAGCATATTTGAACGAGTGTAAGCTAAAAAGATGTCGTCGAAAACATTAGTGTAATCAATATCTTCAGGGACTAGAATAGTAAGACGTTTTTCGCGAGCGGCGCTTTCTCCGAACGAAAGTGCGGCTAGGATAATTAGCATAAGGGAAACTGCGATTGTAAAGATTCCCGCGAATGCGATATAACCTGTTCCGACCGCAAGCCCAATCGCCATCGCGAAGAAGACCGAGAGAATTGAGCGTGAATTTCCCGGAATTGAACGAAAGCGAACGAGCGAGAAAATCCCCATCACCGCGACCCCTGCGCCAAGATTTCCGTTTACGAGCATAATCGCGACCGAAACTAGCATTGGTAGAATCGCAAGAGTCGTAACCATACCGGCTGAAGCGGAACGACCATAACTGCGTTTTGCGGTAAACTGATGGACAAGGGCGACGATTAGCCCTAGTATAAATGCGACACCTAAACAGATAAAGAAACTGCTTGGCGTGATTGTATCTGTGATGATTGTATTAAACATATTTTTCCTTTATTTAATTATTCGATTTTATGTTCTTATTGTATCGTCTGAACCTTAAATGTTTCTTAAAAGTTTTTTATAGTCTTAAGGTTTATCCATAAATTTTCTGTAGTACTTTACCATATTTCGAGAAGCTTGCGGGATAAATTTTTAATCTAGAAATTGCGTCAACAAACCATTTTGGGTAACATTTAGCGCTTTTAACCTCCATAACGACCTCACCTTTTTTGAAGAATAAGTTGCCTTGATCGCCTTTTTCTAATCTTAAATCTGTTTCGCGACTACGAATATTGCGATCGAAAGTTAAGCGAAAGGTTGGATCTTTTTCATCAACATAGCTAGTGCGGTCGTAAGCAAGGAATAGCGCTGGATGGAGACGATAATAACGAAAACAATAACGAATTTCCTCTTCGATTTGGGGGTTATTAGAATAGTTTTTAACAGTTTCATCATCAACAATAGTAGCTAAATCTCCATTATCTCCAAGATATTCCGCTTCACGTTCATCGCAGAATTTATAAAAATCAGCTAATTTTATCGGGATACGGCGTTTATAACCAGTACCATCAAACTTTTTCTTGATTTCAACAAAAACTGTTTCATCGAGATTTTTAGGGATTTCATAGCTACGGACGCGAATTTTCTCCTTAAAAAGCGGTTTCTCTAGAGAGTGAATACCGAGCCATTTTGAATCAGTATCAAAATAAACTGATAGATTAGTCCCCTTAAAATATTTATCCTGTTTCAGGTATGGCTCGATAATATCAAGTAGAGCCTTAACTTGTTTCTCAGTTAGGATATATTTAGTTTCAACTCTTTCAAAAATCGTTTGTATCATATTTGCATTATAGGTTTTAAAGCTTAAAGAAAACTTAAGAAGAGTTAAGACTTCTTAAAATGTTATTATACTTGACTTTTTAAGATGTTTATGCTATAATAGAAGCATAACCTGGTATTTTGCCAATGAGCAATAGTACCTTAACAGTTGGTGGTGAAACAGCACAAAGTACAATTTTCTAAGGAGGAACAGTATTATGGGTAAAATGAAAGATTTTTTTGCAACACTGAAAAATGAAGACCTGGAGGATATCGAGGAGAAGGCGCCGAAGAAGGTAAAGAAGCCTTCTGAGAAGGCTGCTCCAAAAGAGACATCCAAAAAGGATGAGGCTCGAGAGCCGGTATCTTCAACTGAAGCGCTTCTGAATGCGTTTGAATACGCTGCGTCACAAGATGTTAGCGCAGACCTGACCGCAGCTCTGAAAGGGAAGGAGATTTCGAATAACCTTCGGAAACTTCTACAGGTTTTGGTCGACAACGACCATGTCCGGAAGCTCCTGCTCTCGCAGGCGGAAGTAAAGAAGCCGGAACCGAAGCCCGATGAATACGACCTCGATCCGGTTTATACGGATAAGGACGGCAAGGTTGTTCCGGACGAAGTTATCGAGGCGATGATCAAATCGGGAACGGCGCTTGAGGCGCTCGGCGTAACGGCAAAGCTCGAAAGACGGTCGAAAAAGACCGGCGAGATTATCGGCGAAGCGAGCGAAGAAGAGTTTAAGAAGTATTTCGATGACCTTTATAAGGCATCGAAGAAATAAAACCACCAACTCCAGTTACACCAGGGGAAAGGACGCTTCGGCGTCCTTTTCTAATGCGATTTTACCATAAGCGGAATATCTGTTATTATTATTGACAAAATTGCTTATGTATGATATAATGGAATCAGTCTATGGAATTGGGAGCTACCCCTGTTAAATAACCATAATAGGGAAAGGTAAAGAACAATTTTGTGACGACCATTAAAAACCGAATCATCTCAGGTACAAATGTACCTGTTTTTAATATATTGTTTATCGTTTACATATATCGCCCCTCTCGGGGAAGTTTAAGCGAAAGCTTAAGCGGTTCGAGAGAGGCGTGGTGAACCTCTCGAGAATTGACACTTGCACACGCCGTGATTACGGCTCGTACACAATTCTAAAGGAGGAATCATTATGTTAGTAATCAATATCATTGTAGATCTGATCCTGATGGGTATAGCGGCTCATCTCTTTGCTTCGGAGCTCGAATCCGTTTCGGCGACTAGAGCTTTGAAGGACGCGGATAACCCAAAGCGTTATCTGGAACTGGGCATAATCGGACGGATAGTTTTAGCGGCGGTTCCGATGGTTCTTTTCGTAATAATCCTACTCATTAAGAGATGGTTTATTCCGACATCAATCATTGTGCTGATCGTTGCATTGCTGTCTGAAGTAGCTTTTGTCTGGCTTAGGTTAAATGGATTTAAGACCTTTAAGGTCTGGTTAATGTTTTATTTTGCATTAACCTGGACCGGGATGAATCGAGATGCGTTCGACATATCGAAAATGACAACCTGGACTATTGCTTGGTCTGTTATTATGTCGATTACGGCGCTATTTACGATCATCGCAGCGATTATACTGATTGGCCATGATCCGGACGCAGAGGAAGAGGACGATGAAGAAGATACAGGAATTTCTCCAATTTGGGGGAAAATCTTCAAAATCGTTATCGTGATTGTAGCAGTAGTTGTAGTGTTTAGTTTGGCATACTGGCTTTGCAATAGCCTGATTGTGCCTAGGCTTTTATAAGGAAGGGGGAACTACCTATGAGAAGAGTTATAGCGATTTTTCTGGTAGTAGCTCTCGTGGCTACTTCAGGAGTCCTGGTTTCTTTAGCTAAGGCGGGTGTCTTCTCCCGCTCTAAAGATAATGAGGATACAACAACCGAAACGGCTAGTACCGAAGAGCAGACTGATTCTACCATTGAGGTGGAAACGCATAATGACGGGATTAGTAAAGACGATCCGTTGTATAATGCGAAGATTACTCTGAAGGTTAACGTGACGGATGACGACCTGAGGAAGTTTGTCGTGGATTATACCAAGAAATTTGATGACATTTCAATGCCGTCAAATAACGACAAGCGTACTTCAGCACCAGCAAAAGTTGGCTGGGGTGAGGAAGACATGAAGATGTATGATGCAGTCGGAATGCATTTCTCTACCGTCGAGAAGGGTAAAACCAAGTATTCAAAGAAGGACATCGAGACTATGGTCGACGAACTCCGTAAGGCAATTCGCCAAAACCCGGTCATCGGAATGATGGTACTTGAAGGAATGCAATATATGGAGCTGACGGACGGAACTATCGTTGCCGAACTCAATGCAGATTGGGTAAAGAAGGCTCTTGAGCTCTATGACGAGTATGGCGTAGGGGTATGGCTTACATACCACACAAAGTACTGGGAGATTTACGGGTTTGAGCTTCCGCACGACGGCCAGTCGGTCGAAGAGTGGAGAGCGGCTCACCCTGACGCTCCTGAAGTAACAGAAGAGCTGATGAAACTCGTTACGGTTAGTGATGAGAAAAAAGAATATCAGCTCTTCATCAGTGAAGAGGACCCTAATAACTACGATAAGGTGTCTAAGTATATCTTGATGTGGTTAGACAGGCTGACTTGTGAAGGAGTTGAAACATACTCCACAAGTACCTTTTGGTACTTGAACAGTCAGATGGATGCAAATCTGGTCCGTGCTATCAGAAACACCGATAAGAATCGCGTAGAATCTCTTCCTAGTCTTAACTTTTCTGTAAGAGTGAAAGACGATAACGGAAAGATCAGACAGATTTTCTTCGGTTTTAATATATATGATATGAGGTTGTTAATCTTTGAGCGGACAGCAACTCCGACAAAGACAATTCAGCCGAGCAATCCGAAGCCGACGGGCAACACCAACCCTCCGGCACCGACTGGCAATACGAATCCGCCGAACCCGAGCGGTGGAACGAATCCGCCGAACCCGAGTGGAGGTACAAATCCTCCGAATCCGAATCCTGGAGATAATCCGAATCCTCCAGGGCCGAATCCGCCGAAGCCTCCTACTCCGGTAAATCCGGGCAAGGACGACGGTGACGGTTCCGTTCATCATGGCGATGCGGATAAGGGCGGCGGCGAAGGCCAAGGCGGAACGGGCGCTCCGACAGGTGACCATAGTAAGGATGATATGCAGGACGCTCACGGTGGCTCTGATCAAAATCAGGGACACAGTAATACGAATACGGTTACTCCGGATACTCCTCCGGCCTCAAATACCGGACATCAGGATAACGCTGCAGGATCTGGCACGAATGGTCAGAACGCTCCGGCGGATGATCATAACTCTAATACCGTAGAGAATACTAACGAGTCGCAGATGAACTACGGAGAAGACTCCGGAGCAAAATCTAACGACGATGTTAATACCTCTGGTAGCGGAGCTCCGGCTGGAACTGATAATGACATGAGTAATGACATGAGTGACGGCGCAATCGCTGAACCGGGAACCTAATTTTCCGATAAACAATAAGAAGCACTTTTTGGGAGGGGGCTTAAAAACCTCCTCCCAATTCTAGGAATTTGTGTTTGAGATGATTCGGTTTTGGTGGCAAAGACGAAAATTAACAATTCGGCTAGCAAAACCGCGAAGAAAAGTCACGGTAGATGACAATTCTTCAAAAATATTAACTATAAGAAAGGAGCTTAAAGTGAAAAAAGCTATTAAACTCGTTACGATGGCTGCTGCAGTTGCTACTGTTGGCGCTATCACAACCGCGATCGTTTCGGCTTGGGGAGATAACTCCGGCGGACGTCGTACTTATACCGTCGCTGAAATCAATAAGGGCGATTTAGGTAATAAAATTGTCTTTAACTCGATTAAAGACGACTCGCTCAAAGCGGGTTCAATCAAAGATGAGCGTAACTTCGTTGCGGCTCGTGACGCTTCTACCGGTAATAACGGTGTTAATAACGTCTGGCAGAACAATGAAATCACGGTTGAGGAAGGCAAAACTTACATCATCCGTCTTTATGTTCATAATAACAACCCTAATGGCAGAAATGCCGTTGCTAAAGACGTTTCTACGAACTTTAGTCTAGGTACAGTTGTTTCTACCGAACAGCGTGTCGATGGTTATATTAACTCTTCAAATGCTACCCCGTCTAAATACTGGGATGATGTCGTTTTCAAGAGTAATAACGGTAAAAAATTCTATCTTGATTACGTTGAAGGGTCTGCTCTTCTCGAAAATCAGGGCGTCGGTAAAAACGGCGGCGTAAAACTTGCTGATAATGTCGTTACGAACGGCGTTAAAATCGGCTACGACAGCTTAAACGGTGAAGTTCCGGGCTGTTACAGCTTCGATAACTATATTACTATCGAAGTTAAACCAGTTTTTGAATCTTCTGAAATCTCAAAAACTGTTAGAAAACTTACTGATCAGAAATTCAGCGAAAGCGTAAATGCTACAATTGGCGAAACTGTTGAATTCCAGATTATGTACAAAAACTTAAACGCAACTCAGGTAAGTAATACTACTCTTCGTGATTCTCTTCCGAAGGGTCTAGAATATGTTGCAAACTCTACTAAGATTTACAACTCTACTTATCCAAACGGTGCAGCTGTTACTAGCGATAAATTAACTGCTGAAGGTATTAATATCGGCGGTTATAAAGTTGGTGCAAATGCCTATATCCGTTTCCAGGCTAAGGTTGTAGATAATAGCCTTACCTGTGGTACAAACCGCTTAATTAACTGGGCAAAAGCAGTTAACTATGTTGGTACTTCTACAAACGTAAACTACTTTGCTGTCCAGGATAGTGCAGAAGTTTATGTTGAAAAAACATGTGAACAGCCAAAAGAAGAACACAAATGTGAAGTAATCTCTGGCGTTTACTATGGTAAAGAAGGTAAGGTCGTTACTAAGGAAGTTTACGATAAAGAATGTACAACTCCAAAGACCGAGCATAAATGTGAAGTCGTTTCTGGTGTTTACTACGGTAAAAACGGAAATATTGTCGACGAAAAGACTTATAAGTCTGAATGTGAATCTACCCCAACCCCAACTGAAACTCACAAATGTGAAATCGTTAAGGGTACCTACTATGGTGTAAATGGCGATACGGTTGACTACAGTACTTATAAAGCTCAGTGTGAGAAGGGCAGCAATGGAACAGTTGATACTCTTCCAAAAACTGGTGCAGCTTCAATTGCAACTGGTGTTGCTGGCCTCGGCGGAACAGTTACCGTCGCTGGTTATTATCTTGCTAGCCGTAAACAGCTTAAAAAGTATTATTTAAGTAAAAAATAGACCGCTCCTCGCTTGAGCAAAACTTAAGCGAAAAAAAGTACCTCCCGAATTTTGGGAGGTACTTTTTGTGGACAGAAAAGTGTGTTGACGCTGTCAACGCGCTTATGCTATAATTAAATTACGATGGGTCAAGAAAATAAAAACCTTTTTAATAATCGTCTTGGGATGCGTCCGAGTCGTAACCTTTCTGCGACAGAAGAATTAAATCGTATCTCTGCTGATTCGAATCCTAACCCAGCTCCGACTGGAGATATTGTGTTGAGTAGTGGCGCGCCAAAATCTTCTGGTGGCGGTAAGAAAGTTTTGATTATTAGCTTAATTATTTTAGTTTTTGCAGCTCTAGTAGGAGGTGCAATTTTCTTTATGATACAGGAGCAGGGGGGCAACGGCAGTAGTTCCTCATCTAGCGTAAAAGGCGATTATAAAATAGAGTTTAATCAGTTTGCTAATTACTTGATTAGGGGCGAAGTAAAAGATACTGCTCTGACTGGTACGAATGATAGTTTAGGGAATTATGCGTTCAATAAAGCAATTCGTGGTGACGAGAATACGAAAAAGAGTTTTATGGAAAAAGCGTATGGGTTATATGAGAAATTTAATAATGATTATTCGGCGTCTAATATTGAAGATGATGATTTGAATGCTCGAGTTAAGAGCTATTATGGTAGCATTAAAATGCTTTATCTTTACGAAATGTCGGATAAACTTAGTGACGAAGAGATATTCCGAGAGTATATTGAAAAAGGTGAAGATAGTGCGCGAGAGTTAGTTGATAATTCGTATGCAGAGATGTTTAACTCGGACTCTGAAGTTGCAAAGACATACGCGGAAGTACTGCGTGAAGCTAATAGCGCCTATTTAGCTCAGCTAGTTAAATATGCAGGTGTTGGCTGTGTTAGTAAGGAAAATGGGCTTGATCGAAAATGTGTGGGTTTGAAGATTCCGTATGATGATGATACAAAGAATTACGAAAAAATGAGTCAAAAAGTATATAAGATGTATAATAGTGCAGTTTCGGAAATTACAAATGAATGCTGGAATATTTCAGAAGCTATAAATAAAAATGGAGAGGAGAGCTAAAATGCGCAAAAGGTTCTCAATTATCACTGTTCTTGGCGTAGTCTTTCTTGTTAGTCTATTATCTATATTTGTGCCGGTGGCTGATGTTTTTGCTGCTTCAGCAATAGATGATAAATATGTAACTAAAGATCTTTTAAACTGTTATACGCAACGTCTAAAAACCGAAATTAAACCTGATGAAGTAGATGCTACTGAGGATTTATTACTTGATGAATGGAAGCAATATAACTGGGGTGGAAAGCCTAAAGACGAACGAGAGCCGCTCGGAACATACCATACGACGGAAAGTGGAAATGATGAGGTTGGTTGTATTAAATTACTTGAGAGCCTTGGATTTGGCGTAAATCAGTCTAATGCTGGCGATGTTTTGACAAAACTAGGCTATGAAGCACAAACATCAAACGGTAAATGTATGACGCTAACGCTTCAAAAACATGATGGCACGAACGATAAATACCTTGATTATACGAATCAGCCTAAAATTTGTGCTGGTAGCGTTGATTCTAACGGAGTAATTCAGGGCGAGTTATTAACGTACGCTGCTGAAGTTCCTGATGATGTAAATGACGAGGTATGGGCTGGTTTCTATCTTAACGGTAATGAAGTCCATTTTCAGATGGGTGGCGGTATAGATGTAATGCATACTGGTTCGCATAGTTGTGGATTTTTAGGTCTTAGTACATGTTATGACTATGTTACATATACCGTAGGCTCTACGAAATGGAGTGATTTAGTAAGTCAAATTGATCAAGGGCTAAAACAAGGGTTTGACGATATAGGTAATTTCTGTTATTCGATGGTCTGTAAGTATAAAAGCTATAGCGAATCTAATGGCGGCACCAGTGCGGTTTCATCGTACAAAATGTCGAGTGCGACAGATGCATTTAAAAAAGGATATAAGAGTGCTTTTGGGAAAGATTACCCAGGCGATGCTACTGCGCTTAAAGTGACCAAAAAAGAGCAAGCTGTACTTTATCAAAATTATTTGAACGATTATTATGGAATTAAGGCTGATGCTTGTGCTGATACGAAGGAAAAATCTACCGAGAAAGCTACGGACCTCGGCAGTACTTGGGTTCAGACAAAAATGTATGGGGCGGATGGTAAGGCTAAATTTTGTTATATAAGCGCTACAAAAAATGAAGGTAATGGCGTTTATGGTGTTAACGGTAGCAATAATACGACTGGTATTGTAAGTAACGGTCGGTTAAACTGGCAGGATTTGGCAGCATGGCTACTAAGTGATGGTCCAAATTCTGTTGATGCAGGCTCAGTTACGGAACCAGGTACAGGCGGGGGCGGGGGAAGTGGTAGTGGAAATATTGGGGATGGGAGTTCGTCAGATCCGTGCGAAAGAGACCCAGAATCTGAAGAGTGTCTTGAACAGCGTTGTTATCAAGAGGCTGGTTCAATGGGTTGGATTATTTGTCCAATTATCTTTGGTACGCGTAATGTTGCGGAGAATATCTATGCGACGATTGAGCCCATGATTCAGGTGGATGGTACGATAGTATCGCAGCTAGGCAGTAATGATAGTAATATTTATCGAGCATGGAATACATTTCGCGGTTTTGCTAATATCCTCTTCGTGATTCTATTCTTAATAGTAATTTTCTCGCAGCTTACTGGTTTTGGAATTGATAATTATGGCATAAAAAAGATGCTTCCAAAACTTATAATCACGGCAATTTTAATTAATCTTTCATTCGTGGTTTGTGCTCTTGCAGTTGATTTATCTAATATTGCAGGTAGTGCAATTAAGGGCCTATTCGAAAACTTACCAGTCAGTGGAACTATGCTGGATGGTATGAATGCCGTTAAGGGACAGAGTCATATCGTTGGCAAAGTTGTTGGCGCTCTCGCTGGTGGTGCCGGCGGTCTTGTTGCTACTTTTTCTCTTGGTGGTTGGACTCTAATTATTCCAATTCTTCTATTTCTCTTAACAACTGTTATATCAATTATCTTTGCACTTATAGTCTTAGGACTACGCCAAGCCGCGGTTATTCTTCTTATTGTATTCGCACCATTTGCAATTGCACTTTATGCTCTTCCAAATACGGAAAAAATTACGAAGAAATGGCTCGATATCTTTAAGGGTGTCCTCATGGTTTACCCTGTTGTTGGTGCACTAATTGGAGCAGGATTCTTTGCGTCTAAAATTCTTTTGGGTAATTCACCAAGTTTTCTTATGACAATTATCGCAGGCCTGCTCTGTGTTATTCCATATTTCTTAATTCCAAGTTTAACTCGTAGATCTCTTGAGGCGGTTGGAAATATTGGTGAAAGACTTGGCAATATGGGGCGCAATCTCGGTGGTAGAGCTAGTAATGCTGTTGGAAATTCGGAAGGCGTCAGGAATCTTAGACAGAGTTCTGCAGATAATGCGAGGTTTCGTCGTGCAAACTCAAGGTTAAGTCGTGGACTCGACAGTTTAACCATGAATGCTGCTGAAAAATATAAAAATGGTGGTGGTGGAATTAGGGGTGCAATCGCTCGACGTACTATTGCTAGTAATAGTCGTCTCCGAGCCGCACAGAGAAATAATGACGCCCGCGTTCAGAATTCTCGTGACACTGTTTTACAAGGCGCAATGGCTGCAGCAAGCGAAACAAATCGTATGGAAACTGGTGGTTATGCTGCTCGTGCCGCAGGCCTTGAATCTAAGGCATTAGATGAGACTGTTTCCGACTATGAGAAACTTATTGGCAGTGATAACTTTGTTGATGCTGCAGGTAATTCAGTTAATTTCCAAAATAACGGAGAGATTGCTAAAGCTCTTGAGAATGAACTTGCGATGGGTGATGGTAGTGATGCATCGAAAGCAAGAATTCGTGCCCTTACAAATACTCTTGCTGGTAAAGGGAAAGATGGACGTGATCTCATGTATAGCACTGTTGATAATGCGCAGTCGCGGGCTGCTCAGGAGGGTAAAGATATCTCTGATAATATCAAGACCTTCTCAAGTAATATTCTTAATAACCATGGCGGTGCGATGAAAGATAATTATCGACCTATTTATGAATTCGCAAAGAAAACTGCTGCTACTGGTGTATCGGATAATAATAAGAACAGAATTACAGATTACGCTACGGCTGGTATCAGTAGTCTTACCTCAAGCGATATGGCAAATATGGATATTCAACAGCTTACGCGTCTTGCTGATAATGCAGCAGCCGGTAACTTAAGCCCTCAAGATAGCCAGACTCTCAACCGTCTTGTTGGCGAAGCTATGGCGAACGAACAGGTTCAGAAAAACCAGAAAACGCTTGCTCAATTCCAGAGAATTCAGGGTGCGCTTGGTACTACTACTTCGACAACTCAAGCTGGTGGTGCTGCTCAAGAGGGAGCTGAGTTTAAGGTAAACCAAGCTGAAAATGCTGCAACTTCCGCTCAGGTAATGAGTAATCAGAGCGAGATTATTCAGAACGTTGTTTCAGGGAATCTAACTCCAGCGCAGGGTGATCGTTGGATTGAAATTACAAAAAATCCAACTGCGGCAGAACAAGAATTTATCAATCGAACAAATCAGAAAATCGCTGATGGAACTTACACGCAGGAACAAGCAAATAAGTTAATTCGAAATATGGTTGATAAATCTTTGGAGGATAACCCAAATAGGTAAACATAAACGCCTTGCGAAAAACAAGGCGTTTATGCTATACTAAAACTAACTCTAAAGAAAGATAAAAATATGCAAAACACAAATACTACACAAGAAACATTAAATGTTCCGGAAACGGGTTTAATTGATAATGTTACTGCTACGGCTGGTGTGATGTTCGCAATTTTTGCGATTTCGGCACTTTTAGTTGTTGCTTTGTCGATGAAAACTGCAAAGGCAGATAATTAGCTAGATAAGTTCAATAAAAATATCAATTCTCTTGTGTTTTTTTGTGAAGTTTGCTATAATAGAAGTAACAAATAAATTACTTGTACTCATGTTAAAAACTTTCGGGTTTTTGTGTCGCAAGCATAAAATCATCTAAATTTTTAAGGGAAAATAATGAATCAAAAAGAACGAGAACGCCGTGAAAGGCTGATGAAAATGCAGGCTGAACGTCTTCCAGAAATAAAACGTCGTTTTGCTGAAAGCCAGAAAAAAGCGCAAGAAATTGTTGAAGAGCCTTCAGTTACTGGGGAAGCAGTGATTTTTGAAGAAGTTCAGAAACGTAACTTTAATTCAAACTTTAAGCCAGGCGGAAAAGACGCACATTTAGTAAAGAAAAAGGCTACGAAGAAACAGTCGGTAAAAAAGGCAACTGGAAAGGCTACGAAAGCTGATAAAGCTCAATCTCGAAAAGTTGATCTTTCAGTTTCTACCAAAAAAGGTGAGATGATGCATCACCAGAGAATGCTCTCACAGGATGTGAATGCTCAGGCAACGCAGCATATTATTGGTGTTCCAGTTAATAAATCTCGTTATAACGGTTACAACGGAGCCCAAATTACAAATGGGCAGCTAAAACAGGCTCGTCCGGATAATGATTCGGTTTTAATTATTCCAATCGGGGGAACTGGCGAATTTGGAATTGGTAAAAACATGACCGTAATTCAGTATAAAGACGAAGCGATTGTGATCGATATGGGCGTTCTCTTTGCTGGAGATGATTATCCTGGCGTGAATTACATGGTTCCGGATATTAAATATCTTGAAGATAATATGAACAAAGTGAAGGCGATTTGTTTTACGCACGCTCATCTTGATCATATTGGCGCTTGTCGTCATCTACTTCCAAAATTCCCGACGACAGTTCCGATTTATGGTTCGGAATTTACGATCGGTATGATTAAAAAACAGATGTCTGAACTCGATGAAGTTCCAGATATGAATTATCTTCCAGTTGACCCGTTAAAGAACGAAAAAATTAAAGTTTCCGAGAATTTGAGTATTGAATTTATCCATATGCTTCACTCGATTCCTGGAAACTGCGCGATTGTTGTTAGAACTCCGAATGGCGTAATTTATGTTTCTGGGGACTGGCGTATTGAACAGAATCCGATGGGTACTCAAGCAGATTTCAAACGTCTCGATGAGATTGTTAAAAACGAGGGAATTGCTTTGATGCTGAACGAATCAACAAATATTGATTCGCCGGGGCATCATCCTCATTCGGAATATGATGTGGGTGAGAATCTCGGAAAAGTAATGGATCATTACGCAAATGGACGCGTGATTGTTTCTTGTTTCTCGTCTCAGATTTCTCGTATTGGAATGGTTATGGAAGAAGCGGCAAAGCGCGGTAGGAAAGTTGCGTTTGCTGGTTTTTCGATGATTAATAACGTCGAAGTTGCGCTTAGGACTCATCAGGTAAAAGCTCCAAAAGATACGATTATGAAGATGGAAGATATTATTAAACTTCCAGATGATAAGGTAACGATTATTTGTACTGGTTCACAGGGTGAGTTAAACGCGGTGCTAAACCGTATGGTAACGGGAGCACATAAATATATTAAGATTAAATCGACCGATACAATCGTCTTTTCATCGAATCCGATTCCTGGTAATGAGCCGCATGTTGTTTCGACGGTTGATGGGCTGCTTCGCGAAGGTGCGCAGGTAATTCAAAATGGCAAAACGCATTTATCGAATATTGGTCCACTACATCTTTCCGGACACGCTTATTATGAAGATCATGTTGACCTTGTTACGCGCTTAAATCCGCTTAATTATATGCCTTATCACGGCGAATTCTATATGATGCAACATAATGCCGAGATGGCAGAAAATGTTATCGGTATCCCGAAAGACCGTATTATTATCTCGGATGATGGCGACGTTGTTGAGCTGACTAAGGATAAGAAGATTAGGAAGACCGGTCGTATTCATGTTGGAAATAAGCTTTATGATGATGCAGATATGCCAGTTCACGAAGCGGTTGTAAAAGATCGTATTCATATCTCGCGTGAAGGTATCTTTGTGATTGTTCTAACTCTCTCAAAGAAAACTGGTCGTCTAATTAAAACTCCTGATATTGTATCGCGCGCATTTATCTATCTAGATAATTCGGAAGAGCTGATTGGCAAAATTCGTCATTATCTTCGAGTTAAGACTGATCGTTCAGTTTCGACTGATCCAGAACTTAAAGTTCTGAAAGATGAAATTAAGGAAGATGTAACACGTATCCTCTTTGATGCAACTGGACATACTCCGATTGTTATTCCAGTTATCAATAAGGTATAATATATATATGGAACTAACTCAATTTCTAAGTGAACTGACGACTTGGATTTTGTACTTCTTCATTTATTCTTGTCTTGGTTGGATTTTTGAGTCGCTTTGGTGCTCGGTTAGAGCAAGACCGATTCATTTTATTAACCGTGGATTTCTTTTTGGACCGATTTGTCCGATTTACGGGGTTGGGGTAGTGCTTGCAACTTTCTTTATTGAGCCGCTTCATCTAAATTGGTTTTCTGAAATTCTTGTTATTATGCTGGTTTGTAGCGTAGTTGAATATATCGCAAGTTATGTGATGGAAAAGAAATATCATGTTCGGTGGTGGAGCTATGATAACTGGTATAATCCAAGTATTAATGGACGAGTTTCGATCGGAACTTCAATTGGTTTTGGAGTTGGGGGATATGCAGTTATTCATTATGTTCATCCGATTGTTGTTGGTTTTGTAGCTAGTCTTTCGTTTGGTATGAAAATGACGATTACGGTAGTTGCTACTATTGTTTATTTGATTGATAATTATATGAGTAATGCCGCTGCTTCGAGCGTTAAGCATGCGCTTAAAGGCGGGCATGTTGATTTAACTGATGAAATTAAACGCTATGCCGTAAACTATTATCGAAAACAAACTAGAAAAACTAGGCGTTTTGCACGCTCGATTCTACGTAAAATGAAGCGTGCGCAGAAGATTGCAATTAGGCAATTAAAAAAGACGCATCGCCAGTTAAAACGAGCGGCTAAAAAGGCGCAAAACCACCAGTTCGCGCGTCAGAAATGGCTTGAGTCAAAATTGAATTTAAAACAGGCTCGCTCAAAAAACCGTGCCGAATATCGTGCTAAAAGAAGTGAAACTCGCCGTGAAATCGCTAAGGTCGATTTAAAGACAATTCCGAAAAAGACTGAAAAATTAAAGAAAAATTCAAAATTCTAAAAAAGTTGTTTTTTTGTGAAATATACTGTAAAATAGACTTATAACTTATGAAAGAAAATAAAAAGAGAGTATTTAGAAAAATTTGCGGAATAATGTTTCTTATTGTAGGCATAATATTCTTGTCGGCATTTATTATCGAACTGATAAATGGAAATGCGTTTAATATTTTGTCTATGAATGATTGTATTGCTAATATAGTTATGGCTGTACTCTTCGAAATTGCATATCTAGTGCTTGGAGTCATCGGTACTTGCCTAGGGGTTTTGTTGTTATTGAATCAAAGAAATATAAGAATGATAAAAATTTTAGCTATTGTGTTTTTGGTATTTTTTGCTATTTCTAGAAACATTAGCTTTGTTCAATCGGCAAATTACGAAAGAGAGTGGGGGGCGGTAGTTGATATTGTCGACAATAGCAAGGAGGCGGATGTAAAAAATAATATTATCGTGTTGAAAAATGATGCTGATAGCTCTACAACACAAGAGTGGGTTAAAGCGAATCGTGAAACTGGTTCGTTGATATTAATGCGAATGCTTTTGTCTACTTTTATAGTAATATTGGTAAGTATCGCTATAATAAATATGCTCCCAGAAAAATAGCACTAAAAATCAATCCAGGAATTAGGTAGTCCGAGTTGGATGATTTCGGGATTTTCTTCTTCGCGAATATCTTCTAATGCTTTAAGTTGCTTTTTTCTAGAAGTTAAGAGAAAAACTTTTTCTTTTGCCATTTTCTTTGCTTTTTTAAGAACGTTTAGGTCAATTAGAAAGATATAATCAAAGTTTTTGAATTTTGTAAGATTTTTCGAGAGAACGAAATAGATTTCTGCTCCTTGAAAATAAATTTTATATCTATTTTCATCTTCGACATCAACTTCAATTTTTGAAAACGCAGGCGCTTCTTTAATTTTAGGAATTAACTCAAGACTTTCCCCGACAAAAACTACCGATTTATTTTTCGGTAGATCTTTAACTTTGCTTGAGATAAAATTCAAATCTTCTCGAAGTGAATCTCCTAAAATTTCAGTAATTTTCATATTGTAAAAATAGGTCAAATTGTCGCGTGGTACCCGGAACAAGACTTGAACTTGCACAGTGTTGCCACCACTAGCACCTGAAGCTAGCGCGTCTACCAATTCCGCCATCCGGGCTTATCTCTTTAATTATATCAAAAATTAGGTTATAATTAAAGAGAATAAAGAAGGAGAGGTAAAATGATTAATCTAAAATTGCATTCCGATATTGATGCTTCAGCTCTTGCTGTTCAAACTAGTTCTGCCGAAAATTTAGTGCCTGAAATTAGAAGTGATGCAATGGCCGGCTGGTTTACCCTCCCAGAAGACTATGATAAGAAAGAATTTGAACGAATTAAGACTTGCACGAAAAAGATTCAAAGTGATAGCGACTATTTAGTTTGTATCGGTATTGGTGGTTCTTATCTCGGGCATAGGGCAGTGATTGACGCTCTTAGTTCTCAGATTAAAAGTCGTACAAAAATTCTTTATTCAGGAAATAATATTTCGACGATTGAATTTCAGAAGATTTTTGACGAAATCGGCGATAAGGATTTCTCGGTTAACGTAATTTCTAAATCTGGGACAACAACTGAACCGGCGGTTGCTTTTAGAATTTTTAAGGAAAAGCTATTTGAAAAATATGGCGAGAATGAGGCTTTCTCGAGAATCTATGCGACGACTGACGCGGAAACTGGCGCGCTTCATGATGAGTCACTTTATAATCACTATGAGCGATTTGTTGTTCCTGATCCAGTAGGCGGGCGCTACTCGGTTTTAACTGCAGTAGGGCTACTGCCGTTAGCGGTTGCTGGAGTTGATATTGATGAATTGATGGCTGGCGCAAGAGAGGAAGAGGCGGCGGTCGTGACGGAGCCGATTTCTAGCACGATTGCGGATTCGATTTTTAAGTATGCTTCGATTCGACATATTTTACGCTCGAGAAATTATGATACGGAAGTATTAGCAAGTTTTGAGCCATGTATGGAATATTTTGAGAAATGGTGGCAGCAGCTATTTGGCGAGTCGGAAGGAAAGGAAGATAAAGGAATTTTTCCAGCAACTGCAGTTTATACGACCGATTTACACTCACTCGGTCAGTATATGCAGCAAGGTCGTCCGAATATCTTTGAAACAATTATTACGTTTGAGAACAATCCAACGCCAAAAAATACAAATCGAGTTAATGGCGAAATTGTGGTCCCGAAAATGGATAAGGATTTAGATGGATTAGGCTATCTCGAAGATAAAGAGTTAGGATTTATTAATGATAAAGCTGAAGCTGCAACAATGACTGCGCATTCTGAACATATCCCAGTCATTGAACTTGAATTGCCAGATTTGTCTGAACGAAGTTTAGGAAGCTTAATTTATTTCTTCGAGCTTGCTTGTGCAATTTCAGCAAAGTTACAACAAGTTAATCCGTTTGATCAGCCTGGCGTAGAAGCTTATAAAAATGAGATGTTTAGACTTTTGAAAAAACCTGGTTATTCTAAAAGTGCTTAAATTGTGATAGAATAATTTCAGATATGAACAAATTGAATTATGGTGGGCCAGTTGTTCTTGCGGTTTTAGACGGCGTGGGCTTAAGTAAAAGAGTTGAAGGTAATGCAGTTTTAGCGGCGCATACTGAATTTTTGAATAATGCAATTAGAACACAGAAAACAATGGCGCTTCAAGCGAGTGGCGAGGCGGTAGGGATTCTACCTGGACAAATGGGTAATTCTGAGGTGGGGCATAACGCGTTGGGCTCCGGGCAGATTATTAAACAGGGAATTGCAAAAATCGAAGACGAGTTTAATTCTGGTAAAATTTGGGAAAGTACGGCTTGGACTGGAGCGATTGCAAACGTAAAGGCTCAAAATTCAACGTTGCATTTTTCGGGAATTTTTAGTGATGGTGGCGTTCATAGCGATATAAATCATCTTTTTAAAATGTTACAGCGCGCTAGTGATGAAGGCGTAAAGAGAGTTCGTATTCATTTAGTTTTAGACGGTCGGGATGTCCATCCTCAGTCAGCTGAAAAATACATTAAGAATCTAGAAGATTTCTTAAAAACTTTAACGGATGACTACGGCAATCCGCGAGATTATAAAGTTGCTGGGGGTGGCGGACGGATGATTTATGTTGCGGATCGTTATGAAACGGATTGGAGTGTTGTTGAAAGAGGCTGGAACGCGATGATTTATGGGAAAGCTGAATACTATTTTGATTCTGCGATTGAAGCTATTTCGCTTTTGAGAGAGAAAAACCCAGAATTGCAAGATCAATATTGTCCACCGTTTGTGATTACGGAGAATAATATTCCGGTTGGATTAGTCAATGATGGCGATAGTTTTATCTATTATGATTTTCGTGCGGATCGAGCGATTGAGATTGCTCAAGCGTTTACGTATGAAATGTTTGACGGGTTTAATCGCGGAACTGAAAATAATAGACGATTAGATGTTTTCTTTGCGGGGATGACTGAATATAATTCAGATACCCATGTTCCGCAGTATCGATTAGTTGAGCCAGTTCAGATTCAGGATTCGCTACATGAATTTTTAGGGAAGAATAATATACCACAATTAGCGATAGCTGAAACTGCTAAATTTGGGCATATAACCTATTATTTTAATGGGAATAGCTATGAAAAATATGATGACGAGGAACAGGTTTGTATAGAATCGGACACTTGTCCGTATAATGAAAGGCCGTGGATGAAGTCGGCAGAAACGACTGATGCTTTGCTTGAAAAAATTGAAGACTATAAATTTATTCGGATTAACTATGCTGGAGGGGACATGGTCGGGCATTTTGGCGATATGGAAGCGACAATTACGGCACTTGAAGCGATAGATTTACAGCTTGCGCGTATTGCGAAAAGAGTCGATGAGCTTGGTGGGATGATGGTTATTACTGCGGATCACGGAAATGCGGAAGAATTGTTAGATGAAAATGGAAAGATTAAAACTTCTCACACGACAAATCTAGTACCATGTATCTTCTATGATAATACCGATAATCGTGATAAATATGAGCTAAATCGTATTGCTGATGCTGGACTTTCTAATATTGCACCAACTTTAGCGAATTTACTGGGATTAACAGAACTACCTAAAACTTGGAGAAGTAGTTTAATAAAAAATTAGATTGGTCCGATCGGGGCACGTGGTCTTCCGTAACTCCCCGGTTTAACCAATCTAATTTTCATTAACCTAAAACGACATTATTCGCGTGTAGCCAGCCTTCGACTGTCCCGCCATCAAGGTATTCTCCAGCGGTTCTAGCAACACGAATACAACCACCTTTTTCGACAAAAGTAGCGAATGGATCGGTAATCATATACTCCTGATCCTCTGGGCCGAAATTATTATTGTGATAATAATCGACAATTTCTTTTAAAAGTGATGGAGAGAGAATGTATTTTGAAACTGAAGCGAGTCCAGTAACTTGTTCTGGCGCAGGTTTTTCGGTAATTTTAACAAGGCGTTCATTTTCAATAGTCAGCGCACCGCCATTTAGGAGCGCTTCGTATGGATGATCAATACCAAGAATTGCACTCTCGTTCTCGTCTTTGACGGCCTTGAGTAAAGATTCTGCTGAACTTTCTCCTCCTGGATTCCAAATGAAATCATCACCCATAAAACAGAAAACAGGTTCGTTAATATTGTATTCCTCAACGACCATCGCAACTGGAACTGCAGTTCCGTAGGCTCCGGCTGGATCCTGAATTGTATAGTGAATTGTAACTCCTTCAGGCAAGGTTTTTGCAAGTTCTAAACGGTCAGATTTTCCGCGCTCTTCAAGATATTGATTTAGAGCAAGATTATCTTTGTAAAACTCTTGAACTTGGCATGGCTCGACGTTTGAAATAACCATATAAATATCGGTTACTCCAGCATTAATTAATTCCTGAACGGAATAATCGACTAGAGGTCTATTTCCGACCGGTAGCATTGATTTTTCAATAATTTTTGTAATAGGTAACCTGCGTGTTCCCCATCCTGCAACAGGAATGATGGCTTTAGTAATCTTTTTCATAATAACTTAATTATAACACTAGTAATAGTGAAATAAAAACGCTTATGCTACGCTTATGTGATATAATATGGTAAACATAAGCGATAAAGAAAAAAGAAAGGAAAACGTCTAAAAATGCTTTGTCCAAATTGTAATACAGAAAACGATGACTCGGCAAATTTCTGTACAAATTGCCGCACGCCGCTAAAGGACGCTATGACAACGCCAACTTCGACTCCAGCGGAGCCGGTTAAAGAGGAGCCGGTCGAACAACCTGTAGCGTCAGCAGTTGAGGCTCCAGTAGAATCAGTAGCAGAACCAGTAAAACCTGCGACTGCTCCAGTTACTCCGACTACAGCGGCTTCTGACAATGTTAATTTCTTCGCTTTTATGATTGCTGGTTTATTAAAACCGATGACTGCGCTAAAGGAAAACCTTCCGAAATTTAGTAATATTAAAAACTCAATAATCTTTACAGTTATTATTACTGTTATTAGTACGATTCTCTCGCTAATTACTGCTATATATACGACAGTTCGCGAACAATCTTGTACTGGCGGACTTTTTTCTGAAAAGAAATGTGAATTGAAGTTTGATTTTGAAAATCTAGAAGATTTTAAATGGTTTGAGGTAATCGGCCAGAATCTTTTGACTACTATTGCGTTTATCGCTGTGATCGCGGGAATTTTCTTTGCACTTTCTCGCGCGTTCAAGAAAAATCAGACTAACTATTTCAAGATGCTAGCGGTGGTGTCATTAGCAGCAGTTCCGATGATTCTTGCAACTTTTGTCGGCGGATTTATTGGATACATTAATGGCTTAATCGGAATTGTAGTAATCTTGCTCGGTACGATGTACGGTTTTTATATCTTCCACGAAGGGATTAATGATGAGGTTCAGCTTGAGGGAGATAAGAAGATTTATTACAACATTATTTGTGTTGCACTACTTCTAGTAGCGTTTTATATTTATCTTCGCTTTATGTTTGGCGAGCTTGCAGATGCAATGTTCTCTGGCGGTTTTAAACTTGGCGGTTTTAGTTCCAGCTCTAGCTCAAGTTACTCTGATTATTCAAAATATCTTGATTTCTAAGGACATAAGAAGATGGATGGGAATAAGTTTTGCGCAAATTGTGGTAATGATTTAAAAGCAGAAAATAAATTCTGTCCAAAATGTGGAGCCGACGTTAAGCCGGCTCCAGCTTCGGAGTCTTTGGAAAAAACGGAGGCTCCAGTTGAGAATTTTACCGAAAAAGTAGCAAAAAATAATCCTATACCGGGCTTTTTAAAGAAAGCAAAAAGCTTTATATTTTCCCATAAAAAACAGTTTATTATCGGCGGTAGTGTCGTCGGTATTTTAATTGTTGGATTAGTTTTATTTAATATCCTTTGGGATTTTACAAAAATAGAATGGGATAAAGAATATAGTGATGTTGCAGTTAATATGACTGCGAGTCGAAAAGTAACTTTGAATGTAAAAGCAGAAGATCGAGAGAAAAATAAAATTTCTGAAATTGAATTCTCTGGGGATGGGGAATTTGAAGTTGATGGCACAAAAGTCATTTGGACAATGCCAAAGAAAACTGGGACTTATAAAATTTACGCAAAAGCTCCGAGCGGTAAGACGATTGAGAAATCGATTGAATATGTTAGTGTTGATGCTGACAGTAAAATTTTAAATGGTGTTATATCTGAAGAAATTGATGATAAAACGACTGATAGTGATGGCGATGGAATTATGAATGCCGAAGAAAAAGAACTTGGAACAAATCCAAATCTTGCTGATACCGATATGGATGGAATTTTAGATAGTCAGGAGCTAGATGGAACTAATACTGATCCATTAAAAGCCGATACTGATGATGACGGGCTATTAGATGGAGATGAAATCGCTTTAGGACTTGATCCGAATAAAGCAGATTCAAAAGGCGATGGAGTAAAAGATAATGAACGCAGTCTTTCTTATAAGATTGAAGAAAATGACGTTAATTTAACTATAAATGGCAAAGGAAATATTGCTAGCTCGAGCGTAAATGTGATTAAAAACTCAAACTTTAGCGAGATTGAAGGAATCTCTGATGAGATTTATCAGTTCTCAACACAAGGGACTTTAGAAAAAGCTGATGTAACGATTAAATACAATGAAGCGGAACTTCGTAAAAATAATGTTTCGGAAAGAGATTTAACTCTTTATCGTTTTGATGATGAAAATAAGACTCTTGAAAAAGTCGAAAGTAAGGTTGATGCTGACGCTAATATCCTAACCGCCACGTTAAATCATTTTAGTAAATATGTTTTAGGAAATAGCAGTGTCGAGGTTTCTGCTTTATCGGCACAGGTAATGTTTGTAATTGATAATTCAGTTTCAATGTATACTGAGTCGCAGATTTTAGGGGCTGGTTATGATAGTGTAACTGGTGCGGACGGAAACGACTCGAATTTTAGGCGATTAACTTTGACAAATAATATGATTGATAAGTTAACTGGAAGTTATAAATTTGGAGTAGCAGAATTCTCTGGAAATTATGTTAATCTTCAAAAATTTGTTGATGATAAAAATTCAGCTAAAAACGCTGTAAATAGTATGAAATTAAAATGGAATAGTAACGCGAGTGGGACTAATATCTCGACCGCAATGACACGGGGTATTTCTGAATTCTCTGGAACTGATAAAAATGGACATTACATGATTCTTCTAACTGATGGGCAAGACACATCGGATAATTTTAGTGCAGTTAAAAAGTCTATTATTACGGCGGCACAAGAAAAGAATGTAAAAATTTGTACGATTGGGCTTGGAGATGAAATTGATACGGAAATTTTAAATGAGATTTCAGAAGCAACTGGCTGTGATTATTATAATGCAAATGATTCTGGCGCGTTAGATGAGATTTATGCTGTAATTAGCGCTGATATTAACTTTGGATATGTAGATACGGACGATGATAATACTACGGACGGCATGATTTCTGCTGATAGCGGTTTTATACCTACGCGTGATGGTTTTTCTTTTGGTAACTATGGTACGGAATTGTCGGACGGCGGGCATTGTTATGGGATGGCACTTTTTGCAATGTTACGTTTTCAAGGAAAACTTCCGAGCTCGCTTGATTATAGAAATAATCAGGTGCTTTGGGTGTCGTTAAAGGCAGATGGATATAATTTAAAAACCGACTCTTATTTTAGAAGCTCGAAGAACTTGTATGATTTTAGATTTACAACTCCTGGACTTAAATTATACTTCCAGGATGATGAACGATCGGCCGACTATCGCGATCGAGTCGAAGATGATACATGGAGAATTAAGAAGGACTATGTCTCAGATTTAGAAGATTCTGGAGCGAGTATTAAAGTAAAAGAGGTCGGTTATACTTATCATGATGATGCGAGCGGTAAAGACTTTACTAAATATGAAAGCGCGACTTTAAATGAGAATGAAACTATTTCAGAGAAAGTTAAACGTGACGAGAGCGATTTACTAAAGGCAATTTGGAGATTATTTATCGTTCAAAAGGGAAACGATAAGAGGACGAATTTCGAATCTGATCCAGATAAGGCTTGGATCGAATTAAATTCAGAGCTTGAAGCAGGTCAGCCTACGTTACTTGTAATTAATAGTAATCACGCGATCAATGCGACAAAAATTATTCAGGATAATAGCGATTCGAATAAGTTTAAGATTGGAGTTTATAATAATAATTTTCCAGGAGAGACACAATACATTACCGTTACGCGTACAAAGACTAAAGCAACAATAAATCCGACTAAATGGATATTGAATTTAAGTAATAGTTATACCTACGCCTTCGAGTATGATAGTGATGGTGATGGAGAAGTTGAAAAGACTACGGTTTCTCTTGCAAATCCGGTGGTCGAATAATATAATAAACTTATGAATTTTTTGATAATGCTAATTTCGGTGGTGGTGACTGCATTACTCAGTATTTCTGGTGGGGTGTTATTGCTTTATGGTAAAGGAAAAACAGTAAGATTTATCCAGAAAATTGGGCCTGTAATTGCGTTTGCAGTTTTAACGTATGCGGTTTTTGGCGATATTATCCCAGAGATTTTAGAAGAAGGGGAACTAGAAACGATGACGTTACTAATACTGATTGTTGCAGGGTTTTTCGCAGCGACTTTGATTGGGTTTGTTATGGGTCAGTTCCATCATCATAATGATTTACATCATCACGATTCTCGACCGCACACGATCGAAACCCACGGCGACAAACAAATTAAAAATATAACTCAAGCTTATACAATGTTGGCAGTTGATTCGGTTCATGCGATTGCGGATGGAATTGTGCTTGGAACGGGTTTTATTGCTAGCCCGGCAACGGGTGTTTCGGCTTGTCTGGCGACTGTTGCGCATGAGATTCCGCAGGAGGTTGGAGATTTTTCGATTATGCAGCGTGCAAAAATTAAAAAGGGAACTATCTTGAAAATGCAGGTTATTTCTAGTCTGGCTTCTGTTCCAGCAGCAATAATTGCTTATCTAATTGGTAATGTTTTGCTCGAAGCTCTGCCGACTGTTCTGGCAGTGGTTGCAGGATTTCTGCTGTATGTTGCGTTTGGAGAGTTGGTTTGTATCTTTGAATCGATCCGCTCTAAAATCCCAAAGCAATTGAAATGATAGATTTTTCTAAAATGTGATACAATAAGCTTATGGAAATTATACTTCAGATTGTTTTACTGATTGTCGGGTTCGTTATTTTGATTAAAGGTGCTGATATGTTTGTTGATGGTGCTAGCGCGACAGCGGAAAATTTTAAAGTTCCAAAAATGTTAATCGGATTAACAATTGTAGCTTTCGGGACGAGCGCTCCGGAGTTTGCGGTTTCAGTAAAGTCGTTGATTTCAGGAAATACTGATATGTTACTGGGAAACGTTATCGGTTCAAATATCTTAAATATTCTGTTAATTATTGGCGTAGCTGCTATTATTAAGCCGTTAGTAGTTAAGAATAACACCGTGAAGAAAGAGCTTCCAATCGTAATACTGATGACTTTAATGTTTGTAGCGTTGCTGGCTGATAGCTTCTTCGATCCAAACGTAGCTGCTAGTTTTTCAAGACAGGATGGGGTAGTGATTGTTATTGCATTTTTGATTTTTATCTACTATCTAATTCAGATGAACCGTGCGAAGAAAACTACTGAGGAATTAAAGAAAGTCAATAAAACGCTTGAGCTACTAGAAGACACAAAAACTGAGCCTGTGAAAAAAGAGGATGAGGTGGATGAGGCGCCGTCGATGAAGCTTGGAAAAGCTCTAATTCTTACAGTACTCGGAATTGCTGGGATTGTAATAGGTTCAAATTTTGTGGTTGATTCAGCTAGTAGTGTCGCCTCGATTTTAGGAGTTTCTGCGCGTCTAATTTCACTTACGATTGTTGCGCTGGGGACTTCGCTTCCTGAGCTTGTAACTTCAATTGTTGCAACCAGAAAAGGCGAGGTAGACCTTGCGATTGGTAATGTTGTAGGTTCTAACATCTTTAATATTGGCGTGGTTACGGGAGTCCCAGTTGCAATTCTTGGCGGTATTCCAGAGATTTCATTTAGTCTTGTTGATATTGTGATGGTTCTAGGCTCGGCATTCTTACTTTATGTTTTTGCGAGAGATGACCGCATTGTTTCACGTCGCGAAGGTATGATTCTATTAATCTTTTTCGTGATATATTACGGTTATGTAGTCGTATCAGGTTTAATATAAATAATACTTGTGTTATACTAAAAGAGTGAAAATTAGGGAAAATGTAAATATTTCTGAACTTTCGACGATGAAAATCGGCGGTATTGCTCGATATGTTTTTGAGATTGAGGATACGACTGAGGTTTTTATGATTATTCCGAAAATGGAGGAAATGGGGATTAAAAAATACTATTTTCTCGGCTCTGGAGCGAATACCTTTGCAACGGATGATGGTTTTGATGGTGTAATTATTGTTAATAAAATTCAGGGAATTCAAAAAGAAGACTTGGGCGATAAGATTAGGTACACAGTTGGCGGAGGTGTAGATTGGGATGAGTTCGTTGATGAAACTGTAAAGAACGGCTTGACTGGGATAGAATGTTTGGCTGGCATTCCTGGAACTGTTGGAGCGGCGCCGGTTCAGAATATCGGAGCTTATGGACAAGAAGTAAAAGATTCTATATCGAAAATCTTGGCGCTTGACATGAAAAAACAACAATTCGTGAGTCTTAGTAGAGAAGAGTGTGATTTTTCTTATCGACATTCAATTTTTAACTCTGGTTTAAGAGGTAGGTATTTTATCTATGCAGTTGAATTTATTCTAGAAAAGGGAGAAATTCAGGGCGAGCTGTATCGTTCTTTGCAGACATATTTGGATGAAAATAAAATTTCTTCGCGCAGTCCGGAGGTTTTAGCGGAAGCCGTGCGAGAAGTACGAAATTCAAAGCTCCCAATTGCCGGTGAGGAGGCTAGCTCGGGTAGTTTCTTTAAAAATATTTATGTAAAAGAAGACGAAATTGAAGAGCTAGATAAACGCGGAATTCCGCATCATGGTACAAAAATTAATGTAGCATGGTTAATTGAACAGTCTGGTTTAATTGGAAAAACCTTTCATGGCTTTAGGGTTTCAGAAAAAGCGCCATTAGTATTAATTAATGATTCAGCGAAAAGTTATGAGGAGCTCAAGAAAGCAGTTCAGGAGATTTCGAAAGTTGTTGAGGAAAAATTTGGTTTTAAGCTAGAACAGGAGCCAAATGTAATAGGAGTGGATAATGACTAAGATATTGGATGGAAGAGAATTGGCTGGTTTTATTAAAGCTCGTCAGGAACATCAGGTAAGGGTTCTAAAATCTCAGAAGAAAAAGCCGTGTCTTGTTATTTTGCGTGATTCAAATAATCCAGTGATTACAAAATATGTTGAATTAAAAAAGCGATATGGTGAAGATATTGGAGTAGAAGTAATCGATGCGTTTTTAGAGAATGCCACTACGGAAGAGTTTATTCGTGAGATTCAAAAATATAATCATGACGAAAATGTACATGGTATGATTGTTCAACTTCCGCTGCTTGAAGATAAAAATACTGAAGAAATTGTTAATGAAATTGCGGCCGAGAAAGATGTTGACGGGCTGGCGAAATATGAAGGGCGTGAGAGCGAACGGGTTTTTGATTCGGCGACAGCAACCGCGATTAACTGGTTGTTAGCTGGACATAATATTGAGCTTGAGAGTAAGAAGATCGCGATTGTAGGACGAGGAAAGCTGGTAGGAAGTCCGTTAATCCGAATGTGGACTAATTCAGGATATAATATCGAGGTATTTCATCGCGGTTCAGATTTTTCAAAACTAAAAGAATTTGACGTAATTGTAACAGCAACTGGAAACCCGCATTTAATTACGAATGAAATGATAAAAGCTGGGGCGGTAGTGGTTGATGCTGGAACTGCAAGTGAAGGCGGACATCTAGTTGGAGATATTAATGAAGAAATTAGAGAACGACAGGATTTAACTGCGATTACTCCGAAGATCGGTGGGGTTGGGCCACTAACTGTAACCGTGCTTTTTGAAGATGTTTTGAAAGCTTGCGAAAATACCCTAAAAGTCTAAAAAAATGCTATAATAAAAATATGTTGACGACAGGTCTAATTTCTTGGTGGTATATAGACGGTTATAAACTTTTTGCGTCTAGGATTTGGACTAAACTTGGGGATACGGCTGATTTCTTTTCGATTGGTTCGCTTTTAAGAACGCTTTTTGCGCCCTATCGCCAGATTTCAGCAAACGCTTCTGGTAATTCAATAGATGCTAAATTTATGGCATTTCTCGATCGCTTAGTTTCAAGATTAGTTGGCGGAGTTGCGAGGTTAGGAATTATTTTATTTGGTATAATTGTGATAATTTTACAGTTAATTTTGTCGATAGCCAGCCTGGTTATTTGGCCACTTTTGCCAGTTATACCAATTATCTGTATTATTTTAAGCATTATGGGGGTAACGATATGGATCAAATAAATCAGTATAATCCGAATTCGGCTCGTGCAAAATATGCGCGTCTTGGGCATACGCTTGGTTCGCCGCTTTTGACTGGACTTTTGGTTATAGCCTTAATACTTGCGTTGGTCTTTGGCGGGATTCTAGTATTCTCTTGCAATGCTTTAGGGTGGCTTGCAATCGGTATTGCGGATATTATATTGATTTTAATTATCTATATCAAAATGTTATTTGTAAAAGTGCCGCTTGGGAAGACGGATAATATTAATGATATTCTATCGAGCAATGTTTTAGCTTTGCTTGGACAAAAACCGACAGTAAAGATGGTTGCGTCGAGTTTGATGAAGACTCGTTCTGGAAATTTTTTGGCGCTTCGTTTTGGGCTAATTCCTAGATTATTAGAAGGTGTAGCAAGTGATTTGCCAGAAGATATGGTGCCAATTTTCGAGACTTCAAGAAAAATTGCGAAAAAGATTAATGCGAGCCAGATTTCTGGCGGAATTATTGCAATCGCAATTATTGAAAATCATCCGAACCATGAAGAAATTTTATCGCGAATGCGACTCGATTTAGGGGATTTATATGAGGGGATTACCTGGTATAACTATTTGCATGGATTAGTTAAAGATTCAAAGAAAAAACGCCGTGATGGTGGAATCGGAAGAGATTTTACCTTTGGATTTACGCCGCTACTTTCGCGTTTTGGGCAAAATATATCTGCTTCAAGAAGCCTAACAACAAAAACCCAACTTTTTCGAGCTTCAAATCAAGAAGCAATTGCTCAAATGACGGAAATTTTTAGTCGTACTGGTCGTCAGAATGTCGCTCTGATTGGTCCGGATGGCTGTGGGCGTTCAACTATCGTAAATGCGTTTTCAGAGTTATTACTTGACGCAAATTCGAAGATTAACAGGGATTTAAAGTATCGTCAGATTTTTAAACTTGATGCAGGGTCTATTATAGGCGGAACGGGCGGACAAGGAGATATTGAACGTCTTGTAACTGGTCTTTTGAACGAAGCTTATTCTGCTAAAAATATTATTATTTACCTAAATAACGCTCACCTTTTCTTTGAGAACGGTGTCGGTTCGGTTGATATTTCAAATCTACTTTTGCCGGTTTTAGAGGCGGGGAAGTTACGTATGATTTTAAGTCTTGATGAGCAGCGTTTTCTTGAGATTTCTGCGAAAAATCCAGCGCTTGCAAATGTTTTAAATAAAATTATGATTGCTCCGAGTAATGAAGAAGAAACTATAAAAATCATGGAAGATCAGGTGCCATTTTTGGAGTTTAAACATAAAGTTACTTATACCTATTGGTCTCTGAAAGAAGCATATCGATTAGGGGATAGATATGTAAAAAATGTGGCGATGCCTGGAAAAGCAATTCGAGTACTTGAAGACGCGGCGAGATATGCAAGAGGTGGGTTAGTATTCGGAGAAAGCGTTTCGGAGGCGATTGAAAAATCTGAAGGAGTAAAACTGCAAACCGCTAATGATTCGACAGAAGAAAAGAATAAACTTTTGAATCTTGAAAAACTAATCCATGAAAGAATGATCGACCAGGAGCCGGCAGTTCATGCTGTTTCGGATGCTCTGCGTCGTGCGGCAGTTGGGGTAAGAAATGAAAATAAACCAATTGGAACTTATCTATTCTTGGGACCGACTGGGGTAGGAAAAACGGAGCTTGCTAAAGCCCTAGCAGAAGTTTATTTTAACGGCGAGTCGGAAATCATCCGAATTGATATGAATGAATATGTAGAGAGCACAGATGTTAATAGGTTAATTGCTGAGGGTTCGGTAGATGCGATGTCTTTGGCGGCTCAGGTACAGAAGCATCCGTTTTCCGTGGTGTTACTAGATGAGATTGAAAAGGCTTCGCCACAAGTTCTAACTACTTTACTGCAGATGCTTGATGAAGGTATTTTAAGAGATGCAAAAAATCGTGAGATTTCCTTTAGGGATGCTATTGTAATTTGTACCTCGAACGCTGGAGCTGATGTGATTCGTGAAAAAATCCAAAATGGTGAAAAATATGAAAATTTGAAGAATGAAATTGTGAATCAGCTAATTTCTAATCGTGAATTTAAGCCAGAGTTTCTGAACCGTTTTGACGAAATCTGTCTGTTTAAGCCGCTTTCTAAAGATGATTTAGGGAAGATTTGCGACTTACTAATTGCGGGCGTAAATAAAACGCTTGCTCCGCAGAAAATAGCAGTTTCATTAGCTGAAGATGCAAAAGATGTTTTAATCGAGGCTGGATATGACCCGTTACTTGGTGCTCGTCCTATGCGAAGAATAGTTAGTAAAACGGTTGAAAATATCGTGGCTAAGGCTAGCCTTAGTGGAGATATTTCGAGTGGTTCCAATATTATAATATCTAAAGCTGAAATTGAGGAGGAGCTAAAGTGAAGCGCGCTATTTTAATTTTTATTTTAACAACAATTGGGATTGTTTCTACTCATATTATAACTGGCCTAACGGATTTTCATATTGACTATTCGATCTCGAAATATGTTGGGATGTCTAGTGTATCCAGCATTGTCTTTTTAATTGCAAATTCGTTAGTTGCATGTTTTATCTGGAATGAAGTGGGTCAAAAATTAAATAATAAAATTCAACGAGCACTAATAATTCTTATTATTATTAGTCTAATAGGACTTTCAATTTGTCCGCTTGGATTTTATGATTATGTAATTCCTGAGCCGGTCATTTTTGGACGAACGCCGATTTCTCTTTTTCATGTTGTTTTTGCTCGAGCAATGTTTGCTTTGATGGCAATTTTTGCGGGATATACTTTTTATCTTAATGACATTAAAAAGAAATACAAAAAAATCTCGACGAAGTTTTCACTTGGTTTTATAATGTATGCAGTTTTCTGTATTGTTTGTTGTGTATTTTTCCCAGATTTCTTCTGGGGGTTAAATATTATTTTAGAAAGTGCATACCTGCTTGGATTTTTTGTGGTCTTGTTAACGATTTAATTAGCTTAAATTATTTTTTCTAAGTGCTTGGCAATTCGCAATAAGACGGCGAGAAAAGGCTTCGCGGGCGTCGTTAGCGTTATTGTTGTCGCCTTTCCAAACGTCAAGAGCAGGGGATTGTAGCGCCCTTGCGAATGAGAAAGTTACTGGCCAAGGGAATGGCCCGTTATTGGTAATAGCTTGAAGATTATTAGTTGCTTGTTCGACGCTTTGGCCGCCAGAGAGAAAGACGATTCCGGCTAATTCTTTAGGGCAATGTTCACGTAAAACCCGAGCAGTCCACTCACCAACTTCTTCTGGAGAAGACTGATTTTCGAATTTTTTACCAGCGAGAACCATATTAACCTTTAAAAGACAGCATTCAATATTAACATTAAAACGTTTTAGCTGTTCGAATAGAGTGTCTAAAATCTGTCCAGTAATTTTTGCACAGGTTTCAACAGAATAATATCCGTCATGGACAAGTTCTGGCTCGACAATTGGAACGATTCCCGCGTTTTGACAATCTCTGGCATATTCTGCTAGGATTTCACAGTTTCTTGTAATGGCAAAAGTGGATGGAGTTTTAACCGTAACTTCATTGCCGCCTACGCCATCTAAACTAACTTCAAAAGCGGTACGCCATTTAGCGAATCTTGCACCCATTTCATAATATTCAGCTAATCTTTCAGGTAAGTCATCTAAGCCTTTAGTGTATTTTTCGGAGACATATTCTGGTTCAGTAAAAGGCTCAAGTCCTTGATCAACTTTAATACCTGGAATAATTCCGAGCGAAGTCAAGAATGATATGAAATCTTGTCCGTTGTCGGCGTGTTGCCTTGCAGTTTCATCGAAAAGAATTACTCCGTTAACGTAATCGGAAAGATGGTGTGTAGTGAAGAAGATATTGCGATAATCTCGGCGATGTTGTTCGTCGTCTGGAATCCCCGCTTCTTCAAATTTTTTATGAATTGAGCCGCCGCTTTCATCTGCTGCTAAAATGCCTTTACCTGGACTAACTAAAGATCTGGCGATTAATCTTAAATTGCCGTCACGTTCTTTGTGGTCACTTAATTTTTTCCTTAAAACTTCTTTACTAAGGGAGCCGGTAATTTTTGAATTTTCAACGTTAATAGAAGCTAGTTCTAGAGCGTCTTTAGTAGATGCTCCGGCGATCATTGTTCCGAAGATTGTCGCCGCAATAATAGAATAACTTGTTAAATGGGTCATTAAATCATTTTTAGAGACACGATAACGCCTAACGTATTCTCCGCAACGAATTTCATTGTCTAAAATTAAACAATTTACTCCGCCAGTATGAGCTTCTTTTAAAACATCATCCGAGAAAACAACATTTGAAATTCGGACTAATTCTCGCGCGGACGAGCGAGTTTCGGCCGGCATTTCATCATATTTTTTAGTAGCTGCAAAAAAGGCTAATTTAGCGTGAGTTAAGCCGATATAGTTCTTAATTTTTGAAACTAATTCTTCGTCGATTTCTGCGGAGCGGTCGACAAAAATCCAGTCTACTGGGTTATTCGGCGCAATGAATTTTGTAACTTTTCGTTCGCTAGGAACAAAATAGGAAATTTTATCATCAGCATTTAAAATGTAGCGATAAGAATCGGCGATATGGTCTTCTTCAGGGCGAGAAATAACTGCCTCTAGCCCAAGATTTTTAAAGACTTCTAAAGTAACGTTCGCTCCACCAAAAACGGAGGTTCTAGAAAAGTAGGAATGATGTTCGCCGTTAAACGCGACATCCATCCAAGGAATTCCATTTTCATCAGTTTCAAAATTATTTTGTTTAGAATCAAGATTAAGATAAACATCCTTGATTATATTTCCTACAATCAAAATACGCATATTACTTTAATTTTACCATAAACTTTTTGCTTTGTAAAAAGTTTATGGTAGGTGAGCCTTAAAAACGAGCTATCTAGGTTCGTTTTTTAAGTTTTTATTCTGGCAATCAAAAATAAAAAGAGCCCCTAAGGGCTCTTTTTTAGCGAACTTCTACGCGAACGCGAGGTAAGCTTTTACCAGAGAGGTGAGTCTTTTTCGTTTTAACGAAAGTAACGACTCCGTCTTTAGCGGCGTGAATCGTAAAGTTTTTCGACATATAGGTTCCAGGACCAGCAATTTTAGTCGAGCCAGTTTGGCGAACTAGAACTTCACCATTTCGAACCTTTTGTCCACCAAAGCGTTTAACGCCGAGGCGCTGTCCAGCGTTATTGTGGACGTTCTTGGCGGTACCGCCAGCTTTAACGTGTGACATATTATTATTTCTTCCTTAATACTATTATTTCTCGAGCCACAATTTGCCCCTCTCTAAAGTAGAGCATATCCTCTTGACTCAAGTGGTTTAACTTCTCTACATTATACCCCAGTTTTGTGATTTCGTCAAGGATATTTAAGCGTTCGTATTTACCGTTTGGACGTAGCCAAGCTGGTATTGCGAGCGCAAGCGGCGTTTTAGGAGAGATTTGAACAGAAATATTTTTTAAGAAACCTAAAATTATCTTTGAACATTCTTGTTTTTGCTCTTTTAGTTTAATTTCTAATGGAGGCTGGGACATAGGGGCGCCGAGATAGGTTTCGCAGGCTACTCCGTCGATATCTAAGCTCCATTGGAAGTCGGTTGCATCGCCAACTTCAACTTTAAAATCTTTAATATCGTGATTTTTCTTGAGCCAATTTAAGTTTTTCTCGCTATATTCAACCATTCTGTCGGATAAATCGGTCCCATAAACGGAAAAACCATCTAGAGCAGCTTCTTGAAGTAAGACACCAGTTCCGCAAAATGGATCTAAAATTCGGGAATCTTTTGGTAGAGGTCCAAGAAGATTAACTAGAATTTGAGCTAGTTTAGGGGGGAGCATTCCGACCTTTGCGTCGCGCATTGGTCGTTTTTGGTCGCGATTTTTATAGGCTGTAATGTTTTGTACTCCGATTAATGTATAAAACTCTCGCCCAACTTTTAAAAATTCAATATGGCCTGGTTTTTCGCCCATTTGGTTATGATGTGAGGTGGCGGAAGAAAGAGTAGCTTCGCTATTTGCAAGAACACGGCAAGAGCGATTCTGCCGACTTAAAATCTTTTTAATTTTCATAGCTTCGGCTTGAGACTTGTGTCGATTTGAATCTTTAGAATAATCTGAAATACCAATGATGAATTTTCCGGAAAAATCGAGAGATAAAAGATAATCGACTGGAGAGGTAGTTAAAAGTTCCCCGAATTTAACTGAACCGCCAAAATAGTTAATATTTGGTTTTTTATCACTTTCAAAGACTGCTAAATTTGGTCCGATTTTTCGGACAGATTCTCCAAATTGACTGGTAAGTTCGGCAAGGGAAACATTTGAAAGTCGTCCAAGTACCGCTAGATATTTTTTAATCATATGTGCTACAATTATAACATGTTTAGAAAGATTTTATCAGCTATAACGCTTGTCTTGGTGGCTTTTGTAGTATACCAGGCTTGGCCTCAGATTACGGAAACTATTGGTTGTGTCACAACTGGAGTTTGTCCAGAGGGCGGAGAATTTCATATGAATCTTTTAATCGTATTGCTCTTAATTCCGGAGCAACTTTTTATGTATTTTACAGCTGGGCAGATGTTCTTTTCTTATATGAAGGCGAAAAAGACGACAAAAAAGATTTCCGCCTGGAATCTAGCGCGGATTTCGTTTGAATTAAATTTTGTAAATCATGCGGTCCCGAGTGGAGGCGTGTCTGGGCTAGGGTATATTGCTTGGCGTCTTCATGAATATGGCGCGACGGCGGGACAAGTTAGCTTTATGTATCTGCTTAGATATATTATTACTATTATTGCAAATCAGACGCAAACTATTATTGCGATTGTTGCGCTTTTGATTTTTAATGCAGTGCCGAAAGATGCAATGTGGATGGTTGGACTAGTAGGGCTGATGTCGGTTGGAATTATCGCTGTTATTGCGCTTGGAATCGTGATTGCAAGTAACCGAAAATTGATTGATTGGTTTTCGAAAGAATCGGCAAGATTTTGTAATTTTATAGTGAAGAAAATTACTTTTGGAAAGAAAACAAATGTTTTACCTTATCAAAAAGTTCATAAATTCTTTTTGGATTTACATGAAGATTTGTTAGCGGCGAGAAAGGATAAAAGAATTCTTGTGCGTCCAATTCTCTGGGGAATTCTTTATAACTTTTTGGAGATTGCAACTTATGAGATTGTTGCAGTTTCACTTGGGCATGGCGAAATTTTCCCGCAGATTATGGTTGCGGAAGCGCTTGCGAGCGTAGTAGGAGCGATCCTGCCAACGCCAGGAGGAGTTGGGGGCTATGAAGGTTCGATGATAGCGGTAATGTGTGCGCTTGGAACGGCACTTCCGATTGCTTCGACAGTAGTAATTGTAACGCGAGTAATTGTACTGGTAAATACAATAGTTTCTGGGTACGGTTTTTATCAGAATGCAATTTCGAAAATTGGTAAGAACGATCGTAAAAAGATCATGGAGATGAATGGAGAATAAATTTACTGTTTCGGAGTTTGTAGCATATTGTAATCAGACTTTAGAATATGCTTATTCTGGCTGTGTAATTGAGGGCGAGGTAACCAGCCTGAAAACTTCTCAAGGAAAATGGGTTTTCTTTGACTTAAAAGACGAGGAAAGTAGCGTTAATTGTTTTATTCCAGTCTGGTCTCTAAGAGTAGCTCTTGAAGAGGGGATGAAAGTTGTAATTCGTGGAACGCCGAAGCTAACTGCTTGGGGTAAATTCTCGATTACGGTTCAGGCGATTCAGCCGGTCGGAGAGGGAAATATTAAGAAGAACTTTGAACTTTTGAAGAAAAAACTGGAGAAGGAAGGACTCTTTGATGCGGCAAAAAAACGTCCGCTTCCGCGAGATCTTTCAAAAATTGGAGTTATTTCTTCAACGCAGGCTGCTGGATATGCTGATTTTATAAAAATCATCAATGAACGTTGGGGCGGGTTAGAGGTGTCAGTTTGTCATACGCAGGTACAAGGTCTTGTTGCGCCAGATCAAATCATACGAGCGATTGATTATTTAAATGAGAGAAATGCGGTCGAAGTGATTGCGATTATCCGCGGAGGCGGTTCGGCAGATGACCTCGCCTGTTTTAATGATGAAAAATTAGTTCGAAAAATTGCAAGCTCAAGGATTCCGGTTATTACTGGAATTGGTCATGAAATAGACGAGTCTTTGGCTGATTTAGCGGCGGATGTTGTTGCTTCTACTCCATCTAATGCTGCGCAGATGTTAACGAGGGATAAAAAAGCTGAAATCTCTAATCTACATGACAATATAGCTCGAATTAAAACTCAAATTTTATCACGAATTGAACTGGTTAATAATGACATTAAGTTAAAAACTGCTAGTATTTCTAGTCGAATTATTAGTGCGATTGATAGTAGTTTGAATGAAATTAGGAGTATTTATCGGGTTCTTGATGGGCTGAATCCTGAAAACGTTTTGAAAAATGGATATGCAATTATAACTGGAAAAATAAAAGTTGGCGAGGAGATTGAAATTGAAACAGCTAGGAAAAAACTTCGAGCAGATATTAAAGAGGTAAAGGAGAAAAAATGACTCAAAAAATTAGTGAAAAAATTGCAACATTAGAGGAGAAAGTTGAATGGTTTTATGGGGATGAATTCCGATTAGATGAGGCTAGCAAGAAATATCAGGAAGCGACAAAACTTGCAAAAGAAATTGAAGAAGATTTAGGTAAGCTTAAAAATGAAATTAAAATAATTGAGGAAGATTTTAGTAAAGAATCTTGACGGAAGCTATAAACATAAGTAAAATATAATTATGGATAATAGTGGGCAATACGGACAGTCTTACGGACAAAATGTGAATAACTTCAGTACGAATAGCGGAGGTAACCCTCCTTATGGCCCGCAGCCCCAGCCGTATCCGCAGGCCGGGCAGCTCCCTCAGATTCCTCCACGCCCAGCTCAACCGATTCGACCAGGTCAGCCAGGAACGAATAACGGGCAACAGCCTGAGAAAAAAGATCATTCTGGGTTAGTTAAGACGATCGCGCTAGTATTTACTTCGCTTCTGACGATAGTATTTTTAGGTCTTTTTGTCTTTATGTATATTAACTGGAATGAAGCAAAAACTGATGTTGATGGTAAGGTTAATTTAGCAGTTGCGGAGGCAGAAAATAAGCTCCGAACTACTTTAGAAGATGAATTTGCGGAGAAAGAAAAATATCCTTATACGACTTTTGCGGGGCCGACTGATTTTGGTTCGTTGACTTTTGAATTCCCGAAAACTTGGAGTGTTTACGTTCCGGAGGATGCTTCACACGCTGGTGATTTTCATGCCTATCTTAATCCTGGACAGGTTAATGTTGTTGAAGATCGGACAGTAATGGCGCTTCGCGTTTCGATTGTAAATACTTTGACGGATGAAATTAAAGAGGACTTTAATGATAAGGTTGAAGATGGCGAGATGACTGTTTCAACGACTGTAGTAAATGGTACTAATGTTGATGTATATACGGGATTGCTCGATTCCGATTTGCGCGGTATTGTTTGTGTATTTAAGATTCGAGATAAAACCGCGCTAATTCAAACGGATGCAATGCTATTCTCGGATGATTTCTATCGCGTACTTGGAACAATTCGATTTAATGCTTAATAATAAATATTGATACTTGCCTAACCCCTCCAGAATGTTTAGGATATTCTGCGATTTGTTAATTGCTTAAACTTTTAATCTAGCGTTTTCTGGTGTAAAATAGAAGTATGACGGAGGTAAATGGAGTTTTTGTAGTAGCACATGAGCTGAAGAGCCCGCTTGCTTTAATGCGCCAGCTTGCCTTGTCGATTGATTTGGAAGATGAAAAATCTGTTGTTTTTGCGAAAGATAAAATTGTCTCAACTGCGGAGCGAGCAATGCGACAGGTAAACGATTTAACAAAAATTGCTAGACTTGAAGACGGCTTATTTGAACTTGAACCGGTTTCGGTGCGTGGAGTCTGTGATGATGTTACTAGGGAACTACGCTATCTTTATCGAGAAAATCATAAGACACTTAAAGAAAAATATACGAATCGTTCAAAGCTTGTAGTAGCGAATCGTGAAATGCTTTATTCTGTGATTTATAACTTTTGCTTAAATGCACTTAGATATTCAGACGAAGAAACGCGTTCGGAATTAATAGTAAAAGATAGTGGCGATAAAATTGAAATTAGAGTGCGTGATTTTGGGCCGGCTTTGCCTGTGAAAATTTGGAAAGAGCTAAAATATGGTTGGATTTCAGAACCAACTTCAATCGCGATGCGACCAGGTTCGAGCGGACTAGGTCTTTATATTGCTTCAAAATTTGCAAGATTTATGAATGGCGATGTTTCGGCAATTCGTCATCGTGATGGAACTAGCTTTATTCTAAAATTACCAGTTTCTAAACAAGCGAGTCTATTTTAATGAAAAAACCGTTGATTTATGTTATTGAAGACGATAGAGATATGAGCGAGTTGCTCACAAATTATCTAAAAAGGATTGCAGAGGTAAAGAAGTTCTACAATGCGATTTCGGCAGTTAATAATATTGATGAAGATAACCCCAGCCTAATTCTGCTAGATATTTTATTGGATGGGCCGGATGGATTTACTTTTTTAAATGAAATTATGAGCTATCAGAAGACGGCGAAAATACCGATTATATTAATAACATCTTTAGAGATTGGAGCAAAAGAAGATCTGATTGATTATGGAGTCGTCGAGATTTTAAATAAAGAATCTACGACTCCGGATGAGATTAGGGAAGTAACAGAAAAATGGATAGATAGAAATGTTAAAAACAACTAAAAAACGTAATGATGTTAGGACTAAAGCAATTGTACTCCGTCGAACTAAATATGGCGAAACGGACCGGATTTTAAATCTTTTAACTCCAGAAGGCCGAAAATCTTGCGTAGCGAAAGGGGTTAGAAAAGAAAAATCAAAACTAGCTGGGGGGATTGAGATTTTTACAGTTTCGGAGATTACGATTCATGAATCTGAAAAATCGGAACTGGGGATTTTAACGAGTGCAAAAATGCTAAAAAGTTATCTTGGAATTATTTCTGATTTAGATCGTTTTAATCTTGGCTCTAAAATTATTAAACTAGCAAATCAGATTTCAGAAAATGTTGACTCGCCGGAATTGTTTCAGCTAGTCAATCAATGCTTTTGGGGGCTAGATAAGGGGATAGGTCTAGAGTTGATTGAAACTTATTTCTTATTTAATCTAACTAGGATTTCTGGCGAGGAAATAAATCTTCATCGTGATACGAATGGGAAAAAATTAAGTAGCGAAAATGTTTATACCTGGGATACGCTTGAAAATTCTTTAAAACCAGAGCCGCTTGGAAAAATTGATGCTGATCATATAAAATTAATGCGTTTAATTTTAACAGCGCCGCTTTCGACGATTATTGCGGTTAAGGATTTAGGTAAAATGCTTCCGGAAATTAGTTTTATTGCACATGCAGTTGCACGAAATTAGAATAGAATATTCATACTGTGATATAATATATGTAGAGGTAATTATGAGAAAAGAAGCTAATTATCAACAAGAAATCGGACACGTAATTGAAAACTTAAGAAAAGATAAGGGTATGACTCAGTCTGAGTTAGCGGCGAAGATTGGGACGAGTCAATCTGCGATTCATCGAATTGAAAAAGGCGATCAGAATATTTCGCTCGAAATGGTAAAAAAAGTTTCAACTGAACTTGGGAGCCAAATCCTCTCTATTAATGACTCATCATCGCAGAGTTACCGAATTAACGGCGGAAAGACTTTAAGTGGTGAAATTACAATTAATACTTCAAAAAATGCGGCAGTAGGGTTGCTCTGTGCGGCGCTTTTAAATTCTGGTAAGACTGTTTTACACCATGTTGCACGTATTGAAGAGGTTTTTCGTATTATCGAAGTGTTGGAGAGTATAGGTGTCAGGTGTCGTTGGACTAATCGGCATAAAGATTTAGAAATTATATCACCACGCGAATTAAAATTAGAAGATCTTGACGTTGAGGCGGCGAGAAGAACTCGTTCAATAATTATGTTTATGGGTCCGCTTTTACATAAATTTGAAAAATTTAAATTACCGTATGCTGGAGGTTGTAGCTTAGGAACAAGAACGGTTGACCCCCATCTACGGGCATTAAGCGCATTTGGGCTTGAGATTGATGCAAAAAAGAACGTTGGGTTTTACGAAGCGGTTGTAGATCAGAAAAAGTTGAAACATCCAGGCGGAAAGAGAATTGTTTTGATTGAGCGTGGCGATACCGTAACGGAAAATGTTTTAATGGCGGCGGCGCTTTATCCAGGGAAAACAACAATTATTGGTGCTTCTCCAAATTATATGGTTCAAGATGTCTGTTTCTTTCTTGAAAAATTAGGAGTAAAGATTAAGGGGATTGGTAGCACTACATTGGAAGTTGTTGGTTGTAAAGAAATTAACGAAGATATTGAATATTGGCCAAGTGAAGATCCGATTGAATGTATGTCATTTATTGCGGCGGCGTTAGTGACGAAATCTGAAATAAAGATTACGCGAGCGCCGATTGAATTTCTAGAAATTGAGCTAGAAGTTTTAAGATCAATGAATGCGGAAATATTAGAAAGCGAAGAATATTTTTCGAGAAATGAGCGTACGAGATTAGTCGATTTAACAATTAGAAAGGCAGAACTAAAAGCTCCGATGGATAAAATTCATCCGATGCCGTTTCCGGGACTTAATATTGATAACTTACCGTTTTTCGGGGTAATAGCCGCAACAGCGGAAGGAAGGACTCTAATTCACGATTGGGTATTCGAAAACCGTGCGATTTATACAACTTATCTTTCGAGCTTAAATGCAAAAGTTGAATTACTGGATGCGCACCGAGTCTATGTAGAGGGTCCGACTAATTGGCGTTCGGCTGAGCTTGTAGCTCCGCCAGCATTGAGGCCAGCAGTAGTAATTTTGATTGCAATGCTAGCTGCTCCAGGGACTTCTATTCTCCGAAATATTTATTCAATTTCGCGAGGCTATCAGGATTTTGCAAGACGCCTTAATCATCTAGGCGCTGATATAAAGCCATTAGCTGGTATTTAATATTCTGGGAATGGGTCGACGTCATCGTAGACTATGTCGTCTGCCCAGACGTCGCCCGTTTTATCGAATTCATCTGCGCCAAAATCACTATCATTCCAGGGGTCGAAAGATTTTTTAATCTTTTTAGGATTTGGAGCGTAGGGGTCAAAACTAGAATCGACGGCTGGGGCTTCGGTATGATATGCGGAAGAGCCGTATGGGTTATAACCGAGTTCAGTCAGAAATCTTGATGGCATATTATAACTTTTTTGACCCATGGAATAACGTGATGAAGCGAAACTTAAATATAATTTTTCGCGCGCCCTAGTCATACCGACGTATGCTAATCTACGTTCTTCCTCGATTTCTGCTTCGTTGTCGTCGCGGATTGACGGGAATAATCCTTCTTCCATACCAACAATGAAGACAACTGGGAACTCCAAACCTTTAGCGGCATGCAAAGTCATTAGAGTCACTGAGTTTTTTGCACTTTCCTCATCACTTGACGACATTAAGACCGCTTCTGATAGAAAATCCTCAAGATTAGAAAACTGCGACGCGTTAGAAACTATCATATTTAAGTTTTCGACGCGTTCATCGCCAGAAGGCGTACCGTCTTGTACTAGTTCCGTAAGCGAGAATTTTTGAATTACATTTAAAGTTATTTCTGCTGGAGCATCAGCAAGATTGACTGATTTTAAAAAGTTTTGTAGTTTTAAAATCGAGGCGCGAGCTTTTCCAGAAACAGCTAAGGATAAATCTTCTTCAATGAGCGGGCTATTTGAACTAGAAATATCTAAAGCGGTAATTAGTTTTGAGATAGAGGCTGGGCCAACTCCCGATAAAATATTTTTACAAACTCGTTCTAAGGATACTCGATCTCGAGGATTAACTAGAATTTTTAGAACTGCAAGAACATCTTTGATTTCTTTACGATCATAAAAACGGACACCACCGACGATTTTGTATGGAATATGAGTATCTAGAAAGGCTTTTTCAAAATTATAGCTTTGCGCATTAGTTCGATAAAGCACTGCAAAATCAGAATAATTACGGTTTTTTCTCATCTCGCCGAGAATTTTAAAAGCGACATATTTAGCTTCTGCGGATTCGTCTGGTAGATTTTCTATATCGACAGGCTCTCCGTCGCCAGCTTCAGTAAAAAGATTTTTATCAGTCCTGGTTTTATTAAAACCGATTACTTTCTGTGATGCCTTTAAAATGTTTCCGGTTGAACGATAATTTTGTTCAAGTTTAATGACAGTTGCTCCAGGAAAATCTCGTTCGAAGTTTAAAATATTAGTAAAATCTGCACCACGCCAGGAATAGATTGACTGCCAATCGTCGCCGACTACACAAATATTTCTTTCTTCATTAACAAGCGCTTTAACGAGGCGGTATTGGATATGATTTGTGTCTTGGTACTCGTCAATTAAAATATGTTTAAATTTTTGTTGCCATTTTTTTCTAACTTCTTTATGAGTTTCAAATAGTTCGGCAGTCTTTAAAAGTAGGTCATCAAAATCAAGCGCCATCGAATCGGCTTTGTATTTTTCATATAGCTTGAAAACTTTAGCGATATTTTTCTGATTTGGATAAATTGCAGAGGCTTCAAAACTTTCGACGGTTTCACCGGCATTTTTTGTAGAAGAAATGACAGATTGAGCGGATTTTGGTTTTAAATATTTCGTGTCGATTTTAAGCTCTTTCATAGCGCGCTTAATAAGGGATAACTGATCGTCCATATCATAAATGACGAAATTTTTACTTAGCCCGAGTGCCTCATTTTCAATTCTTAAAATTTTTACACAAATAGAATGAAAAGTTCCCATGTATGGCATAAAAGTACGGGGAGCTTCGTCAAAAACTTTAGGATTTAAAAGTTTAAACAGTCGATTTCGCATTTCTTTTGCGGCCTTGTTTGTAAAAGTAACCGCTAGGATTTCGCGTTCTGAAACTCCTGAGGCAATTAAATTCGCGATGCGGTGGGTTAAAGTTTTGGTTTTTCCTGAACCAGCACCCGCTAAAATTAAGACTGGGCCACCTAAAGTTTCGACTGCTTTTTTCTGTTCTTGATTTAATCCCTCCGTAAACATACTCTATATTATAACATAGAGTATTTTGTTTTTTAGGGAAATATGGTAAACTTAAGTAGTATGAAACTGCGAAAATCATATATGTTTTGTATGGTAGGAAGTATAATTCTTGCTGGGGTTTTTGCGTTCTTGACGATTAGTAGAATTGCTAGTGCGTATGCTAACGATGGAAGTAAACACGAAAGACATTTTGTTACAATTCATGATGGCGATGATACTTTGACGATTAAAACTGATGCTAAAACGGTTGGTGAAGCGTTAGAGAGGGCGAAGATTGATATTAATTAATAAGATTTAGTTGATCCTGATAAAGATCAGGAAATTGATAGTAATAATTTTCATATTGACCTTTATCGCGCTCGTCCAGTAATTATTAAAAATGGTAATGAGCGTAAATATCTTATGACGGCGCAATATGACCGTGAAAAATTAGCGAAGGAAGCTGGTATTGATTTAGGAAAAGGTGGAACTTTGAAATCAGTTCAAGAAAATAGTAACATTTTAGAAACTGGACTGTCAGAGATTTATGAAGTTTCGCTAGGAGATACTGAAACGAAATACACAAAATTGAGCGAGAAGACAACTGAATTAAATAAAATAGAGACGCCGAAAGAAGCTCCGGTAGTAGAGGTTCCGGCGAATATTCCCGCCTTTACGGCGAACCCGGATGAGGCGACTTGTAAGGCTTGGATTCGTGCTGCTGGTGTGGCGGAAAAAGATGTTGAGTCGGCGTATTATATGATTACGAAAGAATCCCATTGTCGTTATAATGCGACAAATCGTAGCTCGGGTGCGTATGGTATTCCGCAGGCGCTACCTGGTAGAAAAATGGCGAGTATTGGTAGTGACTGGGAAACTAACCCAATTACACAGATAAAATGGATGATCAGCTATGTTAATAAGCGCTATGGTGGTTGGAGTGGTGCAGTTGCGTGGTGGAATGCACACAGGTGGTATTAGAAATGAGCCTAAAAAATAATAAATCACTCGGACAACATTGGCTTAAAGATCGTTTTATTCTTGATGAAATTGCGGATGAGGCAATTTTAGAAGATGTTAGAACCTGTCTTGAAATTGGGCCGGGGCTAGGAACTCTGACAAGTTCGCGTTTAAGACGTTTTGAAAAAGTAATTGCGGTAGAATTTGATGAAAGATTGGCGAAGAATTTACCGAACTCTTTTCCTGGAAAAAATTTAGAAGTGATTAATACGGACTTTTTGAAGTTCGATTTAGACGGAATTGCAGAATCTTATGTAGTAGCTGGAAATATTCCATATTATATTACGAGTCCGATTATTGAAAAATTAGTTACGGCTAAAAATAAGCCAAAAAGGATTGCGCTTTTAATTCAGAAAGAAGTAGCGGAGCGAATTTTGGCTGGCGCGGGGAAGCATACTTATTTAAGTTTAAGTGTCCAGAATTTTGCGGAAGTTGAGTCCGGAATTTTAGTTGAGAAGGATTATTTTACGCCGCCGCCAAAAGTTGATTCAGCAACAATTATTTTGATACCGCGCGAAACGCCGTTATTTTCTGAAGAAGTTTTAAAATTTGCAAAGCGTGGCTTCTTAAATCCACGTAAAAAATTAATTAAGAATTTGCCATTTGAAAAAGAAAAAATAGAGAAAGCTTTTGAGGAACTTGGGCTTAATGAAAATATAAGAGCACAAGATCTCTCTCATGAAGATTGGGCAAAACTTTTTGCAAAAGTATTGCAAAAGTAATAAAATATGTGTTAAAATAGCCATAAGAACTATGCTGTCTGTGTATTTCGCGAGCATGGACAGAGAAAATCTAACTAAATATTTAGAAAGGATTAAATGAATAAAAATATAAAAAATAGAAAAGGCTTTACGATTATCGAGGTCGTGCTTGTCTTGGCGATTGCAGGTCTTATCTTCATGATGGTCTTTATTGCTCTTCCTGCACTTCAACGTTCACAGCGTGATACACAGCGCTCAAATGACATTTCTCGTGTTGTAACGGCACTTCAGAACTATCAGGGGTCTAACCGTGGTGCTATCCCGACTACTGGTACTTATGTTAAAGGACATATTACTCCAAGTAGCTCGGCGGCGACTGCTGATTCAGTTAAGAGCTGGGCATACTTCTATGATAGCTACCTAATCGTTAACTCTGGTGGTGCACAAGATACCTTTGCTGATCCAGATGGTCAATCTTACTCTCTTTGGATTCAGGATTGTACTCCAAATTCAAAGAAGACTACTGAAACCTGTACAAAAGGTCAGCGCTTTAACGTAACCTTTGATAACCAGTCTCTTGCTGCTCTTGATGGTGAAAAAGATGCCGCGAACAGTGATACATCGTCTGGTGGTGACGAAGGACATTCAATCTCAATCGTTACCCACGCAACTTGCCAGGGCGAGGTTGCATACTACTCAACTGGTGCAAGGAAAGTAGCGGTGCTATATAAGAAAGAGGGTGGTGGTACCTTCTGCGTCAATAACTAGTTTTTAGCATTAAAATCGGCTATCTCGGCGTTTTTCGGAGCTCGCTCTATCAATAATAGCGCGTCGCTCCGAGAAAACACCAATCTAGCCGATTTTTCTTGCTAAAAATGTGCTAGCATCGTCGAGCCGAGAAACTACTAGCTTAGGCGATTTTTTCTACGAAATTCTATAGATTCGGAGAAAATGTCAACCTAAGCGATTTTTCTTGCCAAAAACATATTAGTCGCGCGTCGAGCCGAGAAACTACTAGCTTAGGCGATTTTTTCTACGAAATTCTATAGATTCCGAGAAAACACCAATCTAGCCGATTTTTCTTGTAGAAATGAAGTTAGTATATGATACAATAGATATATACAGTTTAGGAGTTTTTAATGGTTGAAAGAAAAAATAATAATCAGAATATTGCGAAAAATAAATCAAAGAAAAATACGTCGAATATGTTTCGTAGCGGGCTTTTCTTTATTGTTGTGATTTTGTTTGCCTATGCGATGGTCCTGAGTTTTGCGCCGAAAAACAAAGTTGAAGAAGTAGCGCTATCTTCTGTGATTGCGAGAGCAAATGATGAGAATGGTAATATAAAGAAAATTACCGTTTCTGGAAATAATTTAGATATTACTCTAAAGAATAATGATCAGCCAACAGAACATTCTTATAAAGATGGTTCTGGCACACTTTATGAACTTGGGTTAGTAAATCATTGTGCGGATTTATCTGGCGATGAGCTAACAAAATGTTCAGAAAAATATCCAGTAATTGAATACGTCGAGCCAGTAAATTATACAGATATTATCTTAAATGTTGTAACGCTCGGTTTACCGATTGTAGCAGTAATTATTTTCTTTGCTTATATGATGCGCCAGGCGCAGTCGATGAATCGAGAGAATCTTGGCTTTGGAAAAGCAAAAGCTAAACTTTACGGGCCAGATAAAAAGAAGGTAACATTTTCTGATGTGGCTGGGAATGAATCGGCGAAACAGGACTTGGAAGAAATTGTTGATTTTCTGAAGAATCCAAAAAAATACGAAAGCCTTGGCGCGAAGATTCCGCGCGGTGTTTTATTGGCTGGAGATCCGGGAACTGGTAAAACATTGATGGCGCGAGCCGTAGCTGGAGAAGCCAATGTTCCGTTCTTTAGTATTTCTGGTTCAGAATTTGCAGAAATGTTTGTCGGTGTTGGCGCAAGTCGTGTTCGAGATCTTTTCTCGAAGGCTAAAAAGAATGCCCCGTCTATTATCTTTATTGACGAGATTGATGCGGTTGCGCATAAACGTGATGCTCGTGGTGGCGCCGGAAGGGAAGATGAGCAAACTCTAAACCAGATTCTAGTCGAGATGGATGGTTTTGATAATGAAAGCGGAGTGATTGTAATGGCGGCAACGAACCGAGTTGATATGCTTGATAAAGCGCTTCTTCGTCCAGGTCGTTTTGATCGTCATGTTGATGTAACTCTTCCTGAAAGAAAGGATCGTCTTGAGATTTTGAAGGTTCACTTTAAGAAGAAACCACTTGAAGATGATGTTAATCTTGATGATTTAGCAAAAAAGACGGCTGGCTCAAGTGGCGCTGATCTTGCAAATATTGCTAATGAGGCTGCGATTACGGCGGCGCGCGAGGGACATAAAACAATTACGAGCTCGGATGTAACTGAAGCTTTTGAACGGGTAGCAATTGGTCCGAAACGCCAGAGTAAAGTTATGAACGATTACGAAAAGAAACTTACGGCTTATCATGAGGCTGGACACGCAATTGTCGGGCATGTTTTACCGGATTCCGATCCAGTCCATAAAGTAACAATTATTCCGCGTGGACATACTGGAGGCGTAACGTGGTTCTTGCCGCCAGAAGATAAGAGCTACAAAAATGTCTATGAACTAAAAGACATTTTGGCTCGTGCGATGGGCGGACGTATTGCGGAAAAGATTATCTTTGGCGAAGATAATATTACTACTGGTGCTAGCTCCGATCTTAAAAACGTAGCTCAGCTTGCTAAAGAAATGATTGTCGAAGAAGGTATGGGTAGCAGTAATCGTAACATTGTCTATCCAGAAGAAGCGACTGGTTACTATACCATTTCTACCGGCAAGCCATATTCAGAGAAAACTGCTGAACTAATTGATAAAGAAGTTAAGATTCTTTCTGATGAAGCGGCAAAACGTGCCGAGTCTGTACTTGTAGCAAACCGTGAAGTTCTTGATCGTCTGGCGACTGCGTTATTAGAAAAAGAAACGCTTGAAGAGGAAGAACTTCCGGCTCTGCTCAAGGGTACGGTTCTTCCAGAAGGGGCTAAACTTCACTAATGAAGAAATTCCAGTTTCGCTCAGTTGTTACACTCGCAAATTCAAAGCTCAGTATTAAATTTGCTGCGATATTGCTTGCTGCCTCAACGCTAATTTCGGCGTTACTGGGAATTTTTCGAGATAGACTTTTAAACTCGTATTATCTCGATACCTATCCGACTGGGATTGATGCTTATACTGCAGCGTTTACGGTTCCGGACTTTATGTTCTTCATCCTGACTTCGGGAGCTTTAGCAGTTTCTTTTATTCCAGTCTTTAATCAACGCCTTGCATCTGGAAATAAAAAATCTGCTTGGGAACTTTCGAGTTCGATTATTAACTTATTTGCTCTGGTGACGCTAGTTTCAAGTATTTTGATTATGATTTTTGCTGATCCGCTGATTCGTTATGTTGTTGGTCCAGGCCTAGACGAATCTGGAACAATTCTAGCGATTAATATGATGCGAGTGATCGCAATAAATCCATTCTTGTTTTCAATCGCAACAGTCTTGTCTTCGATGCAGCAGGCGGTTGGGCGTTTTGTATTCTATTCGCTTGCGCCAGCGCTTTATAATGTCGGTATTCTAATCGGCATAACGGTATTCACTGGCGGAATTAATATTTTTGGTTTTCAGCTATTTGAAGGTGGAATTATGGGGGTTGCGCTAGGTGTCGTCTTCGGAGCGGTTTTGCAGGTACTAGTTTCATTAGTTGGATTATTTGGACTAGGCTTTGATTATGAGTTTAAGATTTATTGGAAGAACTATGGTTTTAAATCAGTTCTAAAATTACTTCCGGCACGTTCTCTTGATCAGGGAATTGATTACGTTTCTGGGATTGTAAATACAAACCTTTCTTCTCGTATGGGCGCTGGAGCGCTTCGAAGTTATCAGCAGGCAAATACGCTTCATCAAATGCCAGTGAATTTGATTGGCGTAGCGATTTCGACGGCATTCTTCCCGAAGATGACTGAAGAAACTGGGGAGGGGAATGAAGAAGAATTTAATGGTACTTTTAGGAAAGCGCTACGTATGATTATATTCATTTCATTGCCAGTTTCGATAATAACTTATTTTGCACGTGGTTATGTTGTAAACTTTATTAAAAATGGTGGCGATCCGATTATTGCAAATGTGCTTGGTTCGATGATTGTGGCGATTTTTGCGCAGTCCGTCTTCCATATTGCTTCGCGTGGTTTTTATGCTAGACAAGATACGCGAACGCCGTTTAGAATTTCGATTATTTCAATCGGGCTTTCAATGCTTTTTTCGGTTATATTTACGAGAATTGGTTTTGGACCTTATGGACTGGGCTGGGCGCAGAGTTTAGGCGCTGTAATAGAAATGTTTTTGCTGCTTGGCATTTTAAACAAGCGTTCAAAAAAGAAACTATTTAATAAGGACTTTTGGTCTGGATTATGGCGAATGGTTATTGCTACGGTGGTGACTGGTGTAGTAGCTTATATTATGACAAAGTTCTTCCCACTACTAGCGACAGATAATTCGTTCTTTGTGACCTTTCCGAAGTTCTGCTTAATTTCGCTAGCTTCAATCATTGCTTATTTTGCGGCAAGTTATCTGCTGGATCTTGAAGAAGTTGCTCCGATTTTTAACTACATCAACAAGATTCTCTTTAGGAATGTTTCGCAGAAAAAGGACTAACTTTTTCTTGAAAAAACCTATTCACTAATGTATAATTATATATAAAGAAAAAGGAGGTTATGTGGCTAAAAGTCATTTTAAAACAGTTTTTGGTAGTAGTATTATCGCTTTAGCGTTAAGTCTTTCTGGGATTTTCGGTGTTACTCCAGTAAATGCAGCGGAAAAACCGATTTATCTTTGGGTTTCTCCAGCTTCGCAAGATATTGGGAATCTTGAGCCGGGTTCGACTTATAATGGTAAATTCACAGTTCAGAACTCTGGAACTGAATCGTTCCATTACAAGGTTTATGCTTCTCCATATTATGTCGAAACAAAAGAGGATACATCTGATTATAGTCCGACTTACTCTGTTTCAAACAAATATACTTATATTTCGGAATGGTTCACCTTTAGCAAGACTACTGGTTATCTAGAATCCGGTAAGAATGAAGAGGTTGAATTTACGGTTAAAGTTCCGAATGATGCAGCTGGTGGTGCGCAAAATGCGGCTATTATGGTAGAAACCGAAGATAGTGCCGATGGCGAATCTACCGTTCAGGCGACTGTTCGTGTCGGTTCGATTGTCTACTCGACTGTAAATGGCGATACTAATTACTGTGGTAAAATTGTTGACAAAAATATTCCTACTCTTCTAATTAATCCTCCAATTGTTGCTTCTGGACGTGTAGAGAACTGTGGTAACGTTGATCTTAACGTTCGATATGTAATGACAGTTACTCCGTTATTCTCAAATGACCCAGTTTATACTAATGAAGAAGATCCAGCAGTCTATGCGACTCTCCCTGAAACTCGTCGTTACTCGAGTATTCAATGGGACGGCACCCCTGCTTTCGGTATCTTTAACGTAAAACTAGATGTAACTTATAATAATGAAACTGAAACGATTGAAAAATTAGTAATTGTTTGTCCGCTTTGGTTAATCATTCTAATTATTGTCTTTATCGGTGCGGTGGTCTTCTGGTTGGTATCAAGAAATCGTGAGCGCAAAGCAAAAAAATTAGTGGAGGAATAAAATGAAATCAAGAATATTAAAAACGATTATGGCTGGGGCGTTTGCTCTGACTAGTCTAATCGTACCGGTGGGTTCAGTATATGCTGAAGATGAAAAACCGGCTGTCTGGCTTCAGATTTCTCCGGTAGCGAATCGTGTAACTTTAAATCCTGGCGATGAACTTACTTATAAAATGGAAGTCGATAACATCGGAGCGAAAAAGTTTAAGTTTCGTGTTTATGCGGCGCCATACTCGATTGCAAATGAAGCCTATGAAGTAAACTTCTCGACTGAAACTAACCGAACTCAAATTTCGCGTTGGGTATCATTCAACCAGAACGCTGATGCGAAAAAAGATTCAGAGAAGGACTGGAAGAGTGAAGTTACTTTTGAAATTGAACCGGATCAGCGTCAAGAAGTAGAATATAAGGTTTCAGTTCCAAGCGACATTCCTGATGGCGGTCAGTATGCGACTATCTTTGCTGAATCGGTTCCAGATAGTGATGCTACCTCGACTGGTGTCCGTACAATTTCTCGTGTTGGTTTAATCCTGTATGGTTCTACAACTGGCGAAACAATTGAGAAAGCTACCATTTCTGGCTTTAATATGAATACTTTTATGACGAGTGGTAAAATTACTGCGGAAGCGGATATTGCAAACGAGGGGAATACTGATTTTACCGCTAGTATCTCGATGAAAATTGATAAATTAGTCGGTGGAACGGTAGCGGAAATTTCGAATCCATATCCAGTTATTCCAGATTCTCCAACTCGTCATGCAACTTTAGAGTGGGAAGATACTCCAGTCTTTGGTATCTTTAGTGTTCATACAACCGTTAATGCACTTGATCAAACATACGAAGAAACTAAGGTCGTCCTGATTTTGCCAGTATTTATCATAATTATTATGCTAATTCTATTGACAATTATTATTGCATGGCTTATAATCCTAATTAGGAAGCGCCGTGCTCAGAAGTCGCGTTTAATTGTATAATCGCGAAATACGATAAAACGAAAACAGCTGAGTAGGAGCTCACCGGTCTAAACTGCGAAAAAAAGATTGGTGAGCTTTAGGCTTCAAAATAAAAATAATAAAAATAAGCGAGTGTGAAATGAAAAAAACTGCAAAACTATTAGGTGGCGTGGGCCTTGCTTTGGGAATGGCGATTATTCCTTTTGGTGCCTATGCTGTAACATACGATCCTACTCCATACGTCGAGAGTCCAGATTCAGCGGATGTGACGGTTGAGTTGGTGGTGGTCGGTGAAACTCCGGCCGTAACAATCCAATCCCCATCGGATGGTGAAAATATTATTGGTCTTAATATTCCAGTTAAGACTTTCTATAGCGATACCGCAAGATTGGTTTATGAACTAATTTATATTGATAGTGATGGAACGAGGACTACTTATGATCTTCCTCCGGTTCCAACTTCTGAAACTGGTACCGCAAGTGGAACTTACGAAACGACGATTGACGCTAGACTTTATGGCGGAAAATATGGCGATTATATCTTAAATGTTCGTGCTGATGGTGCTGGTTCGACAACCGATTCAGTAGCGTTTAAACTAATTTCATTTGATTTTATCGTTAAAGGTACTGAAGAAAATACTGGCGACCCGATTGTGACTGTTCTTGAAGCTCCAGGCGTATATAAGAGTCTTTTCCAGGTCTTTGATGAAGCTGGTAATGCAATCTTTGATGAACCGATTGAATTGGTCCTTAATGAAGGTGCGGCTACTGATTTAACATTGCCTCTTTCTAAATATGGAGTACCTTCCGGTAAATATACAATTGTTGCTACTCCGTACGATGAAAGTGGAGAAATTATCGGAGTAAATCGCTCAAGAACGATTGACTATGTAGCTCCAGAAGCTCCAGATGTACCTGATACTGGCTCAATCTTTGGCGGACTTGCTCTGTCAAAAAGCGATCTCGTATCGACCGGGCTTGCTTTACTCTTCGTCTGTGCCTTCTTCGGTGTAATGATTATCGTTAAGAGAAATAAGAGTCATAGTAAGAACTCAAGACGACGCTAAAAGCTCGTAATATAAACTCGCTTATGCTAGTGCCTCTGCTTTTGAGGCACTAGTTTTAACTTAGATAAAATGTTATAATATGGCAAAGGAGATTTTTATGTCTGAAAAAACAAAACTCGAAGATATTGTTAGCTTGTGTAAACGTCGAGGGTTTATTTTTCCGGGTTCAGATGTTTATGGCGGAATGGCTGGAACTTGGGACTATGGTCCACTCGGTGTAAGTCTAAAAAAGAAAATCATGGACGAATGGTGGAAGTTTTGGGTTGAAGATCGTGAGGATATGTTCGGAGTTGACGCTGCAATTATTATGAATCCGAAAACTTGGGTTGCTTCTGGACATACCGCGACTTTTGCCGATCCTTTAGTTGAGTGTAAAGAATGTAAGTCACGTTTTCGTGCAGATAAAATTGCGGATGGTATTTCCGAGTCAGTTACGACGGAGGAATTTTTAGAAACCCATACAAAATGTCCAAATTGTAAAAGCGAGAATTGGGGGCCAATCCGTAAATTTAATATGATGTTTTCGATGCATGTTGGGGCGGTTTTGCCGGATGATGATGCGGAAGTGGCTGATAAAAATATCGTTTATCTCAGACCAGAAACTGCACAAGGTATTTTTACGAATTATAAAAATGTTGTAGATACGCTTTATCCGAATTTACCATTCGGATTAGCTCAGCAGGGGAAAGCATTTAGAAATGAGATTTCGCCACGAGATTTTATCTTACGAGACAGGGAATGCTCGCAGATGGAAATTGAATATTTCGTAAGACCGGATGCTTGGGAAGAAGATTTTGAAAAAATGCGTAAACTTCAGCACGAGTTTCTTGAGAATCGAATGAGCTTAAAGACGGAGAATATTCATGAGCTTGAAGTTCCAGCGGAAGATAGAGCGCATTATAGTAAACGAACGATTGATTTTATGTTTGATTATCCGAATGGCGAAGAGGAATTAATGGGGCTAGCTTATCGCACAGATTTTGATTTAGCTAATATTCAGCGTGAATCTGGAAAAAATATGGAATATCGCGATAAGAATACTGGAGAAACTTTTATTCCTCACGTAATTGAGCCTTCGATCGGGGTAGAGAGATTGTTCTTGGCGGTTCTCTCGACAGCTTATATGGAGGAGGAAAAAGACGGAAAAACACGCGTGCTTTTGAAACTTCCAGAAAATCTTGCACCATATCGTTTTTGTGTATCGCCACTTCTTAAAAACAAACCAGAACTTGTAGAGAAAGCTCGCGAGGTTTATGATAGGCTACGCGAAAAATATGGCAATGTGACATGGGATGATTCCGGAAATATCGGTAAGCGCTACATGAAACAGGATGAAATCGGAACTCCAAAATGTGTAGTAGTTGATTTTGATACGCTGGAAGATAATACGGTTACGGTTCGTGATCGTGACACGACCGAGCAAATTCGTGTTAGTATTGACGAGTTGTAATATAAATAATTAAAAAACTCCACCTTATAAGGTGGAGTTTTTTAGTGATGTGGTTTAGTTCCTTGGGACTTCGCCCTCTGGCTCAGAGAGGAGTTTCTTTGATTTTATTTCGTAACGTTTACCGTTTACTGGCGAAATAAAATAATCTTCGTTAATTAAGTTGACGAACATTGTTAAGTCTTTGTCGTCCTGAATAATAATTGAACCGTCTGAATCGTCGGACATAAGTTCAAGCTGCATTTCGTCGCAATACTCGATGAGTTGTTTCTGACTCATTTCTTCTGCGATATCGAGGTCGGCAAGCTTTTTAACTAATGGTTTTTTGTCCTGAAGAAGAGCGTTTAGGGTTAATCCTTCCGGGAAAGTTAATTTATATTTCTCCTCAATTGCTTTTGCCTGCGCATCAGCTAGCATTTGAGTTTTAAAATCATACTGGAACAAAGTTTCGAATTTTGACTGATTAAAAATTACAACGTTATCTTCAACGATTGCGACTTGGTTATCTTCGGGCATCTTAAGTGCGATTTCTGCTGCAAATGGTTCAAAGCTTTCGCCATTTAGCTCCCAAGAAGTTGCACCTTTAAGAGCACTTGAAGCGGCAATGCCTTTTGCGATATAAAAGGTTTTGGTTTTTCCGTCTGAATCTCCGCCGAGATAAGAGAATTTAGCAATAATACCTTTGATCTTCTTAAATTCTGAACCAGAACCGCCGTCGTTAAAGTATTCAATATCTTTATATTCTTTTTCGATGAGCTCGAGTAAAGTTTTAGCCTTTACGACATTGTCGAGATCTGTACGATAAACTACATTTTTTTCGCCATCACTTTTTTCATATTCACGCTGTTCTAGGCCTTTATCAGCTTCTTTTACAATATAAGAAACTGCTTCCATCATAAACATTGCTTTAACTGAAGCGGTTAATTTATCAGAGTAGCGAACCTTGAACGGAGTGTAGTTTTTGTTAAATAGGAATAACTCGCAGGAAACGTTGTTCTTGTATTCGTCAATTTCGTTTGCCCATTGAAAAACGTCGAAATCTGTTACTTTGGAAATTTCTGAATTTGTAATTTCATTTGCCATATATTATCTCCTTTTCTTTTGCGTAGTAAAAGTTTATAGTTGCTCTGAATAAGTATCTTCGATGATGGTTGATGGATCTTGTCCGAATTGTGCGAAAGTTGAAAGAATTTCATTTTTAACTTCCTCAACTTTATCTTTTTCGCCAAGTTCGGCTTCGATTTTTGCGTAATATCCGGCTACGCCGTCGACTTTATCAAGGAATAATTTAGTTCCTTTTCCGAGTACTAATTCCTGCCTGCGAGAAGACACTTCATTTTGAGCTTCAAACCCGAGCTGAAGAATGATATTTGCGGCTTCGGAATAATCTCGGATAATTGTCGTGTCGATAATGTCGACTCCGGAATCTTCAATGTGTCGACGTAATTCCAGTTCGTATTTAGCTGGTCGGTCGACTGCTTTCATTTCCGTTCGGAGTACTAGGCGAGGGAAGGATGATTTTTTCTGATAATTTCGAGGTACATAGATTCGTTCGTGACGCCAGAACATTGGCGAAAAATCCATATCAATTTCTGTAAGTTTTTTCTCGAATTCGTCGCGATTTTTTAATTTACATTTTACGATTACTTTTTTCATAAGAGTACTCCTTGGTTCTCGTTATTATTCTCCGAGCTGGAAACATTGATAATTTCTAAATCGGCGAAAGTTTTTCGTCTTCTGGCATTATTTGCCCATTCATCAGCTTTTTCGTTAAGCTCCGTTCCTACATGTCCGCGTACCCAAATTAGATTAACGGTTCCTTGAGTGTATTTCTCGTATAATTTTTGAACTAGATCAAGATTTTTAATCGGGCCGGTTTTTTTCTTCCAACCGTTTCGCTTCCAGGCTGGAGCCCATTTTGTTAGAACGTTAATCCAGAATTCTGAATCGGAATGAATTTCTACTTCAGGAAAGGCGCTCATTGCTGCGAGCATTGCTTCTCCTTCCATCCGAATATTAGTCGTATTGTCTGCGCGTCCGAGAATGAGGGGATTACCAGTTTCTTCGTCGATAACGGCAAAACCGCCTGGGCCCGGATTAGGAGACGCACTCCCGTCAGTAAAAACTATCTTCATAGCTATATTTTACCATATCTCGACAAAAATATTAAGATATGGTATAACTAAAGTATAGAGGGTGGTCATATACTATTTAATAAGGAGAAACCACGTGAAAAACACTATTAAGAGGATTACAGCCGCTACTTTAGCGCTGGGCTTTTTAGCGTCAAATTTCGCTCTGGGGGGAGGAGTTTACGCAGTAACCGCACATAATATTGCTTTTGGTCCTAGTACTGGTGGTGGAATGATAACTCTTTCTACTACTGACGACTATACTGCGCTTATTAACTCTAAGAAAACTGCGTTTAATAATGCAGTTAACGCCGCAAAAACTACTTTAGAAGAAACTTATACAACAGTTACTATCAATAGCGGTAACCCTTATGATTATCTCTTTGAAGCTACTGACACTAATAACCTTTATTACACCGAACTCGGTTCGGTTTACTCGTCCGACGACGATGAAACTGTTTATAGTTTAAATACTTATTATGTTGACCTTTCAGACGACGAAGTTATTAATTCAATCGTCGTTAACGTCTCGCTTCCAGCAGTCGGAACCACTATCAATGTCGACACTGATAAACCAATCGTTACTCTCGGCGAACCGGACAAATATGAAGTTGCTTATTCTCAATATAATAAAGCTCTTCCGTCTGAAGCTGACGACGAAGATGGCGACGGCTGGCCAGATTATGAATTTTCAGCAGGAACAACCATTAAAATTAATTCAGGTGAAAAATACTATATCGAAGTCTTCTTAGCGCCGAAAACCGGTTATCGCTTTGCTGACGATGTAACTATGACCGTAAATGGAGCTAACCGCAAAGAAAATGGCTGGGGAACTTCGTTTTACGCCGAGCTTATCGCCAGTGGCTCGTCTTCGGATACAAGCGCTACGACCGCTTCGACCGTAGGCGCCCCAGACACCGGTTCTTTCAGTATGGAAGCTGTTAACTCTATTTCCGACAACTCGCTCTTTATTACTGTCGCGACAATCATGATTGCGATGGCAGGAGCCTTCGTTGTCTCGAAACGCTTTAACGCGCAAGAAGCCTAAAACTTAAACTTTTAAAAATCTCCTTGAAATATAGGAGATTTTTTATATCAAAATAAACATAAACGTGTTATAATGAAAAAAATATGTACAACTTTTGTGGGCAATATTTTAATTACGCAGATTTAATTCACATTAATTAAAAGAAAGGAAGAACAATGAAAAAATGTGAAAAATGTGGCGCAGACAATACAGATACACTGGCTTTCTGTACTAACTGTGGCGCACCACTATTATCAAGTCCGACTCCGGCTCCGGCCCCAGTCCAGGCCCCGACGCCAGCTCCGGCTCCGATGGCGCCAGCTGCAGAAGTGTCAGCTGCTCCGGTAACACCTGAAGCGCCTGTTGCTCCGGCTACTCCTGAAGCTCCGGTTGTCCCAGCTCCAGAGCCAATGCCAGCTCCATCCGCAGAAGCGATGGCTCCAGCAACTCCGGCTCCATCAACAATTCCAACCCCGACTCCAGTTAAACCTACTACAGGAGTAAAACCGGCTGGAAAAAATAATAAAATGCTGATGATTATTCTAATCGCGGCGATTGCGATTATCGGTGTAGTAATTGCAGTAATTTTAGTAATGTCTAATTCTTCAAGTAATACTCCGGCTACTACAACTACTAATACTCCTGCTGCTAATACGGCTGAAGTTGAAGAATCTAGCGCGGCTATTATAAATAGTACGACTGAAGGAACTAATGCTATAATTGGTGACTATGCTTTAGTCATCCCGAAGGTTCTGAACTATAATATTAAAGACGGCCAGATTTATCTTGGGGATGTTAGTGAATCTTGGATGGCAGCGATTTCTTATGCTGAAAGTGTTACTTATGCAAATGTTTCAAAAAATCTTGATGCTTTTGCAACTGCGCTTGAGGGCGATACTTTGAAAGTTGCAAACAAGGGTGCGGATACGATTTCTGGACAACAATATTCTTATATTGACTATACTGAAAATGAAATCATGTATTCAATGGGCTTCTTTAAAGCTGCTAATGATGCTACCTTTGTTGCGATTGTAACTAACGGTACAGCAGTAGCAGATCATGGTCTTTTCGGAATTACTACTCCGATCATCCTCTCTGCAAAAGACGCCGCAACGGTTGAGAAAAATGCTGAAACAATTAAGACTGGCAATGGCTTAATTAAGACTATGCATCTTGACGATACTTCGGCGCTCGAAGAATAGTTTTAAATAGACACTAAGGATAATACCTCGTATCTTCCGCGAGGTATTTTCTTTACTTTTGAAAATACTTATGCTAAAATCAAGATAGGAGTTTTGTCATGAACAAAATAAATAAAAATTCCAAACAAAAAATTTTAGCTTCGGTTCTAGCGTTCGGCATAATTGCTGGAACGGTTGCTCCGATTTTGATGTCTGTCGATACGCTGGCAGTCTCTTGGTGTACAAGCGCAAAATGTAAAGAGGCAGAAGCGAAGGAGCAGGAAGCTGCTGAAAAAGCGAATAGTGCGGCGCAAGCGGCCGATACTCTTGATGGAGAAATTAATCGTTTAAATCAGGAAATCGCGATGTACGAAGCGCGTATTTTAGCAAATAAGGAGAAGGCTACTGATTTAAAGGCGCAAATTGAAGAGAATACGAAAAAGCTTGAACTTCAAAAAGAGGCGTTGGCAGAAATGATTATCAATGTTTATCTCGAAGGTGATACGGACGAGCTAATGGTACTTGCAAGCTCAAATTCACTTTCGGATTATGCTGAAACACAGA
>JAFVCN010000010.1 GCA_017479205.1 Candidatus Saccharimonadota bacterium
GCAACGGGTTTTGGTCCCGTCATTCGTAGGTTCGAATCCTGCCAGCCCAGCCAAATTAAAAGCCGCTGATGCGGCATTTTTTCGACACTTTATTTTTTATCTCTCTTATGCTAAAATAAAAATAATATGATGGGCAAAACTTCTAAATTATTTCACCGATTAGAAAATATTGAGGATGTTGAAGAATTTTATGAAGCGATTGATCGTAAACATCTTTCAACTTCTTTATCTCCTGAACGTCCTTATACTTATTGGACAATTGAGCTTTATGATAAAGCTAACGGAATTCGTGGCGGCGGAGGGCTAGGAGTTCTAGCTGCCGATACTCGCCGAGTCGCTGAAAGACAGCAGGTTCCGTTTACCTTAATTACTCCGTTCTACCCTTCTGAACCACATCAAACTTATTCTAATTTTGAAAACGGCGCCTATCATGAACAAGTGAGCTACGCTCAATATGGTTTTAACTTTATCGACACCGTAAATATTAAAGCCTGTGGTCAAATCTGTACTTTAGATGTTATTGAAAAAGTTTTAGGCTCGACCAGGATTCTTTGTATTACTGAGCCGAATTTTGGCGAGCTTTATTCTGGCGAATCTGGAGGGGATCATCGCCTATATCAGGAAGTTTCACTCGGATTCGGAGGCTATCAGGCCTTAAAACTAGTAGGTTTAAAGCCGGCAATTATGCAGTTAAACGAAGTTGCAACCTTCTTTGCTGCTTTAGCAAGATTAGATGAGCTTGCCTCTAATGGCATGGACTTTTATGAGGCCGTAGTTTATACCCGTAAACATACTTTATATACTAATCATACTCTAGTTCAGGCGGCAGAAGCAGAGTTTTCTTACGACCAGTTTGAACGCTATGTCTTTCCTAACTTAAAGTCTAAAGCCGTCAAGAAATGGTTGTCTGATAAATTCGACAATGGCCGCATTAGACTCTCGACTGTGACAATTGAAATTGCAGAATTGCGTTCTGGCGTATCTAAACTTCATGCAAGAGTTGCCAATTATCACGATTTAGCGGGTAATAAAGTGAAATTTAAAGCCATTACAAATGGTATCGACATCCCGACTTGGACCTTGCCAGAAATCGTAACTTATCTTAAATCAAAAGATATTATTGATAAATTTGATTTACCAAGTGAAAATTATCTTGAAAATGTCGAAAAAATTGAGGCTTCCGAGATTAAAGAGCTAAAAGCCGCTGGACGAGCCGAACTAAACCGCGTTCTATCTCATAGGCTAGACCAATACGGAAAGCATCCAGTAGTCGAAGGCGACGCCTTGGTCTTTGATTTTAAACGCCGATTTGTTGATTATAAAAGACCGTGGTTACCGCTAACTAACCCTGAAAGATTAGCGGAAATCCTAGAAAAGTATAATATTCACTATTTCTTGGCTGGCCGTGTTCATGAAGGCGACTGGACTATGGCAGAAAAACTAAAAGGACTACTCGAAACCGTCGACCAGAGTCCTGTTTTGAAAGCTAGAGTACATTATCTCCCTGATTATGACGAAGAGCTCGGGCGGGCCTTATCTGTTGGGGCTAACGTTTCGATTAACACTCCTATTGTCGGGCTAGAAGCCTGCGGAACTAGTTGGATGAAAGACATTATTAACCTCGGAATCCTCGTTTCTACTCATGATGGCGGCGTTGCAGACTGTCCGAGTGACAGCTATCTCTGTGTTTCTGGTCGTAACGAAGCAGAGGAAGTAGAAAGCCTTTATCAGAGAATGGAAGAGGCGGCTTTAAGCTGGCGTTCTGACTTCGACCTTGAAACAATTATTAAAACCGAACTAAAAAACTTTGTACCAGTTATTTCCGGCTCAAGGATGTTGAAAGACTATCTAGAATATCTATTTTAGAGCATAAAAATCCCCCGAATTTATCGGGGGAGTTATTTTTTTTGACCGAAATCATCACTTTAGGTCTCTAGTACTATTGAGATGTTGTTAGTATTGATTTTTTGCCTAAAATATGCTATAATAAAGATATGAAGAGTTTTAGTGAGAAAAAGATTATTGAAATGTTTAAAGAAGGCAAGAAATTAGAGCTCTTGCAATATGCTTATACGACGGTTTTTGCAGTAGCTCTTGTCTTAGCTGGTCTTCTTGCTTTAATCAATCAGGCAGTTGGAGTCGCGTTATTAATCGTTCCGCTAGTCTGTTTGGTAGCAGCAGCGATGAACCTAGTTGCCTGGTCATTAGTTAAATCAGGAATTGAACATTTCTTTTCAAAAGAATTAAAAGAAACTAAAAAGAAATCAAACAAATAAAATAAGCCCCTTAGGGGCTTATTTTTTATTTGCTATTTAACTCGACTAGATAGTTTAGAGTTTTCTCAATCGTCAAGCGATTTTTAATATCCTGACGGACATTTGGATCTTTGAGATTTTTGAGCGCTTCTTTTGATTTCTTGTAAACTTCACGAAGTTCATTAATCTTTGCATCGACAATCTCTTCCTCAACTTCGATTTTCTCGTCGCGAGCAAGAATCTGGAGACAGAGCGAAGCCTTTACACGCTGTTCAGCGACTTTACGAGCTTCTTTCTCCCAGTCTTCTTCAGTCTGTCCAGTTTGTTTTAGGTAATCCTCAAACTGTAATCCCTGTCGAGCAGCATTAGCCGAAATGTCATTTTTGATTAAGTTGAGCTGATCTTTAACCATAATCTCTGGCGCAGAAACTTTCGACTTCTCAACTAATTTATTGACTAAATCATCTTTAAACTTCTCATCTGCCTTCGCAGCGTTCTGAGTCTCGAGATTCTTTTTAATATCAGCCTTAAGCTCGTCGATTGTCTTGAATGGACCGCATTTCTTTGCGAGCTCATCATCAAGCGCCGGTTTAATCTTCTCGTTAATCTGTTTAACTAATACGCTAAAGACTGTTTTTTGTCCAGCTAATTTCTCGGCGTGATAGTCTTTCGGGAAGGTTAATTCTAGATCAAAACTATCGCCAGGTTCATGTCCAACAATTCCCTCCTCAAATCCAGGGATAAACTGGTGTGAGCCAAGCGTGAGCGGGAAATCTTTTGCGGAGCCACCCTCAAACTTCTCGCCATTTAAACTTCCTTCAAAGTCAATAATGACTTCGTCGTCCATTTCAGCCTTTTTCTTCGCGACTTTTTTCTCTGCGTAAGCGTTCTGAATATTCTCTAGGATTTCTTTAACATCTTTTTCGGTTGGTTTAGAAACCTCTTTCTTAATCCCTAGTTTCTTGTAGTCGCCAAGCTTAATCTCTGGAAGAATATCAGCTTTTGCGGTGTATTCAACTGTTTCTCCTGGAACAAATTTCGTTACCTCGACATTTGGAATCATTAGCGGAGCGCTTTTTCCTTCCTCAAATGCCTTTGGAACTGAAGTTCGAACCGCAATATCGAGCGAAACCGAAGCAAGGTCATTCGGATTGATGTGTTTTTTAGCAATATCAAGCGGAGCTTTACCTTTTCTAAAGCCCTCAACTTTTACCTCGCGAACAAGACGCGCAGTAGCTTTTTCTTCTGCCGCTTTTAAATCGTCCTTATCGAGCACGACCTTCAACTCAACAGAAGTATCAGATAATTTCTTTGTAGTAACTTTCATACCTTAAAGTATAACAGATATTATCTGTTATTTCAAACATAATCGTCTTTTAAAATAGTTACTTTATTCCTTGATTTTCGGAAGTTCTCAAATGCCTTACAACATCAGAGAATGTCGCCCCGAGTTTTGTTTCTGGATTTAAGATATTATGCGGATCAAAGAGCTTTTTAACTTTATCATAAAGTGCATGCTCGCGAGTAGTTAATTCAGGGGTCGAAACAAGACCTTTAACTCGCCCTTCAGAACTTCCGCCAGCAAACGAACCGCCGCATTCTTTTACAATCTTCCCGAAATAACGTAGGAATTGCATTGCATGTTTTCTTTCGGCGACATCTGAAAGATCAAAATTCGGTCGCACTGTATAAATTGAGGTCGCAAAAGATCCAAATATCGGTAACTCTTGTCCTAATACTTTCTCGATAATTTTCAATTTTTCGGCAAACTTAATTAGCCCGTCATGGCCCATATAGAAATCATCAACTAAACTCGGGCGTTCCATTGAATTTTCGTCGTTTAGATAGCAGTCAACGAGAGTGTAGATTTCTTTAAAGTCATCAGCGTTAATATTATTTTCAACTGTAATCGAAGCCGCGTTAGCCCCGATACCGAGCGCCTGACGCAGTTTCTTTGACGAACTAAAGAATCCATCATTAAAACCAGCTAGGACATAATAGCCGTTATCAATTAAAGGCTCAAGTAGGCCTAGATTCTTGCCGTGTTTAGCGGCGATTTTAAAAATCCTTGTATCAAAAACTTCGAGCGTGGCCGGAGCAAGGCTAGCTATCTTTTTCATATAATCAGTCGCTTTATTTAGAGTTGGGAAAGCGGCGAGAACATGTTTCGAAGAACGAGGAATTGGCTCAACGCGTAAAATAACTTCAGTAATAATCCCCAGCGTTCCTTCCGCACCGAAAAAGAGTGGTAATAAATCAAAAGTCCCCTGTTCGTCTTTTTTGACCTGAGAAATCATATTATAGCCAGCTCGCGAGTGGGCTGAACTCTTTAGATTTTCTATCACGTCAGCATTCTCGACAATTAAATTATTCAGCTCATGATATATTTTACCTTCAAGTTCTGGGCGCTTTTCAGCCATTTTTAGACCATTTTTCGTAAAACTAACCGTCTGAACTAGACTACCATTTGACAATACAAGTTCAAGCCTATCGACAAAATAGAAAATTGAACCATATTTTTTAGCATAAGGGTCGGTCGGAAAAGTTGAAATTAGACCACCTATTGTTTCTTTCTCGTTTGCGCGTATTGGCAGGTTTAGATTATAGGCAGCTAATACAGCATTCAGTTTTTCTAACGTAACTCCAGCTTGAACTCTTACTAATTTACCATGCTCATCAACTTCTTCGATTTTATTCAGTCGCTCGGTTGAAATAATCATACCTTCGCCAAGACAAGCGCCAGTTTTACTATTTCCTGCGCCCCGTACCGTGATAGGAAGGTTAAAGCCTTTGTCTGATAAGTCGCTACTAAATTTTACTAAAAATTCAATATCGTCCGTATCAGCCGGTAATGCTACTAATCTAGGCGTAACCTCAATTACGCTTTTATCTCTGGAATAAGCTCTTAAAATAGAGGGACGATCAAAAACTTGACCGTTTATATGTTGATTTAAATATTTTGTTATTTTATTCAAAATCCACCCTCTTTTACTTATTCTATTTTAGCATAATCATTATTTTAAAACAACTGCGTTTTCGCCAACTAATTCTTTTAATTTTCCGATTAATTTATCATTTGCCTCGACCTTAAACGGCATCCGAAGCGGCTTCTTACCTTCTTCATCCTTTAAAACTAAAATCACTTCGTTTAGCCCAGCATTCTTATCACAGTTTTCCTTAATACTTGTTAGTAGTTCCGTATTTTCTGGATTAGTGATTAAGATGTAGAGCTTTTTCTTTCTTGGATCTTCTGGGCGATTAATCTCTCGGTATAAATCTTCTTCGGTTTTTGACTTTTCTTTTTCTTCAACTTCAGGCTTCGGCTTATAAGCGCGACGTTTCGGCGCATCTACCAGCTCTGGAAGTTTTTCGCCAGTCGGCTCATAGTTCTCTAAAGTTTCATCAGATACCGCGAATATATCATCCGCCACAATTTTAATATCAGATGTTGGGTTGCCGTCTTTGTCTTTTGCGTTAATGCGACCTGGAATCTTTACAATATTATCCATTACGATTTTGTCTTCATTTTCTTTGTATAGCTTCGGAAAAACTAGAACTTCGCAAGAACTTGTCTTATTTTCAACCGTTACAAAAGCCATTTTTGTTCCAGTTTTAGTTAGAATCGTACGGATATTTGTAATAATTCCCCCGATGATAATCTTTTTATTATCATTTTCTTCGGAGATAAGCGACATCGGATGGGTTTGTTCATCGAAATAAGTTTCGTATTTATCCAGCGGATGCGCAGAAAGATAGAGCCCCATTAAATCTCTTTCCCAGAGTAGCTGCTCTTTTTCGCTATATTCAGACGGCGCCTTCACAATTTCTGGCTCCGGAACCGCTCCGGCATCTCCCATCATACCGAATAAATCTGTTTGTCCGTTCGCCTTATCTTTTTGGATTTTTGCGCCATAAGCTTGAATACTCTCTAGATTATAGAGTAAATCGGAGCGAGAACCAAAACTATCGAAAGCTCCGGTTTTAATAGCCGACTCCCAAGATTTTTTATTAAATTTAGTTGAATCTACACGCGCCGCAAAATCACAAACCGACTTAAAAGGTCCATTTTTATCACGCTCAGGGATGACAATTTCTTCAATCAAGGATTTTCCAACGTTTTTAATCGCCGAAAGACCGAAACGAATCGTATTTTCTCCTCCGACAATCGCAAAATCCGCATAGGACTGGTTAATATCTGGCCCTAAAACTTTAATCCCCATACTCTTACATTCGCTCATCTCGATTGCTAGACGGTCTGTAGAACGCATATCTGAGGTCATTAGAGCCGCCATGAAAGCATCTGGATAATGAGCCTTAAGATATGCCGTCCAATAAGCAATTAGGGCATAACACGCCGCGTGGGACTTGTTAAAGCAGTAATTCGCAAATTCTAGCAACTGTTTCCAGAATGTTTCAGCAATTTCCTCTGTTGCGCCGCCAATCTCAACTGCACCTTTAATAAATTTCGGCTTTAGCTCCTCCATTAGCTTAACTTTTTTCTTTCCAACTGCCTTCCTTAAGGTATCAGATTCGCCACCAGTAAAACCACACCACTCTCTAGAAATCTGCATGAACTGTTCCTGGTAAATCATAATTCCATAAGTAGATTTTAGCGAGTTCTCAAGCCCAGGATGTAGATAGGTAATCGGCTCTTCGCCATGCTTACGCTTAATAAAACTATCAATAAACTGCATCGGACCTGGACGATAAAGCGCCACCATAGCGATAATGTCCTCAAAGCTAGAGGCCTTTAGGTCTTTTAGATAGCGTTTCATGCCGGCAGATTCAAGCTGGAATACGCCAGTAGTTTGCGCGGCCTGTAATAACTCATAAGTCTTCTGATCGTCAAGCGGAATTGAATATAGGTCGATATTATTTTTATAGACTTTTCGAATCATTCGCAGGGCATTATTAAGGACGGATAAGTTCATCAATCCTAAAAAGTCCATTTTAAGTAGACCCAACTCCTCAACTTTAGTTGACGGGAACTGAGTCGCAATAAGTTCCTCATCATTCACGCCGCGTTTTTTCGCCACTTCAAGAGGTAGAAACTTTACTAAATCATCTGGTGCAATCACGACACCGCAAGCATGTACCCCGTGAGAACGAACAGTCCCCTCTAGTTTAATAGCAAAATCTAGCACTTCTTTTGAAGTTGGGTTTGAATTATATTCAGTTTTTAGATCAGGCACCTCTTTAATCGCCCGAGTTAAAGGAACGTGATGTCCCATTTCTGGGTCTGGTACCATTTTTGCAAGCCTGTCAGCTTCGGCGTATGGAACCTCCAGCACGCGCGCAACATCGCGAACTGCCATTTTCCCCATCATTTTACCGAAGGTACAAATGTTTGAAACACGACCTTTGCCATATTTTTGAGTACAATATTCAATTACTTCGTCACGACGAGTATCCTGAATATCCGTATCAATATCAGGCATTGAGATACGGTCTGGGTTTAAGAAGCGCTCGAAAAGTAAATCATATTTTAGAGGGTCTAACTCTGTAATACGAAGGGCATACGCTAGAATCGCTCCCGCCGCCGAGCCACGTCCTGGCCCATAAACAATCCCCTGTCTTTTACCCCAGTTAATAAAGTCCTGAACAATTAAGAAGTAGCCGTTGTAGCCCATTTTATCGACCACAGAAAGCTCGTAGTCGATACGCTCGAGTACGTTTTCTGGCAAGATTTTTCGACATTCTTCAACTGATAAATCCTTTGCTTCTTCTTCGGTTTTTCCAGCATATCTAAAAACTAAGCCACGAAAGACTAGCTTATCAAGATAAGATTTTTCAGTTTCACCTTCTGGAACTTCGTATTTCGGGATTAAGATACGTCCTAGCTGAAGCTCGGTTGTACATCTTTCGGCTATAATCTTTGTGTTTTTAATTGCTTCCGGAAAATCCTTACTCCAGCGTTCTATAATCTCTTTTGGTGGGATAACATGAAGCTGAAAATCTTTTAGAGTCATACGGTTTGTATCAGATAAATTACTTGCAGTCCCAATACAAAGTAATACCTCGTGTGCATCTTGATCGTCATGCTTAAGATAATGTCCATCACATGTTACTACTAGCGGCAGTCCAGTTTCTTTAGCGATTCTCTGTAGCCCTTCGTTAATCTGGTTTTGTACATCCCAATGAGTCGGAGAATCTGGATGCCCATGATCCTGCATTTCTAGATAAAAACGATCGCCATAAACTTTATGATACCATTCTACAAGTTTCTTCGCGCCCTCATAATCGCCATTTTTTAGACAAACGGAGATTTCCGAACTAGCACAGCCCGAAAGACATATAATCCCCTCGTTGTATTTTTCCATAATCTCATGGTCGATACGAGGCTTATAGTACATACCGGTAGTTTCTGCCTCGGACGCTAGGCGACAAAGGTTTTCAAAACCCTGGTCATTCATCGCTAGTAAGGTAATATGAAAACGTTCCTTGTCGTGAGCTGGATCTTTATCAGTACGTTTTCTAGCAGCAACATACGCTTCACAGCCTAAAATCGGTTTAATATCGCTAGCTTTCGCCTCTTTATAGAGTTCAACCAGTCCAGACATCGTGCCGTGATCGGTAACCGCTACAGCTTCCATCCCCTGCTCTTTAACGTAGCTAATTAGGTCCGGAATCTTCGTTAGACCGTCAAGAAGAGAATAATGAGTATGGTTATGAAGATGTACAAAATCTTTCGGTTCAAGTTTTGAACCGTCGACTTCCTCTCGCTTCAGAAAAATCACCTCCTCACCTGTATCCATATATTAAGTATAGCACGGTTTAGGCTCTAAACGAATATTTTTAGACCGTCGGACCGAGATATGTGATTTTAGCGTAGCCATTTCCAGAGTGCCCCACTCCACTAGCATAATATCCGCCGTTAGGATTTGGCATCTGTTGCAATCCTTGTTTTGAGGTTGTCCATTTATAGCCTGCGCCATCTATCATTACGGTATTTATAAATGTATATCCAGTCCAAGACTGAGAACAGGCAATAGAGACAGAACCGGCAGAACATTTAGGAGAGCTAGATGAGGTTACTGCGATAGAACCTGCATGACCAGATATATAAGACGATCCGCCACCACTTCCGCCGTATGTGGCGCCAGATCCACCGTACCAACCCCCACCGCCCCCACCAGACGTTTCGATTGTGCCACATCTCGGATAATTAGTTCCGCCGACGCCAAATTTACCAGCTGAATTTATTACTAGACAAAAGTAATCCGCCTTAACCGGAGATCCACCAGCCGTTTGCGATGCTCCAAGCCCAAAACAATTATTCGGTGTACATCCTCCACCAGTATAAAAATGATAGCCATCATAGCCATAAAGTCCTCCGCCATGCCCTTCACCAAAATAGTTCCCCATATCATCAAACGCTTTTGCACCGCCGCCTGCAGCTACTAAGATACGTGAGCTTAAATTTGCCACAGTCCTGATATCTGTTCCATCTCCACCTGGATATTTTGTTGCAGTACACTGATTAGCATATACTATTTCTTCTTCTGCACCATTATATGATTCCTCTAGACACTCCCCGTCGATTAGCGGACTATAACCGCCACCGTTAAAATGATTATTTTGGCTACCTACATATATACGTAAGGTGCTATTTTTAGATACTGATGTTGTCCCTGCGACATAACCAGCCTTTCCTCCTTCATTTGAGCCTTGTGCTCCCCAAGCTTCCATTTTGTAGTAGCCGTTGCATGGTGCTGTGAACGTCTGATAATTTCCTGTGTATCCATAAGCATAAGGAGTGTTCTTTACCCAGCATGCACTAAGCGTAACCGTAAAGTTATTAGATGGATTAGGGTTAGCTGTAGTTTCTTTTCCAGTGAAATCAGATGTTCTTTTAAACTATCCGATCCATCTGGTTAATATGGCAATACTCTGCTAATCTGTAAAAATATTGTTATAAAATAATAGGAAAAACTTTCAATTTTTATGGCATAAAAACCAAAAATAAAAAGGCTTTTCGAGCTTACGCTTTTACGCTATAATTAAAGTGCGTATAATTTTATCATGTTAACAAATCCTATTTTTTAGAAAATAGGTGTATAACCCACTACATTTCAACATATAAGACTTGTTGAACGGCAAAATAGGCGTCATTAGGCGACTTTCGTTCAATAAGTTTAGGGTAAAACCAAGATTTGTTGACATGTAGAGTTATACGCAACCTAATGGCGCCTTATTGTATGCCTAAAAAGAAGTTCAATAAGGGTTGCCTAAATAAAAAATAGGAGTAAACCCCAAATGAAAAGCCTTTCCACAGAATCCTCTATCTTGAGGAATAAAAAACAGATATTATTTAATGTACTAGCAGTATTTAACTTTGCATTTCTTATTGCAATATCTGCTAGTTTTCTTCTTGCTGAACCGAGCAGGAGTGATGCCGCTACAGTAACCGCTTCCGCTGGTTCTTCTATCTATACTGCATCTATTTCTAACTCAGATTCTGTAACCATTCCCATCACGCCTACATCTTCACAAACAGAATATGCTAGTAATGTAAACGATTCTAAAGTAATCTTTAGTTCTACCTGTCCAAAAGGAGCTTATGTATATATAAATACAAGTAGCTCTAATAACTCTCTGACGCGCACTGGGTCTGATACTGGTGTAAAGACCATTGATGCTGTAGCTGGGAATACGGGACTAACCGATAATACATGGGGTTATAAAGTAAGTGGAAATGCTTTCTCCGCCGTACCGGTTAGTTCCTCCCCAGCAGTTCTTTATACTAGTACAGGTGTAGAGAGTAATACTCCTATTAACTTACAATATGGAGTGAAGGTAGACAATAACATACCTTCTGGAACTTATACCAATGATGTAGTGTATACTGTGGCAGTGAAGCCAGAGTGCCTAGCATATACACTAAAGTTCGATACACAAGGAGGAAGTGCTATTTCTGATGCTTCTATTAACTATGGTGATACAGTAGATCTTAATAACTATACTACTTCAAGGAGTGGATACATCTTTGGCGGATGGTCTAATGGAACATCTGATTTCACTGGAAAAGAGACAACAGCAAATCCGAATCCGTCCAACAACTTTACGGTTACGCTTAGTGCTTGTTGGGTAAAGAACACTCCTTATGCTTATGACTATACAGGCGGTGAGCAGACCTTTACTGCGCCTTGTAACGGATACTATAAATTAGAAGTTTGGGGTGCGCAGGGAGGAAGCAGTAGTGTCTTTAATTCCAGAGGAGGTTACGGAGGATATGCTGTTGGAATATCAGCAATTAATCGAAACTCAAAACTATATATAAATACTGGCGGTATGCCAACCGAAACAAGCGATAAAACAATTATATATATTGGTGGTTATAATGGCGGAGGCGATAATTATCCGCGGGAAGCACATGATGTACTAGAATATGCCGGAGGTGGCGCAACACACATAGCTACAGTTTCAGGACAACTAAAATATCTTTCTTCTTACAAAAACACTGGCGGAACAAATATTTCGAAAGAAATCTTAATTACATCTGGCGGAGGAGGAGGCGGAGCCTACTATGTAGCTGAGCGTTACGGTTATGGCGGAAACGGTGGCGGATCAATCGGCACATCAGGAGACACACATAATCCAAGTGGCGACGATTGCGCTCATTGGGGAACTGGTGGAACTCAAACTAGTACTGGGAGTAACTACGCTAGTAGTTATATGCAATACACCTGGAATAGTCGTCCTGGCGGATTTGGTTATGGCGGAACTGGAGACGACACAATTAGTCATGGCTGGGAGTTATATTACGGCACAAAACTAGGAGGATCTGGTGGTGGCGGCGGATGGTATGGTGGTGCTGGAAGTGGATGTCTAGGGGGCGCTGGTGGTGGCTCCGGTTACATCGGCTCATCAAATCTTATTTCTGGTGGAGGAATCACAAAGCACATGACCTGTTATTCTTGCACAACCAGCTCTGTCGCAGCAACTCGCACCTATTCTAACACGACAACTCCTACTTCAACTCCAACTGCCGATGTTGCTCGTATTGGTAACGGTTACGCCAAAATCACATATCTCGGAACTACCATCTAAAACAAAGCAACAAAGAGAAAAAGCGGCCAGAATCGGTCGCTTTTTTCTAGGCCTAACGGCGCCTTATTGTTTCTAGCTTAACAGCTAGCCTAACCTAATGTTTTGCAACGCGTCTTGCGGATTTCTTCGCCGCAGAAACAGTACGCTTTGCACGGTTAGCAGTAGATCTGCCAGCCTTTTTCGCAACGGAAGCAGTACGCTTAGCGCTAGCTTTTGCAGAGGCAGCCACACGTTTCGCAGAAGCTTTATTCGCCTTTGCATCAGCCTTAACACGAGCGGAAAGTTTCTTTCCTTCTGCGCTAGCTTTTTTGCTCTTTGAATCTAAATCTTTCTTAGCTTTGTTAAATGCTAATTCAGCCTTCCTATAGGCTTTTTTGCTTTCTTTTGCAACTTTATCTCTGTTTTTCTTATCTGAAAAGAATACTCCCGCGGCTCCAGCTCCAGCCCCAAGTAAAGCTCCGAGGAAGAATCTACCTTTTTTTGCCATTTTTCACACCCTTTCTGATTAGGCTTATGTTTAATTACTTACACTTATATTAACATATCCTAAGTTTTTAAGCAAATTAAAATTTTAATTTATCCTCTAGCGAATTTATTAAAGCCTTTTCGCACGAACCAACCGCAACGAATGCATGAATCCCAGAAGCTGCAAATTCGCGCGCTAATTCAACTAGTCTAGCTCTATCTATCTTGTTGATTAAATTCGGAATATTATCGTAGTTATTAATCTCTCCTGTAGAGAAATAATTCTCAGCATAATAATCGGCTACCTGCCCGACGGTTTGCGCTCCCATCTGAAAACGCCCCAATGCATAAGATTTAGCAGAATTAATATCCTCTTCAGAGATTTCGCCATTTAAAACTTTAACCATCTCGCCCTGAATTAAGCTAAATAGATCTTCCGCCGACTCCTCATTAACCTCGCCATCAAAATCCCAACTAGAATAATGAATGCTATGAGATAAATCCGACCCCATAGAATAGACTAGTCCACGTCGACGAGCTTCGCCAAAAATGCGAGAACTAACAGTGCCATTCAGAATATGATTGAGCGCATCCATCGACAAGGACTCCTCAATGCTTAAATGTCTTGAAGTAACAAGTGAGAATCCGAAAGTAATATTATTCGCATCTTTACGGCGAATTAAAACGCTTGGCGAAGAATGTAGCTCGTCTTTAGGGGCATCAAATCGTTTCCCCTCCTTTAAATCCCAGCTTTCAAGATTCTTTATAATATCTTTTCTGCGTTTTTTAACCTGACCAGCTATAATAAAACGCATATTTTTAGCGGTATGGGTACGACGATAATGCTCTCGAATATCTTTTAATTCAATATTCGGTAGTGTACTAATTCGCTCGCGCAAATCCGCCACGTTTTCGCCGATTGCCTTCTGTAATCGCGGCCAGAGCAAGCGAGAATAATCGTTCATATAGCTAGTTAATTCACTTTTAACGTTTCCCTTTTCGCTCTTTAACTCTTCGTCATTAAAACGCGGAGAAGTAATCGCAACTCGCTTTAAATCTAAAATCCTTTCCCATTCAAAATCTGCACATTCTGTTTCATAACAGACCGAAAAATCGGAAGTCCAAGCATTATGATAAGCTCCATTTTTTGTAAAATCAGCTTCATAAGTCTTTTCGTCCTTATATTTTGCATTTGCCCCAAAGCTAAGATGTTCAACTACGTGAGCAATTTCATAGAGTTCTGGTTTTTTAGCATATCGCATTCCGCCACGAAAATGCACTCTCGTAGTCATTACGGACGCGTTCGGAATATCAATCAAAAGTCCTCTGGCGCCGTTTTTTAATTTTACCTCTTCGACGCTGTGTTTCATGAACTAGCGACGACCTTTTTTCTTATTTTGGCGCTGTTTTTTCTTAGACTTTCGCGCAGCATTACGCTTAGCATTAGCCGATTTATTCCTGCCGGAAGCTTTTTCAGATTTCTCAGAGGAGAACTCTTTGTCCATGTTCTCTACGCCTTTACTAATCTCGTTTACACCTTTTTCGGTTGAAGCTTCAGCCATCTTAGTAAGCTCAGATTCATATTCTTCGCCATCAGTTAGGCCTGCCTCATTAGCATCATGCATAGTTAATTCTAAGATGTTTCGGAGTACGATTTCACGCAAGTTCTTTTGAAGTCCATCAAAGAGCTTCTGAGACTCTGAACGATATTCAACTAGCGGATCGCGCTGTCCGACGCTTCTCCAATGAATACCCTCGCGTAGATGTTGCATATTCTCAAGATGTTGCATCCAAAGACCATCTAATACCTTCAAATAGACTTCGCGTTCAACCTTTCGCATTACTTCTCCGCCGAATTCAGCCTCTTTCATCGCGTAGGCCTCTTTAATAGCCGTCAGAGCAAGTTTAAAACGATCTTTCTCTTTTCTAATTCGACCAATTTCTTCAATTAATTCTTCATCAAAGTCAAATACAGCCTTAAAGTTTTTTACAAAATCCTTATTTGCACGTGAAGAGAACATTGTTAAATCTTCGGCACAATCTTTCATTAAACGTTCAATCTCGTCAGAAATATTTTCTCCTTCGAGAATCTTTCGGCGCATCATATAGACAACACGACGATGACGATTAATTACGTTATCATATTGAACAACGTTTTTACGAGAATCAAAGTTAAAGCCCTCGATGCGTTTCTGTGCCGCCTCAAGCGTTTTTGTAACTGAACGATTTTGAATCGGAGTATCTTCATCAACACCAAGCCTCTGCATCAATACAGAAATACGATCGCCCTGGAAGATACGCATCAAATCATCTTCGCAGCTAACGAAGAACTGAGTAGTTCCTGGATCGCCTTGTCGTCCGCCACGACCGCGCAGCTGGTTATCAACACGGCGAGAATCATGACGTTCGGATCCAATTACGACTAGTCCGCCCAGTTTTTTAACTTCTTCACTGAGTTTAATATCTGTACCACGTCCAGCCATGTTCGTCGCTAGAGTAATCGCACCTTTTTCGCCAGCTTTCGCCACGATTGCCGCTTCACGCTCGTTGTTTTTAGCGTTCAAGATTTCATAAGGAAGCCCAGCCTTATCGAGATATTCCGCAATCTTCTCATTTTTAACAATCGAAGCAGAACCAATTAGAACTGGCTGACCTTTTTCATGATATTTTTTCGTTTCTTCAACAATTGCGCGTAATTTTCCGTCTTCAGTACGATAAATTAAGTCATCTTTATCAACACGCTGAATTGGTCTATTAGGCGGAATCTGAACCACATCTAACGAATAAATCTGCTGAAACTCTTCAGCTTCCGTAAACGCTGTACCAGTCATACCAGAAAGCTTATTGTAAAGACGGAAGAAATTCTGGAATGAAATTGTTGCAAGTGTCATTGACTCCTGCTGGACTACAACACCCTCTTTAGCTTCAATCGCCTGATGTAAACCTTCGTTATAGCGACGACCATGCATTAAGCGGCCAGTATGTTCATCAACAATGATAACTTCGCCAGAATTAGTTACAACATAATCTTTGTCGCGTTTAAAGAGCACCTCGGCCCTAAGCGCCTGATCCATATGATAAATCAGGTTAGTATTTTCGCTTGAATAGAGATTTTTAACCCCAAGAGCGTCCTGAACCTTAACAATTCCCGCGTCAGTCAAAGTAACTGAACGGCGTTTCTCATCAAGGACATAATCATCCGGGCCCAGTTTAGAAGCAATTTTAGCAAAATTATAATATGCTTTAGGCGGATCGCCAGCTGGAGCGGAGATAATAAGCGGAGTTCTCGCTTCATCAATTAAAATTGAGTCTACCTCATCTACGATTGCGAAGTTAAGCTCACGCTGCCTCAGGTATTGAACTTCATTGACCATATTATCACGAAGATAATCAAAACCGAATTCATTGTTCGTACCATAAGTAACATCAGCCGCATAAGCCTCTTTACGAGAGCATGGCTTCAAGTGGCGAAAACGCTCATCTTCATGTTCTTCGTTAACATAATCTTTATCGTAAATGAAACTTGCTTCAGCGATAATTACACCGACTGTCATGCCGAGAAAGTCGAAGACCGGACCGTTCCAGCCAGCGTCACGCTGCGCAAGATAATCGTTTACAGTTACGACATGGACACCTTTTCCAGTTAAAGCGTTAAGATAAGACGGTAAAAGCGCGACTAAAGTCTTACCCTCACCAGTCTTCATCTCCGCAACATTTCCTTCGTGAAGACAAATACCACCAATTAACTGGACGTCGAAATGTCGCATGCCAAGAATACGATTTGTCGCCTCACGCACAACTGCGAAAGCATCTGGTAGAAGTTCGTCGAGAACCTTATCTTCTGGTTTTTTCAGGAGTTTTTTAGATTTTTTATCTTTCTTGTCTTTTTTCTCTGATTTTTTGGACTTAACTGTTTCAGTAACGGTTTTATTTAATTCCGTTTTAGTTTCTTTTTCGAGTTTTTTCCTCAAAATTTCCGTCTGCTGACTTAACTCATCATCAGACATTGCCTGATATTTTTCTTCAAGTTTATTAATCTCAACGGCTTTTTTAGCGTAGCGAACAAGAGTTTTCTTCTGGGCGTCGCCAAAAATTCCCTGCAAAATTTTCTCAGTCGTGGTTTTATCCGCGAGCTTATCGGTCGGTTTTTTTTCTTTTACTTCTTTTTTAGACATTACAGTCAAGCCTCCAAATCAGGATAATAATATTTCTATTCTACCACAGTCTTATCTTAAAATCTACTTTTTACGCTTAAAAATTGAAAACGGATTTTTACGAAGATGCGGAGTACTCTCAATCTTAAAACGACGAATCTGCCCCGTTAATTTTGCTTCAAGAATATCAATCCCAGCATAAACATTAGAACATTCGTCTTTTGCAGAAATAACTTTTCCGCCGGGGATTTCAAGATTAGCTGAAATCTCATATTTATTACCGTGTGCTCGATTTACCTCTGTTACCACGATTTTTGCAACAACATCTTTTTTATTGCCGCGCGGAAGATAACGATCAAGCTTACCAATACGTTTGATGGTGTATTTTTTAAACGGTTCCTCGATTTTATAATTACTTCCACTGATATCAATTTTTTCGATCATATAACTCCTTTATTTTATTATACTACAATTCATCAACGCCTAAATATGGTTTTAATGCTTCTGGAACTTTTAATTTTCCATCTTTTGTAGCATAATTTTCAAGCACAGCTACCATAGTACGAGCTAAGGAGATGGCAGTACCGTTAAGAGTATGTACAAATTCTAGCGAACCATCTTTTCTTCTAACACGACAGTTAACCGAACGCGCCTGAAAATCAGTACAGTTAGAACAAGATGTTAACTCCTGATACTTCTGGTTTACTGGAGACCAATACTCAAGATCATATTTTTTAGCCGCTGGAGCGCCAAGATCGCCAGCTGCAATATTAATAATATGATAAGGTATGCCAAGCTCCTGCCAAATCTCTTCTTCAATTCCTAAAATTTTCTCGTGGATTTCTTTACTCTGTTCTGGTAAGCAGAAGCAGTACATCTCAAGTTTATTAAACTGATGTACACGGAACAAACCACGAGTATATTTCCCGTAAGTTCCAGCCTCTTTTCTAAAACAAGCTGAATAGCCAGCATAGAACTTTGGAAGATCTGCTTCATCGATAATCTCGTCCATATGATAGCCAGTTAGTGGCATCTCCGCAGTTGCAATCATCGCAAGATCTTCATTCTCAATATAATATTCATCAGATTGGTCACTCGTTCTCGGGTTAAAGCCGCATCCTTCAAGCACTCGGCTCGACACCATATCAGGAACCGTCATAAAGGTAAAACCATGTTCCGTAACTTTCTTTAGTCCAAACTGAAGCAAGGCATTCTCAAGTAATGCTAGGCCGCCCTTTAGATAATAGAATTTACTCCCTGCTACTTTAGCGCCACGCTCAAAATCTACCCAATCGCGTCCAGTTGCATAGTCGAGATGATCCACTCCTTCTTTTTTCGGCTCACCCCATTTTCTAACTTCAACAGAGTTCTCTTCTGGTCCAAGCGGAACATCTTCAAAGATGATATTTGGAACAGATTTTAGCTCAAGGTTAATCTTATCTTCTACTTCCTCAAGTTTCTTCTCTTCGGTCGCTAGCTTCTCTTTAATCTCTTTACCCTGTTTGATTAAATCTTCTGAAGGTTTACCGCCTTTCATTTTTGCGGCAGTCTCATTACGCGCTTTTCTAAGCTCTTCGACATCTTTTAAGATTTCTTTTCGGTTATCATCGAGCTCTAGAAGACTTTTAATATCGACATTCTTATAGCCTTTCTCTTTTGCGGAATGTTCGACAAGCTCACGATTCTCTCGAATAAAATTAATATCTAGCATACTTAATCCTCCTTATTTTCATTATCTTCAGTACGACGTTTCATTAGCGGGAACGGTACGGCCTCACGACCAGATACGCCCTCGAGTAACCAGAAATTACGTTCGCTATTTCCCCAGCCACATGCCGGCGGCATACCATATTCAAGCATTTCTACGAAATCTTTATCTAGCATCTGCGCTTCATCATCCCCAGCGTCACGCATCGCCTGCTGTTCTTCAAAACGCTTTAACTGATCGAGCGGATCGTTTAACTCGGAATAACCATTCCCCATCTCAGTTCCAGCAATAATCGGATGGAACCTCTGTGTAACTTCAGGATGTTCTGGATCTACTTTAGCTAGCGGACTCAAGCTAGTTGGTTCATGAATTAGCCAATATGGACCAGCCGAAGTTTTACGGATTAGCTTCCAAACATTATCAATCATACGCGCGACTGAAACCTCGCCAGAAAGCTCGACATTATTTTCTTTTAGGATTTTCTGAAGCTGTTCTTTATCTGGATTAAAGACATCGACATCATATTTTTCCTTCAAGAGGTCGGCATAATTAAGACGCGGCCATTCTTGGTCTAAGTTAATATCAAATCCATTAACCTTAAACTGTAAAGTTCCCCAAGTTTCTTTCGCTACATATTTAATCATCTCCTCATAGAGCTTCATGCCATCTTCATAGTTTTCGTAAGCCGCATAAGACTCGAAAGCGATATGCTCTGGAAGATGCTCGTCATCTACCCCCTCATTTCTAAATCTAGGACCAATATCATAGACCTTCTCAAACCCCGCTCCGAGTAAACGCTTTAGCGGTAATTCGTGCGAGATTCTAAGATACATATCTTCGTCATAAGCGTTAATGTGAGTTGTAAATGGAGTTGCATCAGCTCCGCCAGTCGTATGTTCAAGCACTGGAGTATTTATCTCAATAAAGCCATGCGCGTTCATAAAATCACGAGTAGCCTGCCAGAACTTTGAACGTCGTACCATTCGCTCGCGCACCTCTGGATTAACCTGCATATCGACATAACGACGGCGATAGCGTTCCTCTTTATTCGTAAAACCATCTCGGCCAGGAAGCGGTCTTAAAGTCTTCGAGAGTAATCTTACTTCATTAGCAAAAATCGAGATTTCGCCAGTTTGGCTTTTGCCAATTTTTCCAGTTGCCTCAACAAAATCGCCAGAATCAAGTAATTTAACCTGTTTTGCACCAAGATAGCCTTTACTTGGTTCTCCTTCAGCTTTCATAAAAATCTGAATTTCGCCAAAATAATCTCGAATTTTAATAAAAACAAGTTTTCCAAACGAGCGAATCGCAACAATTCGTCCTGCTAGAGTCACTTCCTTGTCATTAAAATCATCAAAATTATTGATCACGTCTCCGATTTTTTCGGAACGATTCGATTTTGCAGGATATGGATCAATCCCGAGAGCTTTTAATTCCTCAAGTTTTCTTAAACGCTCATTTCTATAATCTTCAAGAGTTGCCATTATTTAATCTCCTCTAGCTTAACGATTTTAACTTCGCCAGTCTTACGATCCGTCAACTCTGCGCCGCCTTTTTCTAGAGTTTTATCAGAAATAACTATGCGGTAAGGAATTCCCATTAGTTCACTATCTGCAAATTTTTGTCCAGGGCGCATATCGCGATCATCTAAAATAACATTTTCTGTATCTTTATCATGGATTTCTTGCGCCAGTTTTTCTCCCCGTTCTCCAATACCGATTACATAGTATTTAAATGGAGCAATATTCTCTGGCCAAATTAGGCCCTTTTCATCGGCATATTTTTCAACGATTACCCCCATTACGCGCGATACTCCAATTCCATAACAGCCCATAAAAACAGTCTGACGTTTTCCGTCTTTATCATTAAACTCAAGTCCAAGCGGTTCTGAGAACTTATATTTTAGAGTAAAGATATTACCTACTTCTGCGGCAGTCGTTTCAGATAGTTCTTCTCTTTTAACGCCTAAGTCTTTCAATACTTCGTCATTTAAGACCTCTTCGTTTAATACGACTGATTTATCTTTATTATAATAAACTTTATCTTCTCCTACCGGCAGAAAGGTCTGAAATTCGTGCGAGTATTTCGAGAAAACCCCGCCAGAAGCAAAACATTTATAAGTATCATCTCCAATCCCCAGACGATCATAAATACGGTAATAAGCCTGAGTTGCCTTTTCATAAAATTCGTTATGTGTTTGTTCATCTGTTGTGAAAGAATAGAGGTCTTTCATTAAGAATTCGCGAGTTCGAAGAATGCCAGATTTAGCGCGTAGTTCATTTCTAAATTTAGTCTGAAACTGATAAGTATAAACTGGGAGATCTTTGTAAGAACTAATAAATTTCTTCATTAAATTCGTAATCGGCTCTTCATGAGTCGGCGCAAGTCCAAGCTGTCCGCCAGAAGAAAGGTCGGTCTTAAACCAAATATCCATTTTTTCAGAGTTCCAACGGCCAGATTTTTCCCAAGGTTCAGGATTTTGTAGCGCCGTCATCTGAATTTCCTCACAGCCGATTGCGTTTAGTTCTTCGCGAATAACATTCTCGATGTTTCGAAGCACTTTTAAACCTAACGGCAGATAAGAATATACTCCCGCCATCTCTTTATTTATGTAACCGGCTTTAATTAAAAGCTCCGCATTTCTTGCGGTTTCTTCCTTTCCAACCTCTCGGAAAGTCTTAATAAAACTTTTGCTTAATCTCATTTCTATCTCGCAGTTAATATCTCTTTAAGTATATCACAGTAACCTCTAAAACTCCATAGCTTAAGCCTTGACTTTTTGGTCTGGATGGAGTATTTTAGAAACTATGAAAAAAACTGTTAGTTTAACCAAAGAGGGTAAAGCTGAACTTGAAAAAGAGCTAGAAAATCTTATTTCTCAGCGCCCAGCTATCGCTGAAAGAATAGCCACAGCTCGTGCATTTGGTGACCTTTCTGAAAATGAGGAATATTCTTCCGCCCGTTCAGAACAAAAGCAGGTTGAAAATCGTATTTTAGAGATTGAGGACATTCTTAAATCAGCAAAAATTATTAGAAACGCATCTCATGATAAAGTTTCAATGGGTGCGACCGTAACCGTTTCGCTTGCTGGAAAGAAAAATACTTATTCAGTAGTCGGAGCAGTTGAAGCCGATCCGCTGAACGGTAAAATCTCCGACGTTTCTCCGATCGGAAAGGCCCTTATGGGTAAAAAAGTCGGCGATGCCTTCGAGCTTCCAAACGGAAATAAGGGAAAAATCATAGAAATTAACTAAACAATAAAAAACAGGTTTTATTTCAAACCTGTTTTTTAATTCTAATTAAATCTTTAAGATTTCAGCTTCTTTTTCTTTAAATAGCGAGTCGATTTTATCATTAAACTCTTTCGTCATATCGTCAACTTCCTTCTCGCCACGTTTCTTAACATCCTCTGGCAGCTCAGCAGTCTTTAACTCCTTACGAGCGTCTTCGCGGACATTACGAATCCCGACTTTTGCCTCCTCAACTTTAGAAGACGCAGTTTTAACGATTTCCTTGCGACGTTCCTCAGTTAGCGGAGGAACTGGTACACGCACAACCCTACCATCATCAGATGGATTGAGTCCTAATGTCTGGTCTGCGCGAATCGCTGACGAAATGTTTGCAATCGTAGTAGGATCAAAAGGCGTAACGAGTAGCATCGTTGCATCCGCAATCGTTACGTTCGCAACCTGATTTAACGGCATATACTGACCGTAAGTCTCAACCTTTACCCCAGCTAACATATCTGGATGTGCGCGTCCGGTACGGACTTTTGCCATCTCGCCATTAAAACGCTCGATTACTGCTTCCATCGCTTTTCGATATTCTTTAGAATCAAACATAGAAACTCCTTTAAATTACTTCTATCATATCATAAAACTATAGAAAAATACAGGAAGCTAAACTAGAAATAGTAAACAGAAAGCAATTCCGTTTTTTAACATATGAGTTAAAATCCCAGCATAAATCGTGCCAGTCAGCTCACGCTCAATACACATAATCACGCTCATAACCCCAACAGTTATACCGACATTAAGCTGTCCGTGTAATATGCCAAAAAGTAGCGATACTAACAGGATAGCCGTCGGAACTGAATTATATTTCTTAAGTTTTCCATAAAGCCAGCCACGGAATACTAATTCTTCGAAAAACGGTGCAATTACTACTAACGCTAAAAAGGCTACAACACGATCAAGCCCGACGATTTGCGTTGAATAGCCGATTTCCTGAGTTTCTGTAGCGTTAAACCACGGAAAAATAGTTAAGGCTGAAAATAGAACCCCCGCAACAATAAAAGTCGCAATAATACTTAAAATCGAGATTCCAATATCCGTAAAAGTCGGCAGACCTGACAGCCCCAGTTCCTCTCTATTTGTTGTAAAATTCTTATTTACTAATTTCGGAACAAAGATTACTAAGGCCGCAGACACTATATAGATTAACGCCGTATAAATCGTAGTTAAGACCGGAGATTCGAGCGCCGCTCGGTTAAAGACTAAAGATAGTGGTAAAATTACGATAAATTGTGCAATAATAGTCGAAAAACTAGCCCAGGCAATCAGAGAAATAGTTTTTACAACTGATTCCTTAGTATCGGTCTTTTTAGGCTTTTTTACCGTTTTATTTTCTTGAGACATCTTCACTCCTAACTAAAGATTTTTATTACATCTAAGACTGTAATAATTCCAGCTAGAATTAGTAGAAACGCAAATGCGCGGCTGACAATCTTATTTTCAGTTTCAGGAGTTAGCGGTCTTCTTAAAATTCTAAAGAGTACGATTAAGAACCATCTTCCTCCGTCTAGGGCCGGAATCGGCAATACATTCATACAAGCAAGCGAAATCGAAATAATAGCCATCAGGTACAAAGTATTAGCAAGACCAGTTTCCGCAATCGCCGGGAACAAAACACCTACAATTCCGACTGGGCCGCTAACTGAATCTCCAGCAGCTTCTATTTTAGCTTTACCTTCATCTCTAACCGTTTCATCAGCACTAAACTGGCTAGTTACTCCCGAAAAAAGATTTCCAATTAACACTCCGATACCACGATAAGTCTCGCCGGTTAACTGAGCAGTCGTTACGACTCCGACAATCGGCGCAGACCAAGTCGAGCGATATAAAGTCTGACCTTCCTGACTCATCGAAATACCTAGTAGATATTCAGCATCTTTTGAGTTTAAAACTACCGGTACATAAACTGTTTCATAGGTAAAATCTTTACAGTCCTTTTCGCTCGCACATTCTTCAGTTAGAACTTTCGACTCTACCTTATATTTAACCTCTTTCTCGGCGTGATTATTATTAAAATCAGTCAAAGTATAAACTGAATCTATTTCCGTTTCCTCATTAGTTTCAGTATCAATCGCCGAGATTATTCTATCGCCTTCAGACAATCCAGCATTTTTCGCCGGAGAATCGTCAATCACTGTTTTTACTGAAACGATTGTCCTACCTACTTGTATAGCATCACTATCTAGTCGCCACTGATTATTAACTAATTCCGGCATTCCTGTTAAGGCTAAAACTGTAAATATTACAATCGCGAGCAACCAGTTCATCGCTACACCCGCAAACAAAATTTTAGTTTTACTCCAAAGGCTAGCCGCCCCAAAAGTACCTTTTCTAGTATCTAAATTAGTTTCGCCATCCATCTGACAGAAACCGCCAATCGGTAACCAGTTTAAACTAAAAATTAGATAATCCTGAGGCTTCGGCGCTAGCTCCCCATCTTTCTCTTCATACCACTCCGATTTCGGTAGCGGAATCCAGAGCCATTTCTTATTCTTTTTCGTTTTACTATCGGCTTTCTTTAGGAGTCGCTTAGTTAACTTATCGCTAAAATTAAACTTTTTACAGTATTCTTTTGCTTTTTCAACCGGAATATGTAGCCAAGTCTTCGCTTTTGGCGGAAAACCGATCCCAAATTCCAAAACCCTTACGCCATTTCGTTTCGCAACAATAAAATGTCCAAACTCATGAATCGTCACCACAGCCATTAAAACTAAAATGCCGATTAAGATTCCCAAAAATATATTCATAAGAATATTATATCATACCAGAACCAGCAGGAAGAATAAAAACTATAATCCGATAAAAAGTTTATTTTCGGCGCGAAGCTCTTCGAGTTCGTCGTGGATTACGCCCTTACCAGCATCAGCATCTTCTTTTGATAAAACAGCTTTTACCGATTCAAAGATTACTCTAATATCAGTAAAAATTGAATAAGTTTTAACATATTCAAGGTCTAAATCAATTTTCTCGTGAATCGAGATACCATTTCTACCGTTTGCCTGCGCTAGACCGGTAATACCAGGACGGACAACCGTACGAGTACGTTCGCGATAGTTCATTGCTTTATAATATTCAGTAATCCAAGGACGCGGGCCAATAAAACTCATTTCTCCTTTTACGATATTAAATAGTTGCGGAAGTTCATCAAGCGAAGTTTTACGAAGAAGTGTACCGATTTTAGTATGTCTATCAGCGCAAGTTTTATCTAAAACGTCATTTGAAACTGGCATCGTACGGAATTTATAGATATAAAAATCCTTGCCATTTCGACCAGTTCTAAGCTGTTTGAAGATAATCGGATCTCCGTCCTCTTTCTTAATCAAAGCTGCAATGACCATCATTACTGGAAATAGCAAGATTAGAAGTAATCCCGCAAAGACAAAATCAAGCACTCGCTTTACTGCGGAATAAGCGATAAAATTAGTTTTCCAAAGAAAACGTTTTAGGCTTGCAGAAAAGCTCGGTAATTCTACCGATTCCTGAAGATAGGCAACGCTCTCTGTAATACCCAAAACAACTCAACTTTCTTAAAAACCTTTATTATTCTAATTATAGCACAGGTTGCTTTTTATGTCAATGTATCCACCTCTGTTAACGCTTATGTTTATTGACTAAAATATGTTGTAATATATATAATATATATATTATATTCCCAATAAAAAATAAGCCCCTAATTTGCTCGGACTACGGAGTCCCCGGCTCCTCTGCCTCAGGCGCTGGCCTTCCGGCAGGTCCCGAGAAAACTAATATTATTGCTCGTTCATTATCATAGAACTATCTCTCGCTCAAAAATACCCCATTTACAGGGGTATTTTTGAAGTTTAATTTTAATAAACTTTTACTAAGATTTCGCCACCAAGACGATTTTTTCTTGCTTCTTCGCCAGACATAATTCCTTTTGAGGTCGAGACGAGGACAATACCGCGTCCAGATTTAACTTTAGGAATTTCGTCTGCCGCCGCATAAACACGACGACCTGGTTTAGAAACTTTTGAAATCTCGTTAATTTTAGCAATTTCACCAGGGTTGTTAATCGTAACATGAAGGATTCCGCGAGGTTTCGCATCTTCAACTTCGACTGCCTCGATATAACCACCTTTTTTCAAACCTTCCGCAACGGCAACTTTTAATTTTGAAGTCGGAACGCGAATTTCGGTTTTACCGACAAGAATAGCGTTACGGATGCGGGTGATAAAGTCTGCTACTTGATCTGTTGATTGTAATGACATATCTTTTCTCCTTTCTCCTTACCAGCTACTCTTTGTTACACCAGGGATTTCGCCCTTGCTTGCTTTTTCACGGAAGGTAATACGACTCATACCAAAACGGCGCATATAACCACGTGGACGTCCATCGAGGAGGTCACGGTTTTTAAGTCTCGTCGGAGAAGAGTTGCGCGGAAGCTTCTGAAGACCTTCAAGGTCGCCAGCTACTTTAAGAGCTGCACGCTTCTCTTTGTATTTGTCGTACATCTTTTGCCTCTTTTGATCACGGAGGACTGCAGATTTCTTAGCCATACTACTTCTCCTCCTTCTTCTCAAACGGCATTCCGAAGAGTTCTAACAATTTAGTACTTCCTTCCTTTGAACC